>NZ_LZXY01000001.1:0-489047 GCF_001756615.1 Glaciecola punicea
TTTTTTTTGCGTAAACTAATCACTGCTATCGCCAAGGTAATCCATGTCCTGCGCATAGTGAGTTTTTTGATTGCGGCTACCTTTTCATACCGCGCTTTAAGTCCCTGTTCAGATATTTGCGCTGCAGGACTATATTTGTGTATAAGTTTTATAAGGAAATTAATCATGTCAACACATCCTAATGCAGGAAAACAAGCTCAACAAAGCGAGCTAATTAATGTGGCTAAATTAACCAGTGATTATTATAGCTTACAGCCAGATATGAGCGATCCAAGCCAAGCGGTAAGCTTCGGGACATCAGGTCACAGAGGAAGTGCATTTAAAAGCAGCTTTAACGACGCCCACATAGCGGCTATTTGCCAAGCCTTAGCCGAGTATAGATTGGCTAACAATATTACGGGTCCGCTTTTTATTGGCAAAGACACGCATGCACTGTCAGAGCCTGCACTTGTCACTGCAATAGAAGTGTTTAGCGCAAACGAAGTGTCGCTAGTTATTCAAGAAAACAATGAATACACCCCCACACCAGTTATTTCTCAAGCGATTGTATCTTACAACAAAGGGCGTTTATCTAATCTTGCTGATGGTGTGGTGATTACCCCTTCGCACAATCCGCCTGCAGATGGCGGCTTTAAATATAATCAAACGCACGGCGGTCCAGCCGAAAGCGCTGTAACCATTCAAATTCAAAACCGCGCAAACGAAATACTTAATCATAAATTGCCCGTGAAACGGCATATTATCACCAAAGCGATGGCATCAAACTTTGTGAGCACGACTAACTTCGCAATAGACTATGTTGCGCAGTTGTCCGATGTTATAGACATGCAGGCTATCGCTAACGCTGGCCTAAGTTTAGGCACCGATCCCCTTGGCGGTTCGGGTATTCACTATTGGGATATGATCAGTGAACGCTATAATATTGATATAAAAGTGGTCAACAAATCGATTGACCAGCGTTTTGCATTTATGCCCTGCGACAAAGACGGCAAAATACGCATGGACTGTTCATCTGCATTTGCCATGTCGGGCTTAATAAAGCTCAAAGATGAGTTTGATATTGCCTTTGGCAACGATCCCGACTTTGACCGTCACGGCATTGTGTGCAAATCAAGTGGCTTAATGAATCCTAATCATTACTTGGCGGTTGCTATTAACTATTTATGTCAGCATCGGCCGCAGTGGTCTGCGAGTTTGGGCATAGGTAAAACCTTAGTGTCTAGTAGTATGATTGACAGGGTAGTTGGCAGGCTTGGGCGTAATTTGCTGGAAATGCCCGTAGGCTTTAAATGGTTTGTTGATGGCTTAGTCAATAAATCGATTGCCTTTGCCGGTGAAGAATCTGCAGGCGGCATCTTTCTACGTCGCAACGGTGAAACTTGGGCAACCGACAAAGACGGATTCATATTAAGCCTCTTAGCCGCTGAAATAACCGCTGTGACAGGCAAAGATCCGGGTGAACATTACACTGACTTTACCAAAGACTTCGGTGAACCAAGCTATACCAGAATAGATGTCGCTACGAGCTTAATGCAAAAACAAAAGTTGTCATCATTAACGGTAAGTGATATTGCTGCTACGATGATGGCGGGCGAGAGCATTATCAATGTGCAAACTCATGCACCTGGTAATAATGCGCCTATTGGTGGTATCAAGGTGAGTACGCAAAACGGCTGGTTTGCAGCGCGTCCTTCAGGCACTGAAGACGTGTATAAAATTTATGCAGAAAGTTTTAAAGGTGAAACTCATTTGCAGAACATTATTAGTGAGGCTGAGGCATTAGTTGCAAAGGCTATTTAATAGCTAAATGTATATTAATAGCTATCATAATGTTGTAAATATGTAAAACAAAGCGGATTAAAATTTATATATATCGAAATAGTATTAAAAATTAACAGGTTTTTAACGTTTGACTTGTTTTATTAGCGCTACATTGTAGAGTTGAAGAGAAATCTATAATAAAATTATGGGATGTTTTTTCTTTTTCAGGGTATTTATGAGTAGTCAAACAGATTCAAACATCACAACACCAATAAAAGCGGCAGCAAAGCTTAGAAAGCCAGCAACAACAAAAGCAAACCACGCGAGTCAATCAGAGAATTCCTATAGTACCAAATTAGATAAAAAAGCCTTCAAAGCATCGGTAATATCGCACTTGCATTCAACCTTAGGCACCGACGAGAACAAGGCCGACAATCACGCGTGGTTCAAGGCCACCAGCGCGGCAATTCAAGAGCTTGTGCTTAACAGATTACGTACCACTCAAAAAACGCACTATATGAACGACACGCGCGCGGTGCATTACTTTTCTGCTGAATTTTTAATGGGTCGTTTATTGTCAAACAACATGCATAACTTCGGCTTATTTGAAACTGCAGACGCTGCGCTAAAAGAGTTAGGCGTTGATATAAGCGATGTGCTTGAAGAAGAGCCTGACATGGCCCTCGGTAACGGTGGTTTAGGTCGCTTAGCCGCCTGTTTTATTGACTCATTAGCCACAATGGAACTTCCAGCAATTGGCTATGGTATTCACTATGAAAATGGATTGTTTAGGCAGGAAATAAAAAAAGGTGCGCAAATAGAGCGTCCGGACAGCTGGCGAGACTACGGTAATCCGTGGGAAATTTGTCGGCCAGAATCTACTCAAGAAGTACCGTTATACGGCTATGTTGAAACCAAATATGGCAGCAATGGGAATATTCAAAAAGAGTGGCACCCAGGCTCTATCGTAAAAGGAGTTCCTTGGGATATTCCGGTAGTGGGTTACGGCGGCAATACGGTAAATGTGTTGCGTTTATGGCAAAGTCAGTCATCTAGTCATTTCAACTGGGATGTATTTAATGCCGGAGGTTATGTTGACGCTCAGCGCGAAAACATTCAGGCCGAAACAATATCTAAAGTTTTGTATCCAAATGATGAGACCGAAGCTGGTAAAGAGCTGCGTCTTATTCAACAATATTTTTTCAGCGCGTGTTCTTTAAAAGACATTATTCGCCGTTATAAGCGCGCCCATGGCGACGATTGGACGCGCTTTTCTGAGCAAGTTGTTATTCAATTAAATGACACGCACCCAGCCATCGCAATTCCTGAGTTAATGCGCATATTGGTTGATCGAGCAGAGCTTGATTGGGATACCGCATGGGCTATTTCATCTAAAACCTTCGCCTATACAAATCACACTTTGTTGCCTGAAGCGTTAGAGCGTTGGCCTGTGCGCATGCTTGAAAAAATATTACCGCGTCACCTAGAAATTATCTATGAGATTAATCATCGTTTTATGCAAGAGCTTGAAAAGAAATGGCCCGGCGATAATGTGATGAAAGCGAAGTTGTCAATTATTGAAGAGTCTGATGAAAAAATGGTCCGAATGGGTAATCTCTCGGTAATTGGTTCGTTTAAGGTTAACGGCGTTGCTCAGATCCATTCTAAATTAGTCAAAGAAAACCTCTTTCCTGAATTTGATCAACTTTATCCAAATAAACTGACTAACGTAACTAATGGCGTGACGCCAAGGCGCTGGTTAAAAGCGTGTAATCCTCTATTATCAGCATTAATCACCAAGAAAATTGGCGACCAATGGCCGGTAAATTTGACGCAGTTAGACAAGTTGTCAGTCTTTGCCGACGACAAAACCTTCCAAAATCAGTTTATGAAGGTAAAGCAAAAAAATAAGGAAGCCCTAGCTAAGGAAATAAAGGCGATTACCGGCATAGCGGTAGACACTAAAGCTATATTTGACGTCCAAATAAAGCGCTTACATGAGTACAAGCGTCAGCACCTTAACCTTCTACATATTATGGCTTTGTATAAGCGCCTGCTTAAAGATCCTAGTTACGACATGCATTCGCGAGTGTTTATTTTTGGTGCAAAAGCAGCGCCTGGCTATACTCTTGCGAAAACGATTATTTATGCAATTAACAAAGTTGCGGATAAAATAAATAACGATAAGCGCATAAACAATAAGATTAAAGTCATATTTTTGCCAAATTATCGTGTGTCGCTAGCGGAGAAAATGATCCCCGCTGCAGACGTATCTCAGCAAATTTCAACCGCGGGTAAAGAAGCTTCGGGTACTGGCAACATGAAACTTGCCCTAAACGGCGCGGTCACCATTGGCACGCTAGATGGTGCGAATATTGAAATTGCAGAAGAAGTTGGCGCAGAGAATATCTTTATTTTTGGTAAAACGGTAGACGAAGTAGCGGCCATTAACAAAGCCGGATACAAGCCGTATGATTATTACTATAATAATAGCGAAATAAAAGCGCTACTTGACTGGCTTGATACAGACTACTTTACACCAGAACAGCCAGGAGCGCTGTCGAGCTTAAAACGCAGCATGCTAGAAGGCGGTGATCCTTACTTAGTGCTTGCCGATTTTGAGTCATACAGTAAAGCTAACGAAGCACTCGACAAAGCTTATAAAGATAAAGATCGATGGGCAAAAATGGCCATTCTAAACACCGCTAAAATGGGTAAGTTCACCTCGGATAGATCGGTACAAGAATATGTGGACCGTATTTGGAAACTTGACACATGTAAGGTGTAGCCTAGCTAAGGCTTATATTAAAGTATAGTAAGAACAAAAAAACCGGTTACCCGGTTTTTTGTTTAAGATATATCAACAATCTCTGATAAGACATAGAAGCGTATTTTATTAAAACTCGATCGCTAGGATTGTTACCTTTTTTATGAGT
This sequence comes from Glaciecola punicea, assembly GCF_001756615.1. Classification (NCBI taxonomy): domain Bacteria; kingdom Pseudomonadati; phylum Pseudomonadota; class Gammaproteobacteria; order Alteromonadales; family Alteromonadaceae; genus Glaciecola; species Glaciecola punicea. The sequence continues at coordinate 4,698 of NZ_LZXY01000001.1, forward strand.
GTAAAATTAACGAAACATTTTAATGAAACTCTAAATCGATAGAGCGTGTCAGCGCTGATATTTTCGGTGTTACATTCACCCACACAGCAACTTAGACAAGCTTGCGCAATGAGCATGCTCGTTTATACAATTATTTTAAAACGCCTATGTTGGTAGAGGGCACCTGTTTTATTGCCGACTTTAAGGCTTTTTATTTTCTGAAGCGCTACAAACGGATACGGTTTTGGCCATGCTTAAGGTCGTTAATTTTCAATATATTATTCACCAATAGCACCAAAAAGTCGGCTAAAACTGTTATTATATTAATGGAATAATATATGAATGGGTGTAGTCAACGGTATGCAATTAGCAAAAAAATCTTATGAAAATTATAGTCATGAAAACCTTCTTAGTGTAATTCAATCCGATTTTCTGCAGTTTTCATTACAGTATACGAGTGAAAATCATGGGGCAGAATTCACGTTTGATAATGGGATATCTATGTGCCTCTTAGCCGATGGCATTGTTGCTTTTAATCACAATAACAAATCACCTACTAGTAAAAGCATCGTGCTGTCGTGCGGCATTCATGGCAATGAAACTGCGCCTATAGAAATTTGCAATCAACTTGTAAACGATTTAGTTAATCAGAAAATAAAGACAGATCATCGTGTGCTCTTTATCTTTGGCAACCTTGACTCAATGCCAAGTGCCCAACGTTTTATCGAAGAAAACCTGAATAGGCTTTTCAGCAAAGAGCAGTCATCAACAAGCATTGAAGGGTTAAGAGCTACCAAAATAATGCGTATTGTGGATGATTTTTTTAGCGCAGCCAGTGAGACTGCCGATCGAATTCACTATGACTTACATACCGCTATTCGTCCTTCAAAAAATGAAAAGTTTGCGGTATATCCGTTTTTACACGGCAAACCTTATTCTAAACAACAGCTCGCTTTCTTGTCTGCGTGCGACGTAAATACAATATTACTGTCGCAGTCGCCCACCACCACATTTAGCTATTACTCATCGTTAAATCATAATGCTAATGCTTTCACGGTTGAACTAGGCACAGTGATGCCGTTTGGTCAAAACGACATGTCAAAATTTACAGCGTTTATGGCGACACTCACCGAGCTATTAACTAAGCCTGACGTAAATCTGCCTGATTTCGGTCAGTGTAATATGGACATCTTTAATGTTAATCAAGTTATAAACAAGCACCATAGCGACTTTGCACTTCATTTTGACGACAACATTGCTAACTTCGAAACCTTTTCAAAAGGGGCCTTAATTGCCAGTGAAACAGGCTGTGAATATCGTGCCCAGCACGACGGTGAAGCCATTGTGTTTCCTAATGCGAACGTGGCCATTGGTCAACGCGCGCTGCTAACGGTTATTCCCTATGCGCTTTAAACTTGATAGCCGCTTGGCACAGGATTCAAGCTTGGTGACTGTAATTGGCTTAAGTCAAATAAGATTGAGCCATGACAGTCGATACCCTTGGCTTATCCTGATCCCACAAATTAATAACTGCAGCGAGCTTGATGACCTATCGTTTGAACAGCAAATAGAGGTACTGAAAGCCTCGAATATCCTAAGTGCTGTGCTTAAAAACTGCTTTTTTCCCACTAAATTGAATATCGCTGCCTTAGGCAACATGGTGAAACAGTTACATATTCATCATGTAGCGCGATTCGAGTACGATGATGCATGGCCAGGGCCTATTTGGGGCCGAGGCCATGCGATTGTTTATGCCAGTGATAAAAAAAAGGCGCTAATAGCCTTGCTGCGCCGCTCAATCACTAATTCAGTATATGCGACAGCCAATTAAATAACATTAAGCTTAAAACAAAGGATAAGTAATGATTATTACTACAACACATACAATCGAAGGTAAACCTATACAGGCCTATTATGGCGTTGTTATTGGTGAAGCTATTATGGGCGCTAATCTATTTAAGGATTTATTTGCCTCTATCCGCGATATTGTTGGCGGGCGATCGGGTGCATACGAGCAAGAGTTAACCAAAGCCAGGCGTGTTGCATTTGAAGAACTAAGCTATGAGGCTCAGCAATTAGGCGCGAACGCTATTGTTGGCGTCGATTTAGATTATGAAGTGGTCGGGCAAAAAGGCAGTATGCTTATGGTCAGCATTAGTGGCACCGCCGTGCGAATAGGCTAAGCGTTGAAGTGCATTTACAGTATTTTTGCCTATTGAATAGCGGTAAAAACAGCGTAAAGCCTATTTAAATAAACGCTTTTTCTATCGTTTAGGAAGGTCTACTTAGTTGACGATTCCTCTTCTTTTCTTGCATCTTCTAATTTTTGTTTTTCTGTTTTCTCATACGAATCGGGAAAAACAAAAGGCTTATTGCTTTGTATAAGCAGCATAATATTACTAATGATGATGGCTAATACGACTACTATAATAATGATAATCCACGTGGTACTAAGCTGCATATGTGTATCCTGTCATAAATTCATGGCCCTAAATTAAATGTATATTGCTTCACGAGGCGGGGCAACTGCTGCAAAATAAGTTCTTTTCCTAGTATATCAGCCTGCTCAAGCTGTGAATACAGTTCATCAATGACAAAGCCTTCTTGTATGCTTGTCGCTTCGCTTTTGTACGATAAATGCCAAGGCTCCCGAGCAACGCCGCCCACGTAGTTGGCATAGGGCAAATAAAACCCAAATTGTGAAGCGTATTGAATAATCCACTTAGAAAGCTTTTCGCATGGTCCGCCATTTTCGTACTCGCTGGGTATTAAGGCCAACTTATGCTTTTGAGCATGAACCGATGCGCGATCGTATACGTCAAAATCGGTGCCCCAATGATGACGGCTGGCGCCCGGCAATGCCGACCATAGCATGATAGCGTGAATCTTTTCTTGCTCGCTTAACTCACTTGCCAGCAGCTCTGTATTTTGCAAAGTATACAGCGGCAGCTCACCTGAGAATTTGCGATTCCAAATCGATAGTTGTTTATCAAAATTACGAAAGCTGCTGCATATTTGCATATCAATATGCTGTGTGGCCGCAGCGTCCTGCATCTCAATAAAGGGTAGCGCCACGTTCTTATGCAAAAAGTGATTATTGCCTATTGGCACTAAATGAGCTTCACTAAGACCCATTACTTCATTTGCCCTGCTGTTAAATGCGTTCATGTAAGCAAGTTGACCAATACTTGGTAATACACTTTCTCCAGCGTAATAACATTGGCGATATTAACGCACTCGTCTATTTTGTGAATAGTGTTGTTTTCAGGTCCTAGCTCAACTATTTGAGCACCCGTTGGGGCAATAAAGCGACCGTCGGAAGTACCGCCGGCTGTGGATAATTCGGTTTGAATGCCGCATACCTCTTGAATACTCTTAACAACCGCGTTTACCAGCACGCCAGGTTCAGTTAAAAAGGGCAGGCCATTATACGTCCACTGTATGTCGTAATTAACTTTGAGACCTTCGAGTATAAAATAAACGCGCTCTTGGATACATTCGAACGTAAGCTCGGTAGAATAGCGAAAATTGAAAACCATACTCGCGGTGCCCGGCACTACGTTAGTGGCACCTGTACCGCCACTTATATTTGATATTTGCATACTGGTGGCAGGGAAAAAATCATTTCCTTCATCCCACTTAGTATTCACAAGCTCAGCAATAACAGGCCCAAGTGCGTGAATAGGATTGTCGACTAAATGCGGGTAGGCGACATGTCCTTGCATGCCTTTAACGTTTAAGTTTGCAGTTAATGACCCTCTGCGGCCATTTTTAATAACATCCCCAGTTACGTTAGTGCTCGAGGGCTCACCTACAATACAGTAGTCTATTTTTTCATGGCGCGCTTCTAGGGTGTCAATCACCTTGGTTGTCCCATTTATAAAGTGACCTTCTTCGTCGCTAGTAATTAGGTAAGCAATTGAGCCTTTATGATCAGGGTAGTCCTGCACAAATTTTTGTGTTGCCACCAGCATAGCGGCTATTGACGCTTTCATGTCGGCAGTGCCGCGCCCGTATAAAAAACCATTATGTTCGGTAGGTGTAAACGGGTCAAACTGCCATCTTTCGATAGGGCCTGTTGGCACAACATCGGTATGGCCTGCAAAACAAAATACAGGCTGGGCAGCACCGCGCCGCGCCCAAAGGTTTGTGGTGTCGGCAAACACCATGGTTTCATTTACAAAGCCCTGTGCGGCCAATTGTTCTTTCAAATATGTTTGGCAACCTGCATCGTTTGGTGTTACCGAAGCTCGGGCCACTAATAATTTGGTGACGTCTATAACATCAAGCACCATATAAAAACTCCTGATAAGCACTGTCGTTAAAGCCTACTATAATGACCTGACCAGTGTCGCTGGATTGCTTGACCAAAAGAGGGCGCTTGATAAGTGAAGAATGCTCGCACAGCAAATCGAGAACAGCGCTGTTATCTTCATTTTGCGCATCCACTATCGACTTTTCTTCATCTGATAGCTTACGGTAGGTGGTACCGCGTTTATTAAGCACTGTGTCGATGCCACTTGCAGCAATGCTTGCCTCAATAATGCCGCGAGGTACGCCGAGCTTTTTATAGTCGTGAAAGGTGTATTTAATATCTGCGGATGCTAGCCACTTTTTGGCCTTTTTAACCGTGTCGCAGTTCGGTATACCGTACATTGTGAGCATATTTTTACTTCTCAGTTTTAAATCAATGTGTTAATTAACATGAAAAAGGTGCGTCAAAAAAGTTTGTGTCATTTATTAGTTAAGTTCCTAAGTAGTTATCCTGTAGTCATCTTGTATCAACGCTTCTTTGGCTGTCTTTAGCTGATTCTCTTTAAGCAATATAATATCAGTGTCAAAGGTAGATACTATAAATACACTCACTTGGGCTTTTGCTAGCACACTGCTAATTTCAGCCATTATTCCCACTAATGAAAGATTAAGTGGCCCAAGGACTTCAAGCGCTCGCCAGTCCAGATCAGACTCTAAGGCGTCAATAGAAAGTGACTGTGGCGCTACAATAGACAGTTCGTCGAGCGTTTTGCCAATAAAAAATAGGGAGCACTGTAGGACCTTTGATGGAATTTCACTGCCAACATCTAGGCTATGAATGGCGAATGTCTCTTTTAGCACTTTTAGTGTTTGCTTAAGCAAATGTCTTTCCTCTTTCTTGCATTATGCTCATGTTTATCCACTAAAGCTGTGGATAAGCTTGTGTGTTACCAGTGCGTTGTCCACTAAGTTAATGAAAAATATAGCAAATATCAAGTGCTTAATATACATTCGATTAACGCTTATTAAGTAGTATTAGGTGTATTTATTTGAATTTCAATGAAATAATTCACATACTGCCAAGACTACACTATTGGAAGAACATTAATATGCAGGCCCTATCTTTTTATGCTGGCAAAACCGCCATGGCCAGAATCCAAGCTGAAGGGTTAACGCCCAGCATGTTTAGCGCGTTTTTAGGCGCAAGCGGCGGCCCTAAATGGTTTGTGCTGGCGGGTTTAGATAAAGTCGTTTTCAATGAATTTATGCATAAATCACCTCAGCATGTGGATATTATTGGAAGTTCAGCAGGAGCCTTTAGGGCAACATGTTTCGCCCAAGACGACCCTTGTGCGGCTATTACTCGCCTAGCCGATTGCTACTCTACCTTGGTGTATTCTGAAGAACCGAGCGTTAAAGAAATTACCCAAAAAGGAATTGAGCTACTCGATTTTATGGTAGGTAAAAACGGCGTGAAAGAAGTACTAGCCTCAAATACTAAATCGCTACATATAGTGGTGGCGAGGTGTCATGGTTTAACCGCGTCTGAAAAAAAGCTTAAGCAGCTCGCTGGGCTTGCGCTTGCGGCAGGACGAAATGCACTATCGCGAAGAAAGCTCGCGAGCAGCTTTACGCGCGTGATATTTTCATCTAATAAGAAAGGCTTTGCCTTCAGTGAAAAAAATCCGATAAAGACTGAACAGGGATTGTTAACGCCAGAAAACTTTTTGGACTGTCTAATGGCTTCAGGCTCAATCCCGGCGGTTATTGAAGGCGTTAAAAATATAGCGGGCGTGCCAAATGGCACATTTAGAGACGGCGGTATTATTGATTACCATTTTGACATGAAAATAGACACGCCCAACTTAGTACTCTATCCACACTTTTATGCGACACCGACACCGGGCTGGTTTGATAAATCCTTAAAGTCTCGCGCATGTCATCCTAAGAGCTATGATAATGTTTTGCTAATAGCCCCAAGCGATGAATTTGTCGCCAAATTACCCTATGCAAAAATACCTGACAGAAAGGATTTCACTGAGATACCTGCGCAAGAACGCATTGCCTATTGGACACGCGTTATAAAGGAGTCAGACAGACTTGCTGAACATTTTTTAAACGTTGTTGAACACAGTGAGCCTGGCCAGTTCATTAAACCTATAAACTTACAACGCTAATGTAAAAAAGCACTTGCCTATCACGGCCTTGGTAGCTATTATACGCGCCGTTGGCTTGGTTCAGTCAGCGAAGGTGTAAAATCCTCTTTTACACCGCATATAAGCATAAATGTGCGCCTATAGCTCAGTTGGTTAGAGCGCTACCTTGACATGGTAGAGGTCCCCAGTTCGAGTCTGGGTAGACGCACCAATATTTATTAGGCTTGTAGAGATATCTTAAAATTGTTAAACACTAAATTTTTTGCTCTGCAAACGGTATGCAAACAATTAATAGCTAATTTGAAGAAAATTTTGTATGTAGCGTGCAGTCAGCATCCCAACATTGTTTGTTGATGTTATGCCAGTTATTAAATAAAGATTGTAAATCTTTCTAACCGTTAACTTCATTTTGCTTAAGGTGTTGTGCTTGCATTCGTCGAACAGCGATCAAATACCGCTGTTATTTGAAAATTCCTTTAGAAAAATGGCCGCTTGGACTTAAGCAAAACACGCTTCCATGACTATCTGCGCACCCAGTGGCTCTTTTTTTCAGATAGCTGCTAACCACGTAAGCCCTTATTACTAAGTATTTTTTACACAGCTACTGCGCTATTCCTACTCATTATGATTACCAAATGCTTAAATGTTCGCTTATTTATCAGTTGTTCTGTTTTACTGCACTTGGCATTTGATCAAGTAAGTCGCGTTACCTGTGCGCCTAGATAAACAAGGCAAAGCGAAGCTTATTTTGGTTCGTTTTTTGCATTAGTGAAGATACTTTATGACACTTGCAAATTATTTGAGCATTCACCTACAAGAGCTGTCTTATGTCAATTAAAATAAAAGATTCAAAGCAGGAGCCTAGCGAAAATGATCTATCGGTCTTAAATCAGCATTTTATAAGGGATATAAGTTAGCCAAACAAGAATCGGTTCAAAGAATAAAAGAAGGCAGCGTAATGCTTATTGTGAGAATGGACAGCCGCCTGTTTATTATGAATGGCGAAAAAGTGGATGAACACTTAATTAACAAATAGCGCTATCATTCCTTAAAGGCGGCGGTACACACAACATTAGCTGCCTTTTACAAGCTTACTCAAAACAAGCTGTCTGACGCAATCTCTGCTATAAAAAAGTGGACTAAAACACTTAGGCAAGAACTAGCTGACGACACATTTGCGTTAATAGCAGATGCAACAGATGAACTAATAGTAGATACACAGCAGCACGGGGCGGTAAGATACCAAGCGCTTGCAATCTATAGCAAGCAGCTGGAGTCGGTGTTCTCTATCATTATGATGAAAGCAGCAGATGACGAAATTGCCAATATTGTTGAAGCGCTAGACGCAGCGTACGAAAAGTATGATAAGTCCAGCGCGGATATTTTCATGGTGGTGTTTGGCGGTGATCAACCAAGGTATAGGGAGTTGGTTAAGTTAGTATTTACGAAATGGTTTAATGAGTTAGATGGACATCTCGTGAATGCAGATCACCACGTCAGATATCTTGAAGGCGGTGAAAGTCTTGATAATACCGTAAATTTGATTACAACAGCAATGACTGACAGTGAGCTAGCGCTTATTTTTATGGGTTCTAGTGAGACACTCAATCAAGATGCGCTTGGTGTAGTGGCGCAAAAGTCATTAGTGCGTTATTGGTCTAATCGAAACGCGTCGCAAGAAACCCAGCGCAAATAAACGCATGACTATAGAATTGCAGGAGCGCATCAAAGTGAATTGGTAATTTTTATCTTACTGTAAGTTCACCATTTGAGGTGGCGCGTTGGAAGTTCAATATCCATCGGTTTATCAAAGACATCCATTAATCCAAGGCATCGTGACCAATCGGTTTGCAATTTGACATATCGGTTCCGCCTGCGCTATCAATATTTTTAGCAAGGTCGCGCAGTGCGCTACGAACGCCTTCTTCAAGCACGGGATGATAGAATGGCGCGGCTAGCATGTCAGCGACAGTCATTTCTCCCTCAATAGCAAGAGCCAATTGATGCGCTATATGTTCACCGCTTGGAATACACATTTCGGCGGCGACAAGGCGGCCCGTTTTACTGTCGGCGTGAATGCGCAATATACCAGCAGCAGTTTGCGCCATACTTGCCCTAGCTTGCTGAGAAAAATCAGCGCTGCCAGATGAAATAGATGTTTCGTCAAGCTGTGATAATGGTGGCCCAACTAATGCAAGTTGAGGAGAGCAGAATACAATTGATAGGCCGGTGCGTCGGCATAACCCTGAATCTGAGTGATCAGGCGCAGCAATGCGTCCTGCGATAGAACCCTCGTCAGAGGCTTCGTGTAATAGCGGGCGATGGCCGTTTGCATCACCTACTAAAAAAACAGACAGCTGGTCTATACGTAATGTATGCGGGTTAATCTCGGGCATGCCCTTATCGTTAAGTTTCACACCCAAATTTTCTAAACCTAAATTACTTATATTAGGCTGTCGACCAATGGCAACTAAAACGGCATCGGCCTCGAAACTCCCCCCTGCACCAGTCACCCGTATTACACCATTTGCTTCTTCCAACTCAGCTTTAGCACCAAGGTGCAGTGGCACTTCTTTTTCAATTAAAGGCCGAAATTTTGCTAAAACTTGGCTGTCGTCAATGCCTGCTAGACTTTCACCAGAGCCAAAACCCGCCACATCGATACCAAGTCGCGCAAGTGCTTGCATAATCTCGATGCCTAGAGCGCCCAGTCCGACGACGGCAATACGCTTTGGCAAGTCGGTTTGCTCAAAGATGGTGTCAGAGGTCAATATGCGATCTTCAAACTTACGCCACTGCTCAGGGATTATGGGGCTGCTACCTGGCGCGAGAATAATTGTGCGAGCTTCAAACTTTTTACCGTTAACTTCTAAATGCTTAGGTCCCAGCAGTTTCGCGCGGCCTGATATTGCGCGCTTACCCATTTTGTAGGGTGTAGCTTCTAGGTCTTCTACAAAATTATCGCGCATTTTCCTGACTCTTGCGAATACGGCAGGGATGTTTGCATAGACCGACTCCGCTCCCTCAATACCAAATTCGTCAAATGTATGTCGAGTGTGGAATGCGTTTGCAGCCTCAATTAAGGCTTTTGAGGGCATACATCCTACAGCAGCACATGTAGTGCCCCAGTGACCATCATTAATGAGTAAAAAGTCTTCGGTATATTGACGAACTTCCCTTAATGCTGAGCGGCCAGCCGTTCCTGCTCCTATAATGATAGTGTCTACTTTCATAAACTTATTTGCCCTATTGTATTTTGAAACAGCTTGTTTCGATATATGTATTGAAGCGCGTGCACAAATCAAACCAATTCTTAAGTTTATGTTTTTATTGCTTAAACTAAATTTTTTAGCTTAAAAATTTATAATAGGGGGTCAGAATTACAGAGCTAGAGTAGTTTTTTCAGGATTATCAAAGAATACTATGAACAATTTATTTAATGAGGCTGAAAATACTGCGCTTTCTTTTCTACATTATTCAAAGTCGACCTCAATCTGGGCATAAACAAGTTCTATAAGTGCTCAATCTTAGTGGTGTGCGTTACTAGTTCCAGCGTTATTTAAAGTAAATTTAAACCAATGTGTAATGCTAAGTATTTATTTAAATCACTCTGGCACTTATTTTGCTCATTCATAAAATGTTGCACTCGCAGTTCGATAAAAATGTTTATCCTTTTACGATTTACGGACAACGCCTGGCACTATGCTCAATATATGATTCTGGCTAGGTTTATTACATAGCGCTACTGCGAGAAACGCTAAACAGCAAAATAATATTGCAGGATAAGAGAGACAGGTAATTAATAGGAGATTAATATGGCTGGTGGTTGGGCGAAAGATGGCGCAGTACAAGATCAGATTGACGCAAGTGTTATCGATGCAGTGGCCTTTGCTAAAAGCAAAATGCCGCGAGGCGAGAGCGCAAAATACTGTGAGGAGTGCGGTAAATCTATTCCTGAGCTAAGGAGAGTCGCGATACCGGGCGTGCAGTTGTGCATCAGCTGTCAGCGGGAAATGGAAAAGAAGCAAGTTAGTCAGTCGGGTATTAATCGCAGGGGCAGTAAAGATAGTCAACTAAGATAAGCATGGGTCTTCTTTGAATTAGCTATGTCATTTGATATGCTTAGTGCTAATTAAACGACTACAAACGATTGGCTGGCGATATTTGAATGAATCAAACTCAGTCTGCTGCTATTGTTTACTGGACGTGTTTTCACAAAAACTATAATGTTTTAGTTTACACACCTTAGTCAACCCTTTAAAAGAAATCTATGAAAAAAACGCTTATCATTACAGGTGCGTCATCTGGCATTGGTTTAGCTATTGCTAAACGCTTTCATTCGGCTAATTATGCTATACATAACTTAGATATTACCTACGGCGACGTTGGGCATTACCACCGGTGCGACGTCACTAAACATGAACAAGTCAGAGCCTGTGTTGAATCTATCGCCGCTGATTATTCAATAGACGTGGCAATATCAAACGCGGGTATGCACTTTTCTGGCAACATAGAAAAGACCTCTGAATCTGACTTTACTAAGGTAATAAACCTCAATGTAAAGGGCGCATATTTGCTGACACAAGCGGTTTTACCGCATATGAAACAGCGGCAAAATGGTGTAATTTTATATATTGGGTCAGACCAATCGACGATTGGCAAGTCTAATTCTTTTATTTACAATCTTAGCAAGCATGCTTTGGCGTCTATGGCGAAAACCACCGCGTTAGACTATGCATCTTACAATATTAGGGCTAATACCCTGTGCCCGGGCACAATAGAAACGCCGCTTTACCACAATGCCATTGCAGCGTACTGCAAAAAGTCGGGTGCTGACTTAGCCGCGGTTCACGCTCAAGAAGCCGCATTGCAGCCCTTAGGTAGAATAGGGCAGCCAGAAGATGTTGCGGCAATGGCGCTATTTTTAGCATCGGATGACGCCGCGTTTATCACCGGTAGTTTGCAGGCGATAGACGGCGGCTACACTACAGGCTAATTTAACGCACAACTATAGGCTTATGCCATGCACAAAATAATTGATCCACACGTTCATTTTTTTGATTTAGCACAAGGTGAATATGCTTGGCTTTTGCCGCAAAACCAGCCGCATTGGCCTGACAAAGCACTCATTAACAAAAATACAATGCCAGACAGCTTGCAGGTATCAGATCATTGTTTGCTTTTGGGCGCCGTTCATGTTGAAGCGGGTTTTGACAACCTAAATCCAAAAAATGAGCTTGACTGGTTAGAGTCGCAGGTTTATCCACAAGCGCCTCTAACGCAGTTCAGTACGATTGGGTTTATCGATATATGCGCTGATTCAAACATTTTTCAACTGCAGCTTGACGGCATGAAAAGCTATCCAACGCTTTGTGGCTTTCGATATATATTCGATGCCCACACTCCCATGTTTGAACAAAAAGCGCAAATCATGCAAAACTTGTCTCTTATTAGCCAAGCAGGCTTGTTACTCGAGTTTCAGGCAGACTTTACCAACACCGCTCTTATACGAGCAGTAATCAGTCTTTTATATTCACTGCCTGAGCTGAAAATAGTGATTAATCATGCGGGATTACCCCCACAAAATGATTCTGGCAGTTTTGGGTTATGGAAAGAAAATATGCGTTTGTTTGCACATTTGCCTAAATGCTACGTGAAATGCTCAGGCTTTGAAATGACGAGCAGGCAGTATACGGTAGAACATGTTTGTAGTGTGCTAAGTGCAACTGTGGATTTGTTTGGAGAAGATCGAATGATGATAGCCAGTAACTTTCCGCTGACCTCATTAACAATGAGTTACTTTGCCTACTGGGAGCTTATGATTGCGTGCGCACAGCAGATTGGCTTGGAGCTTGATAAGGTCTTAAACACAAATGCAAAAGATCTATATGGGTTTGCCTAAGAAAGACGTCACTTTACCCTTTATCTTATCGAGTAAAGTGAAACGTAAAAAGTTATCTGACCGTGACCATAGGCGAACGTTTCACTATTTTATCATTTAATTCAATACCAATACCGGGCAAATCAGGTACCTTGAACTTCCCGTTTACAGGTTGATAGTCCTGTAAACACAGCTCGCGGTTCCAATGTTTTATGGCGTAGGTATGGTGTTCATGTATAAGGAAGTTAGGAATAGCGGCTTCTAACTGTAGAGCTGCCGCAGTGGCGACAGGACCACCGCACACATGGGCTTGAATGCGAATGTCGTATACGTCGGCGTAGTCACACACTTTCTTTGATTCGGTAAAACCACCGCACAGGCCCACATCGGGCTGGAGTACGTCAATTGACTGGTCTTCAAAATAAGGGCGCACATCCCAGCGGTGATATAAACGTTCACCGCCCGCGATTGGCACCTTAACATTCTCGGCTACTTTTTTATGCACCGCTGAATTTAGGTAACTTACGGGTTCTTCAAACATCATGCAGCCGACTTCTTCTACTATTTTTCCCATTTGAATGGCCGATGCACAGCCCATTAAGGAGTGCGCCTCAAAAATAATATCTACGTTGTCGCCTACCTCTTCTCGGATAGCGCGTAGTCTGTCGCCAAATAGTTTCATTTGCGCGGGGGTAAATAAATTAGTCCTATTGAAGCTTGAGTCGCCGTTTGCGTCATACACAATAGGGTCGACTTTTACCGCGTCGTAACCTTCAGCCATTGCCTTAGCGGCAGCTCTTTTATAGTCATCAGGTGTGAGCATTTTTATACAGTCTTGGCTCCAGTCAAATTGCAACTGGCTGGCATAGGTGCGCAGGTTATCGTTTGTTTTGCCGCCTAGCAGTTGGTATACAGGCACATTTAGGGCTTTGCCTTTTATGTCCCAAAGCGCGATGTCTATTGCGCTCATGGCGGAATATAAAACAGGTCCGCCGCCTAAACCCCAAAAGCTCTCGCGTAACATGCGTGACCATAATAGTTCGGTTTTGAAAGGGTCAAACCCTATTAACACCGCTTCTGCAATTTCTTTAATCATCGCGGCTGCGGCGCTGTGTCCCCAATCATATGCCAAACCAGCCTCACCTACGCCGTGAATGCCTTCGTCGGTAAATATTCGCACAAATATTGGATTCCATGGCGGACGTTCAGGACAGTGAATATCGAAGATTTCTACATGAGTTATTTTCATAAATGCTTCTTATCGTAAAGGGTTAAGCTGAATCGCTGTATTTGTTTGTTGCTATATGAGGTGCCTACTTGTCAAAGTCGGGGTAGGCCCGTTTCACGCGGCGCATCATAGCGGGCCATGCTTTTTGGCCGCCAGTTAGGCCCGTGTGAACAATATTAGCTTGGGCTTTTATGCCTTGAATAACCTTATGGTTTACATTTATAACATCGCCAGCACCATGCTGTAATTTAACTTGAATTTCGCACGCACGCAGTAAATCGTACATGTGCATAAAGGCGTCACCGATGGTTTTCCCCATTGTTAAGGCCCCATGATTTCTGAGTAGCATAAAGTTTGCGCTACCTAAATCTTGCTGCAGACTTATTATTTCGTTGTGATCAACGGCTAAACCTTCGTAGTGATGATAGCTCATGCTAGCTAGCGCAAATGCGGCGTATTGGCTATATGGCAATAAACCTTCTTTTGAGCTGGCCACAGCAGTCGCGTCGCTATGATGCAGGTGCAAAGCGCATTGATCCTCTGGGCGGGCATGGTGAACGGCGCTGTGAATGGTGAAGCCTGCTGGGTTTATTTCAAACGGTGAATCAGGGTCGATTATATTGCCGTCTATGTCAATTTTAACGAGGTTTGAGGCCGTTACCTCTTCAAAACTTAAACCAAATGCGTTTATGAGTAGCTCTTCAGTTCCAGGAATACGCGCCGATACGTGGGTGTAAATTAAATCGTCCCAGCCATGCATGACTAATAGTCGATAGCAGGCAGCTAGCTCAACTCTGGTCTGCCATTCAACCTTGGATACTTTTGTGCTTAGGTCTACGTGGGGTATGTCGTACATCATTAGATCATTTATCCTTGTTTGCATCAAAAGCATACCATGCAAGACTAGCTTTGGGCACCAGGCAAAGGCAGCATTTTCCACCAGTTAATCAACTATATTATAGATAATTGGCTTATTGACTGCCTTTTAAGTCACAAACTTGCCTCGAACGCAGCAATATTGTCACAGCGTTCAAATATTTGCTGCCATATTTGAATATGAGACTGCATTGCTTCGGTGTATGCCTCAAAATTTAATGTATTGTGCAACAGCAAGTATTCATTAAATGCGGTCGGCATCTGTGGTGCTTGTGCAAGTTGCTCCACCAAAGGAGACAGCTGGTAATAATAATTGTTTAGCTGCCCCGCAACAGTTTGAATACGCTGCGCAAAGAATATTCTAAAGATATTTCGCATTACCTCAATGCTCTCCTCTTCTTTGCGTGTACTGCAGGTGTTGTTGATTAAATAAGTATTCAGCAGTCGAGAAATGTTATTTAACTCCTGTGCAAGCAACAGCTGTGTGCGCCACTTTTTTGCCATTAATGGCGTGTTATTTAGCTGTTGTAAATGAAGCTCTAAAGCAGATGCATTAACGGGATGTTCGTTTTGACTTTTCAGCAAAAAGTTTAATGCCAGTTTGGTGGCTTGAAAATTATCGTTGCTGGTACCGCTTATATACCCTGTACCCCCAGTGAAATGAGTATCGGTTTCAATAGACTGAGTAATCAAATTCGCCCATACCTGAGGGAGTTGCTGCTGCTTTAATGCAGACCAGTCGGCCAATTTAGCGACAAGTTCAGTCTTACCTTCATTCTCTTGTAAGCTGCGCTGACAGGCTGCAAGTTCATGTACAAGCTCGCTTTCATAGGCATATCGGCTTGAGGGAAGCTGCATCTTACCCAAGGCGGTATTTCGCTGCGCTACAAGCTGATTCAAAGAACAGTCGTTAAAGGCAAAAAGTTCGCGTAAATTGATGCTCGTTCGCTCAATGTCAATTTTTAGGGCTTGCTTGTTGGGCGCATAAAGATTATTTACTTCAGGCAGGGATTCAATCGCTATGCCGGTGTAGCTTTGAAGTCTTTCGCTGTAATCTTCTAAATCGACTGCGATTTTTTTAGTATCGCTGCAGCCGCTTATTATCAGTAGTGCAACTAAGGTCATTGCGGGGTAAGTAAAGTGCTTAGTGACCATGTTTGTAGTCTCGTTATAAACAAAATTTATGTGTAATGTTACCTGTTTAGCCTATGGTTTGGGTCACTATTATGCGCATATTTGTATTAAATAAGCGTAATGTACGTAAATATGCAGTAAAGCCCTTAATTTGTAGGTCTGCGTAATTGCATGTTGTGGGTGCATGTCGGTATAATCTGCCTAGTTGTGAAGTATCGTAAACCCCTAGGAATTTGTTTGTCGGTTGTTAACTGACTTGATTGAAATACGAATCGTTCAATTAAACATGTCCTCATCATACAAAATGCAAGTGGCGCTTGGTAGGTGTCACCACTGCTAAAGGAATTCTATGCCCGTAATTACACTCCCCGACGCAAGTCAACGTTCATTTGAAAATGCTGTTTCTGTGTTAGACGTCGCTAACGACATAGGGCCAGGCCTAGCAAAAGCCACTATAGCGGGGCGTGTCGACGGCAAGCTGGTTGATGCCACCGACTTAATCAAAAACGATGCTAGATTACAAATAATTACCGCTAGAGACGACGACGGGCTCGAAATCCTCAGGCATTCTTGCGCACATTTACTCGGACACGCTATTAAACAGCTTTACCCCGACGTGAAAATGGCCATAGGGCCCACTATCGATAACGGTTTTTACTATGATGTAGATTTAGAAGAGCCTCTTAACGAGCAGGCGCTTGTGCAGCTTGAAAAACGCATGCTACAGCTGGCTAAAACTAACTACGATGTGGTTAAAGAAGTGGTTTCATGGCAGCACGCTAAAGAAACTTTTGAAGCTAAGGGTGAGTCCTACAAAATTGAAATTCTGGATAATAATATTGCGCAAACTGATACGCCTGCGCTCTATTATCACCAAGAATATGTTGATATGTGCCGTGGTCCTCACGTGCCGAACATGCGCTTTTGCCAGCATTTCAAATTAATGAAGGTAGCGGGTGCGTATTGGCGAGGAAACAGCGACAATAAAATGCTTCAGCGTGTATATGGCACGGCTTGGCCAGACAAAAAGCAGCTAAAAGCGTATTTAAATCGCTTAGAAGAAGCTGAAAAGCGCGATCACCGCAAGCTGGGCAAAGCGCTAAACCTATGGCACTGGCAAGAAGAAGCGCCCGGCATGGTGTTTTGGCACAACGATGGTTGGACAATATACACCGAAATAGAAGCCTTTATTCGCAAAAAGCTGCGCCAGTATGGCTATGACGAAGTAAAAGCCCCTTTAATGATGGATCGCACCCTGTGGGAAAAGTCTGGTCATTGGGATAAATACGGTGAAAATATGTTTACCACTATATCTGAAAAACGTGAGTACGCTATTAAACCGATGAACTGTCCAGGGCATGTGCAAATATTCAATCAAGGCTTAAAATCGTATCGTGATTTACCCTTAAAAATGGCTGAGTTTGGCTGCTGCCATCGAAACGAACCCTCTGGCGCACTGCATGGTTTAATGAGAGTACGCGGCTTTACACAAGACGATGCACACATTTTTTGTACCGAAGAACAGGTGCTTGATGAAGTTACGCAGTGCATCAAAATGGTCTACGACACCTACGCCACTTTCGGTTTTGAAAAAATAGTGGTTAAATTATCCACTCGACCTGAAAAGCGCGTGGGTAGCGATGAAGCCTGGGATAAATCTGAAATAGCCTTGGCGGATGCGCTATCTAGAAACAACATTGAGTTTGACTACCTGCCCGGTGAAGGCGCTTTTTATGGGCCCAAAATTGAATTTACACTATATGATTGTTTAGATAGAGCATGGCAGTGCGGTACTATACAGCTAGACTTTTCAATGCCAGAGCGCCTAGGCTCAACCTATGTAGACGAAGACGGGGAACGTAAAACACCCGTTATGATCCATCGCGCTATATTGGGTTCGCTGGAACGCTTCATTGGTATTTTAACCGAAGAGTACACCGGCGCATTTCCAACTTGGTTAGCGCCAACTCAGGTAGTAGTATCTAACATTACTGATTCCCAGTCAGATTACGTCACGCAGGTAGCAGCGCAATTATTTGAACTTGGCTGTAGAGTAAAAGCCGATGTGAGAAACGAAAAGATTGGTTTTAAAATAAGAGAGCACACAATGAAAAAAGTGCCCTACTTGTTAGTTGCAGGCGACAAAGAAAAAGAGTCGGGTCAAGTGTCCGTTAGAACGCGCAAGGGAATAGATCTTGGCGTAATGTCGGTAGCTGAATTTGCTGCATTGTTATCAGATGACGTGAAAACTAAAAAATTAAATAGCACTACAGCATAGAATAGGTATAATGTTAAGTGCGTATGGTACACGAGGGTTAGAGCTGTCGGTACACAAAACTTAAAAACAAGTTTTGCCATACATTCGCTACCTATAAAAATTCTTGGAGGAATAACAAATTAAAGGCGTTAGTAATAAATCTCAGGGTGATAAATCCCGCATTAACGAAGACATAACAGTAAATGAAGTTCGCTTAGTACAAGCAGATGGTGAGCCCGCAGGCGTCGTCACGATTGAAGAGGCCATGGCCCAAGCTGCTGCAGCAAATTTGGATTTAGTAGAAGTTAGCCCTAATGCTGCACCTCCGGTCTGTAAAATTATGGACTACGGCAAGTTCTTGTTTGAAAAGAGTAAAGCCCAAAAAGAGCAAAAAAAGAAGCAAAAGCAAATTCAGGTCAAGGAGATTAAATTTCGCCCTGGCACTGATGAAGGCGATTACCAGGTAAAACTGCGCAACCTGCGTCGCTTTTTAGAAGGTGGAGACAAAGCCAAAGTAACAATACGTTTTCGTGGACGTGAAATGGCTCACCAAGAAATTGGCATCGACTTATTGAAACGAGTTAAAGTCGATCTGGAAGATATTGCTATTGTAGAGTCTTTTCCGCATCGGGTAGAAGGTCGTCAAATGATCATGGTACTTGCACCAATCAAGAAGTAGTATAGGTTTACAAGTTTTTTAGTCTGCACAACTAACGACACCTTGCTGCAAATATTAACAGCTCATGTTTAAGGCATCACGTTAACGTATTAACATTGCCGGTGAGTACAACAATGCGGAGTTTTAGCAATGCCTAAAATGAAATCAAACAGCGGTGCTGCAAAACGTTTTAAGAAAACGGGTTCAGGTCGCTTTAAAAGCAAGCAGTCTCATTTACGTCACATTCTGACCAAGAAGAGTACTAAGCGTAAACGTCATCTACGTAGCAAGAAACTCGTTCATAAGAGTGACCACGCTCTTATTCAACGTATGTTACCGTACGTATAAACTTAGCACTTCAGGAGACTTAAAAAATGGCTAGAGTAAAACGCGGCGTAGTAGCTCGCGCACGTCACAAGAAAGTATTAAAACAAGCTAAAGGTTATTACGGTGCACGTTCACGTGTATATCGCGTAGCGTACCAAGCAGTAACTAAAGCTGGGCAGTATGCATACCGCGACCGTCGTAACAAAAAACGTCAATTCCGTCAGCTTTGGATTGCGCGTATAAATGCAGCATCACGTCAAAATGGTCTTTCTTATTCTCGTTTCATCAACGGTTTGAAAAAAGCGTCTGTTGAAATAGATCGTAAGATACTTGCAGACATCGCAGTACACGACAAGTCAGCATTTACTGCTCTTGTTGATGCAGCAAAAGGCGCATTAGCGTAATCTATTAAACCAAGCTATTAAATTAGTAGTTTAAGTTCTTTTTTAAAAAAGCGAGCAGGAAGCTCGCTTTTTTAATTTTCAACCATTCAAAACTTCCCCTGTGCGCTTCTTCTTTCGATAACATCAGCCACAAAATTTTGCGTTAAATCTATTAATTACCTGTTTTAATAACATTTTATGAATAAATGCGATCAAACTTGTGTAAAATACACTACTGAACAATATAATAATCAGCGCTTATATTACAAGCGTAGATAATGCTCGATAAAGAGGTCGTAATGGAGCTAGAAGTAATCATCGAAGAAGCACGCCAGGCCGTTGAAGGGGCAAATACGCCGCCTGAACTTGATGCAGTGCGCGTTGCCTTTATGGGTAAAAAGGGCAAAGTAACCGACTTAATGAAAGGTCTTGGCGCGCTAAGCGCAGAGCAAAGGCCAGTCGCTGGACAAAAGATAAACCTAGCAAAACAAGAAGTTCAAGGCTTAATTAACGCTAAAGTACAAGGCTTAAAAGAAGCTGAATTAAATGCTAAATTAGCTGCTGAGTCTATAGACGTTAGTTTACCGGGCAGAAGTATACGAATGGGTAACTTACACCCGGTGAGTCGCACCATCGCCAGAATCGAACACTTTTTTGGCGAACTAGGCTTTGTGGTAAAAGAAGGCCCTGAAGTTGAAGATGGTTTTCACAATTTTGATGCGCTTAATATTCCCAAAAATCATCCTGCGCGGGCCGATCACGATACGTTCTATTTCAATCCCGACTTAATGCTGCGTACGCAAACCTCAGGCGTGCAAATTCGCACCATGGAGCATGAAAAACCGCCGCTTAGAATTATTTCACCTGGGCGCGTTTACCGTAACGACTACGATCAAACCCACACGCCTATGTTTCATCAGGTGGAAGGTTTAATGGTCGATAAAAACGTCAGCTTTGCTGAGCTTAAAGGGATTATTCATGACTTTCTGCATCACTTTTTTGAAGAAGATTTACAAATTCGCTTTCGTCCGTCGTATTTTCCTTTCACTGAACCATCAGCTGAAGTTGATGTAATGGGAAAAGACGGCAAATGGCTAGAAGTATTAGGCTGCGGCATGGTGCACCCAAACGTATTAAAAGCGGTAAATATTGATCCTCAAGAGTATACCGGTTTTGCATTTGGTATGGGCGTTGAACGCCTCACCATGCTGCGCTACGGCGTAACCGATTTACGTTCATTTTTTGAAAATGACGTACGTTTCTTGAAACAGTTTGCATAGTAAGAGTATTACATGAAATTCAGTGAATCTTGGTTAAGAGAGTGGGTAAATCCCAAAATAGACACCGCAGCACTATGCGAACAGCTTAGTATGGCTGGCCTTGAAGTAGATGGTATTGCGCCTGTAGCCGGTGAGTTTACCGGCGTGCTTGTAGGTGAAGTAGTGCAATGCGCCAGACATCCGGATGCCGATAAGCTACAGGTAACTAAGGTAGATGTAGGTAGCGGTGATCTGCTTGACATCGTGTGCGGAGCACCAAACTGCAGAGCAGGTATAAAAGTAGCCGTTGCGATTGTAGGCGCGGTTTTACCGGGTCCGTTTAAAATTAAAAAGACAAAATTACGGGGTGAACCGTCACACGGTATGTTGTGCAGTTTTTCTGAGTTAGGCATGGGCGATGATCATTCAGGCATAGCCGAGCTGCCCCACGATGCCACTATTGGCCAAGATTTTCGCGAGTACTTAGACTTAAACGACAATATTATTGAAATTGATTTAACGCCTAATAGAGCCGACTGTTTAGGCCTTAAAGGCATTGCTCGAGAAGTAGGCGTTCTCAATCAGCTGGACGTCAAAAATTTAGCTATAAGCCCCAGTGAAATAAGCACACATGTTGTACGCGGCATTAAACTGGCGAGTCCCCAAGAGTGTCCACGTTATTTGGGCCGTATAATTGAAAATGTTGATTTAACGGTAGACTCTCCACTTTGGCTAAAAGAAAAACTGAGACGCAGCGGCGTGCGTTCTATTGACCCTGTTGTAGACGTTACAAACTATATATTGCTAGAGTTAGGTCATCCAATGCATGCTTTTGATAATGCAAAGTTAAGCGGCGATATAATTATTCGTCACGCGGTAAAAGATGAGAAGCTGACATTGCTTGATGGCAACGAAATAACCTTGCTTGAAAATACCCTCGTCATTGCCGATGAACAAAAAGCGTTAGCTATGGCCGGCATATTCGGTGGGGCAGATTCAGGTGTGCAAACGCACACCAAAGATATTTTCTTAGAGTCAGCTTTTTTTAGTCCTGACGCCATACTTGGCAAGGGCAGACAATATGGTTTACATACTGACGCATCGCATCGCTATGAGCGCGGGGTAGATCCACAGCTACAAACAGATGCTATGGAAAGAGCCACACAGCTTTTACTTGAGATAGTAGGCGGCAAAGCGGGCCCCATCACAGTAGCGCAGAGTGAGTCGTATTTGCCTGTACGTAATCAAGTAGTGCTAAGAAAAGCGCGTCTAGCACATGTGTTAGGTGCAAATATTGAAAATGACAGAGTAAGCGACATCTTAAATAGGTTGGGTATGAAGGTGGTATTCAACAGTGGCCATTGGGAAGTGCAAGCGCCATCATACCGCTTTGATATTGCCATTGAAGAGGACTTAATAGAAGAAGTTGCTCGTGTTTATGGGTATAACAATATTGCAAACACAGCGCCTTTAGCCCGCTTAAATATGTCGTATCAGCAAGAAAAAGTCATTAATCTTAATAGCTTTAAGCAAATGCTATGTGCCAAAGGCTGCCAAGAAGCGATTACGTATTCCTTTGTTGACCCGAAAAAACAAAGCTTGCTGTTTCCCGAGGCGAAAACGCTTAGTTTGGAACATCCTATTAGTGCCGACATGTCGGTGATGAGAGTGAGTTTACTGCCAGGCTTATTGCAGGCGCTGTCTTATAATCAAAAGCGTCAGCAGCAAAATTTGGCTCTGTTTGAATCGGGCCTTGTCTTTAGCGCTGATGAAAACGCGGAGAACGGCGTATATCAGTGTGTTAAGCTGACAGCGGTTTTATCTGGCAATACTGCGGGAGAACACTGGTCGATCGCGAACAAAGCACGCGACTTTTATGATGCTAAAGCCTTAGTGGAAGAAATATTAAGTATGTCAGCAGGGCACATTGAGGCAGAGTTTGTGCCCAGTCAGCATACTATTTTTCACCCAGGCCAGTGCGCTTCGATTGTGGTAAATAAAAAAGTAATTGGCCTTATTGGCGCAATACACCCGCAGTTTGAGAAGCCATTAGGCTTAAATGGACGCACCTTTGCGTTTGAATTAAATGTGGCTGATATTGAACAAAGAAACCTGCCGTCAGCTCAAGCTATTTCTAAGTTTCCGGCTATTCGACGAGACCTGGCAATTACTGTTTTGGAAAATGTAGACACGGGTAAATTACTAAAAAGTATCGAAAAAATTGGAATATCTGGACTGCTTGGCATAAACTTGTTTGATATGTATACTGGTGAAAGTATAAACAAAGGTGAAAAAAGTCTCGCCTTATCAATATGGTTTCAAAGCGTTGATAAAACATTAGAAGATCAAGAAATTCAAGACACTGTCGATAAAGTAGTTAGACACTTGCGAGACAATTTTAGTGCAGCATTAAGAGATTAATATTTATGGCATTAACCAAAGCAGACATGGCCGAACATTTGTTCGAAAAGCTAGATTTAAACAAGAAAGATGCAAAAGATCTTGTTGAGTTATTCTTTGAAGAAATCAAAAAGTGTTTAGAATCTGGAGAGCAAGTAAAGTTGTCTGGCTTTGGTAACTTTGATTTGCGGACTAAAAATGAGCGGCCGGGTCGAAACCCTAAAACCGGTGAAGATATTCCGATTAAGGCTCGCCGGGTGGTAACATTTAGGCCTGGTCAAAAATTAAAAAGTAGGGTAGAGAATATTCCGCTTAAGTAACAGGGTAAAAATGGGTAAAGGTAACTTCTTTTTTAAGCGCATAGTAGTTGTGTGTGCTTTTTTGATGTCTGGCTGTACAGAAAATAGTGATCCTGATGACCCTAGGACCAGTGAAGAACAAGTAAGCGTATATAACGAGCAGCTTGTTTCACCTCCTGAAACCTCAAACACGCCTTTATTGACCTTAGAAGAGATGCTTGGCGCAATAGACGTGCAGCAAGCCCTTGCTCAAGCAGCAGCAGACGATGACGCTGAGGCTTTAGCACTTTGGCAAGAAGCTTTATTAAGCGCCGCAGACCAAGTTAATTTAGCCCCAAATGAACGTTCCCTAATTACCGGAAGACAAGGTCTAAAGTATTTAGAGTTTCAAGGCATGAAGACTAACTATCAAGCCGCATTTGAACGCGTTTTCTTAGAGTTTGAAGACGTAAGTAAAGTCTATGAAAATTATCCTGCCTTTAAAAATTTGCACGAACGCTCAATGGCATTAGTAAAGCAGCGCGATGAACTGGTAGCCAAAGTAGCTTCCCAACTCAAAGAAGACGGCTATGATGGAGATGAAGTGGCGGAAGCTAGACGACAGTGGCAAAACTTCTTTTTGAGCGAATCATCTACAAACTAACGCCAGACGAAAGCCAAGACAATAGTGTGGGTTGGCACATAACTGCAGGGTTTCGCAATAGCCTTATTTGCCGGCATTATAGTAGGTACGTTTTCATCTATATGTATTGCCGCGACATTGCCTGAGCTAATAGGCTTGAATGCTAAAAATTACGAAGTGACAGTAGATGAAGAAACTCAGGCCTTAATGGATAGGCCATAAGCATAGATTGTGAGGCGTTTGTTTTTCCTAACAACACCTCACTTAATGACATCTTTGAGCTTATCGCGACGGTGTAAAGTTGATTTCATGCTGTATCTTTTGGGGTAAAAGTGGTGTATTTCCTTGCGCAGCATATTCGTTGAATCCTGTTTTGTAATACGGCGACATAAAATGGCCAGACTGACCACCGGGCACGGTTAGTATGGCTTTATCTTCATTTCCTGGGCGTACGATAAGGCGCTGTGACGCCCCAAAAGAACCTGATTGCACCGCGGGTAGAAAACTATCACCATAGCCTGCTACTTCAGGCATATCTACCAGCGTACTTAAAGGCCCTAATGTAGAAGAAAACGGATGTTTCACCTCAAGTGCGTTTACATTGCCCCAGTTCAACTGGCTTAAATCATCGCTTTTTGCGTCATGCTGCTCAATAAGACGCGTTTTTGTATCATCATAAACACTGAGCATGAGTGCAGGAAAATCATCGCTGTTCTGGGGTAACCAATCTTTCGCGTCTTGTTCTATTATGGCCCATATTGCAGGCTCTATGCTGCGTAAAAGATAAGACGTGGATAAGTCATGTTCTTTTAATATTTCATTTATGGGCACTAAAAGCTGATTAATAACACCACTGCGAAACATACGTACCAAGGTATAGCCCACAGAGTCTGCACACGCACATGCACCCCAATTATTCAGGGCATCAATATCATGTGAATACTGCTGTGGTTTGCGGTTTAGAGTGTTCAGCAGAAGCTCATGCCAAGGTTTTAGGAATAGAGCGTCGTTGTTTAATTGAATATCGTAAAAATCTTGTTCATTAAAACGTGCTTGCTGCATCAATAAATCTTTAATTTGCTGCTGGCGTGCTCCTAGTGCATAGCCACCGTCGCCAAACTGCGCTAAATCTTTTACGCCAATAACTCTGGCGTTGGCGGTCCATAATCTGCCATTTTCCGGGTTAATGTTGTTAGCTGGCATTAATTGCGGTTCATCCCATAGTGGGCTGTACTGTGCTTCGGCAATGGCATAACGAGGGAGTGGCTTTCGCATCGTCATAGCGCCCGTTAATTGCCACGCTATACTGCCCGCGCTGTCGGCAATTAGCATGTTTTGCGCAGGGATGCGTACTTCTTTAGCCAGTTTGAGCCCGCTTTCAATATTGATCACTTTTGCCATATCGGCAATGCGAATGTTTACCGCGTAGTCTTGATGTGCTATCCATTTTAGGGCGTATCTCTGGTCTTTGAATTTACGCACCGGCCCGTATTTGCTCATTTCAAACTCAAGTGTTTCACTGCCGCTTTGCGTTAATATGGTTTCGGTTATTGTTTGGGTAGATGTGGCGTCATCCAATTTTATCCAGTCAACGTTATCAATATTTGAATTGGTAAATCCCCATGCAATATGACCGTTTGAGCCAACTATAATTGCGGGTGTACCTGGCAAAGATACCCCAGTAACGCTTACATTTTGCTCTCCGCTTTTGTAGTTAAGCTGTGCTCTGTACCATATAGCGGGCACGCGTAATCCTAAATGCATGTCGTTACTAAGCATCGCGCTTTGGCTATGGCTCAACTCACCAATAACGGCCCAACTATTGCTGCCGTAGTCGGGTTGCTCTTGCACCGAATCATAGTAATTAAAAGCCACAGGAGGCTTGTCTTTAGTTTGCTTCATTTTTGAGAGTTGTGGCGCTGGCGGCACCTCAACAGGCGGTATATCGATAATACTGAAGTCGATAGCAGCTTGATAATTGCTTGGTAATGTGAAAAAACGATACATCGAGTCGCCAAACAGGTCTTTTATGACGTTAAGCCGAAAGTCTCTTTCGGTTTGCGCTAGCTGTAAGTCAATATACATACTGTAGCTGGCTAGCAAACTGTCAACAGGCACCCAAGGGGCAAATTTGCTGCCGGTTAATAAATACTCAAATGGCTTCATTGAAAGGGATTGTGCGGCTTCGTTTACCCCATTGGTATAGGCCGATAGAATTTGTTGTTCTTGGCTTGAAAGGCCGTCAAAAGCTATTTGTGCACGTTGACGAAATTGATGAACACGATGTTTTTTATCAACGCTTAGCGCTCGTTGCCCTACAATTTCAGTAAGCTCGCCAGCCGCTTGTCTGCGTAGCAAGTCCATTTGAAATAAGCGGTCTTGCGCGTGTGCGTAACCTAGAGCATAGGCAGCGTCGCTTTGCGATTGTGCGCTAATGACCGCGGTGCCAATGCTGTCTCGGCGTAAACTAGCAGGTTCAGCAATAGTAGATGTTGTTATGTTGCCATCTAAACTTGGCAGGCTGGCGGTTAAGCCTATATAAGCAATGAGAATGAGCATTACAGCAGCAGCGCCAAGACCTAAAAAGCCCCATTTAATCGCCTTCATATATGCGTACCTTAGTTCATATCGTGAAATTTAACATAAGACTTATACGTTAATGTCTACAACGCCCGCAGCGTGGTTGCAGTGCCTTGCCAATACAAATAAATAATCAGACAAACGATTAACGTAGGCTAACGATATGTCATTTACCGCATAGTGTTTGGACACGCTAACGAGTCTTCTTTCCGCACGCCGCGCGATTGTTCTTGCCACCTGCAAATGCGAAGCCACCATGCTACCACCTGGTAAAATGAAGCTGGTTTGTGCAGGTAGGTTTGTTTGCAACTCATCAATACTGCTTTCTAAGTGTTCAACGCTGGTAAGTTCTAGTTTGTCGCTGTCTGACAGAGCAAAGCCGATGGCAAAAAGTTGCTGTTGACACAACAGCAACTTTTCTTTTTGCACTTGCATAGATTCTTCATCTAGGTGGCTTGCGCATAAGCCTAAGTACGAGTTTAACTCGTCAAGGGTGCCATAGCAGTCTAGCAATATATCGTCTTTGTCCATTCTAACCACCGTACTGGTGTAAACAGCGGTTGTGCCTTTATCACCTTGTTTGGTATAGATCTTCAAGTATGTATCCTTGGTTTGTTTGGGGTTAATTGTCAACGTTGTCAAGCGTGCGCGTATCGCTTATTGGCGGCGTAAATCTTTCTAAGTGCACAATGACACCAAAAGCTGGATGGTCAAAGTAATGGATTTGCCGACTAATAATGCGCCTTCTTTGCTTTGATGGAAAGGCCGTTAGTTCACTATTACCATTTTCGTCGATGGCGAGTGAAAAATGATTAAACTCACTGTCTATATGCAGGTAGGGCACTTGGCTTACATAGTCTAAGTAGACTTTTATTTTGCCTTCTATCTCATATTGCTGTGCAAGTGAAAACGGTATCTCTTTTTCATCGTCAAGCGCTGGTTCCTCTTCTAGCCACTCGATGGATTTAAGGTTTTGTAGATCATCTTTTAAATTTTTAAAGAAACGTGCGTCGTCGTTTTGAGCTAGTGCAAGATTAGCTTCTTCGTATGCTTGTTGCCACTGCTTAAAGCTTTGGGTGTTTTTGGCTGCGAGCAGTTTCCCAGCGCGAACGCGAATAAACTCTGCGTTTTCAATGCCAAACTCAATCTCTTGTCGCCATGCTGTATGTAAAAGTGGCGTAATATCACGTTGCCTAAATATATTTTTAGCAAAATCTTCCAAAACTAAGTCAGTTTGTGCTAATAATTGTTTACTGCCCCAAAAATAGCTGTCAGTACTGAATAAACGTGGGCCTATTTGAGGCAAAATAAAATAGCTTAACGGGGCTTGCAAAAAGCTGCTCACACAAGACATGGAAAATGACGAGTTTGCAATATTATCCAATTGATTATTTATAAATAGAATATCGTTTGTTAATGCAGACAGTCTTTCTTTTTGATGCTGGCCTACTGGCTGATCATTACCCAAATCACGCTTGCTTGCATCAGCGGAACTGCTTAAATCAAAGGGTGTAAGTAAACTAGCTAATAGGCTTTCATCAAGAATAACAATGTCAGATGTTTGCTGTGGGTTAACATCACATAAGGGCAACGCGGTGCGATATTTATCTTCACTAAACGCTTTTTGTAAGGCTTTTAAGTACAGAAAATTACTGCTGTAAGCTGTTTTTTGCGTACCGTTACTATTATGCGTATCGATGGCCAATGCAGGCCCAAAGTTCTCATTATTATTGGGCAACAGATCGCGCTTAAACACAATGAGTTCAACATTAAACCACCATTGCGTCTCATTATTATTTTGTGCCAGTACTACAACGCTACCTAACATCAATGTTAAAGATATTGTTGCACAGATTATAAGTCGCTTAGTCATTATATTCCATAGTTATCGTTACGCGTAACAGGTTTCAGCGAGTAATTCTATAAGGTTAAGGGTATAGTCTAGTCTTTCCTTATTGGCCGGTGTTTTACACATAAAGCGTATTTTAGTAGGCCCTTCAAACTTAAACTGAGACGATTTCTTTTGCACTAACTGTATTAATGCACCAGGGTTAACTTTTGCGTCTTGCTCAAACTCAATAGTACCACCTTGATCGTTAGCTTCAATTTTATTTATGCCTAAACTAGCCGCCGCTAGTTTTATCGCCGTTTGCTGAACTAAGTTTTGAGCGGCGGGAGGTAGCAAACCGAAACGATCAATCATCTCTATTTGCAAGCTATCAATCTCGTCTAAATCTTCACAATTAGCAAGTTTTTTATACATGGCTAAGCGCATATTTACATCGCCAATATAATCCTCTGGTAGTAGTGCCGCTACGCGTAAATCGACCTCAGTTTGTTTGCCTAAAGTATCTGCTAAGCTAGGTTCTCTGCCGTCTTTGAGTGCTTCTACGGCTTTTTCTAGCATTTCCATGTACAAGTTGAAGCCTATTGCATTTATTTGCCCAGATTGGCCGTCGCCTAATAATTCTCCCGCGCCTCTTATTTCAAGATCGTGCGTCGCAAGAGCAAAGCCCGCGCCTAGTGTTTCAAGTGAAGCAATAGCTTCTAAACGTTTGCTGGCGTCTTTGGTCATTCTTCTTGGGTGTGGCGTTAGTAAATAAGCATAGGCTTGATGGTGCGAGCGGCCCACTCGCCCGCGCAGTTGGTGGAGTTGCGCTAAACCTAAATGGTCGGCTCTGTCGATAATAATCGTGTTAGCACTTGCCACGTCTATGCCGGTTTCGATAATAGTAGAGCATACCAGGACGTTGTAGCGCTGGTGATAAAAGTCGTTCATGACGTTTTCCAACTCTCGCTCGCGCATTTGTCCATGGCCTATCGCAATACGTGCTTCAGGCACTATTTCGGCAATATCAGCGGCTGTTTTTTCAATTGTCTTTACTTCATTATGTAAGAAATATACTTGCCCGCCGCGCAATATTTCTCGCATTATGGCTTCACGAATAATGTCAGTATGGCGTTGTTGAACAAACGTTTTAACGGCGAGACGCCTAGCAGGCGGCGTTGCAATAATGGACAAATCGCGCATACCGCTTAGCGCCATGTTTAAAGTACGGGGAATCGGAGTAGCGGTAAGGGTGAGTATGTCTACGTCAGCACGTAGGGCTTTAAATTTCTCTTTTTGCCTGACGCCAAATCGATGTTCTTCATCTATTATTACCAAGCCTAAATCATTAAATTTAACATCGTTTTGTAAGAGTTTATGCGTGCCAACCACAATATCAACTTGACCATTGGCTAGTTTTTGCATAATTACTTTTTGGTCTTTTTGACTAACAAATCGCGACATTACTCCTATTTCGAAGGGAAATTGAGAAAATCTGTTTTTAAAGTTTTCGTAGTGCTGCTGTGCCAGTAAAGTGGTGGGCACCAGTATTGCCACTTGTTTTCCGTGAATAGCGCTTATGAAGGCGGCCCGCATGGCCACTTCGGTTTTACCAAAGCCCACGTCGCCGCATACTAAGCGGTCCATTGCGTTATTACTGCCCATGTCTTGCAGAACTGCGTTGATAGCCGTTTCTTGATCGGGCGTTTCATCAAATGGGAAGCTGTCAGTAAAACGTCGATATTCTAGCCAATCAATGGGGTAGGCGAAGCCCGGTTTGGCTGCGCGTTTTGCATAAATATCAAGCAACTGTGCCGCGACATCACGTACTTTTTCGGCCGCTTTTTGTCGTGCTTTTGACCATGTGTCGTTGCCCAATAAATGCAGCGGCGCATTTTCAGCTTCGCCACCGCTGTAGCGACTTATTAGATGCAGCGAAGCTACCGGCACATACAGCTTTGCTTTTTTTGCATATTCAATCGTCAAGTATTCGGTAGTAAGGCCACCTACATCAAGCGTCTGCAGGCCTAGAAAACGGCCCACACCATGGTCAATATGTACTACTGGATAACCTTGCGACAGTTCGGCAAGGTTTCGTATAATAGCGCTTTCATCGACCGATGTGGCTCTACTGCGCTGCTTACGCCGACTGACTTTATGACCGAGTAGCTGTTTTTCAGTAATAAGCAGCAAAGGATAGGTTTTGTCGCTGCAGTCAAAACTTTCTTCTACTTGGCCTATTACA
Organism: Glaciecola punicea; assembly: GCF_001756615.1. Classification (NCBI taxonomy): domain Bacteria; kingdom Pseudomonadati; phylum Pseudomonadota; class Gammaproteobacteria; order Alteromonadales; family Alteromonadaceae; genus Glaciecola; species Glaciecola punicea. The sequence goes on from NZ_LZXY01000001.1 coordinate 35,064, forward strand.
ATGCTTATGGGGCTTTTATGCGCTAATGCTTGGGTAAATGAATCAGCAGACACGACTTTTATCGCTGCTTTTTTAAGAATGTTGATTAAGCTTTCTTTGTGTCCCGTAGATTCGGCCACGAATATGACTTTTTTGCGTGTTTCAGCGGCGCGTTTAACTTCTGCTTGAATAGCAGAATAAGGATTCGTGGCTAGTGTATCAATGCCAATGTTTGACACCGCTTGGGTTGAAAATGGTGTGTTCGTCGCTGATTTTTTCACTATCTCACTGGTGATTTTGGCGCTGGGCCACTGTTTCAGGTAGCCATTTAGCTCTTGTTCAGTCAAAAATAGTTTTTCGGGTGGCAACAGCGGGCGCGCTAAATTGTATTGATACTGCTCATACCTGTTTTGCAAATCTGTCCAAAAGCGTTCGCTGGCAGCAGGAATATCATGCGCAAAAACAAGTAGTGAATCTTCATGTAAGTAATCAAACAAGCTAGCGGTGTTTTCGAAGAACAAGGGCAGGTAATATTCAATGCCGCCGGGCATGGTGCCCTTACTTACTTGGTACAAAACAGATTCATGATCATTGTTTGCCGACTGGCTAAACTGGTCTAAATAGCGGGTGCGAAAGCCTGAAATGGCCTCTTTGTCTGTGGGAAACTCGCGTGCTGGAAGCAAACGAATGTTGTTTACTTCTTCTAAACTACGTTGTGTAGACGGATCAAAATAGCGAATAGAGTCTATTTCGTCGTCAAACAAATCGATTCTAAAGGGCTTGTCACTGCCCATCGGGAATAAGTCGATAATAGAGCCGCGCACACTAAATTCGCTGTGTGACATCACTTGCCCCACATGCAAATAACCTGATTTCTCAAGGTTGCGTCTAAACTCGGTGGGATCTAAGGTTTGATTTCTCTCTAAATATAATAAGTGCTGTCCAACATAGGTAACAGGAGAGAGTCTTTGTAGCAATGTGCTCACCGGGACTAAATACACGCCGGCTTTTTTCTTGCTTAATAAATAGAGTGATTCAAGTCGTTTTGACACAATGTCTTGATGCGGCGAAAAATGATCGTACGGCAAGGTTTCCCAGTGCGGGAATAAGTTGACACTCAAGTTCTCGTCATTGCTAAAAAATGCTATCTCTTTTTCAAGTTGATAGGCCTGTGCGGTGTCGGTGGTAATAACAATTAAAGGGCCGTTGTGAGCTTGGGCGGCTTTGGCAATCGCAAGTGATTGTGCGCTACCGCTTAAGCCTGTCCACTTAATACGATCGGTAATGTTGCGCTCTTTTTTGGTTTTTGGTAATCGCGGTTCGATAATTGACGACATATTTTTAAAGCATACTCTTAGTGTAAATTGTTTGAAATGAATCTTTAGCAGTGAATTATGCTGCCTGCATTATTATAAGGGTGTTCGACGCGCTGCAATGATTGTTAGCCTATGGCTGTAAAACGCGAAGAATATTATCATAAAGCAGGCTCATAACCTCTATTAAGGCTATTTTTGTTTTTATAAGGGCTTATTGGCAAGTGAGCATAGGCTGAGTTTTACCGACTCAACTGCCTCGCCATAAGCATAGATAACGGCTGGTTCTGTGCTGATGTAAACGTATATACGCTTGAAGGGATCATATACACCCAAGGGTAAATAATAGTAAACTTGCACGCAAACAACACCCATTTTTCGCTAGGTTACTAATTTTAAATGTCAATTTCTGCTTTTGTCGCGTTGAGATATTCCCAATCAGGCACCAAACAAAGTTTTGTTGCGTTTATTAATCGCTTTTCGATTGTCGGAATAAGCCTAGGTATTGCTGCTTTAATCGTGGTTTTATCCGTCATGAACGGCCTAGAAGGACAATTGAAAAAACGTATATTAGGGATATTGCCGCATATAGTCGTGGCAAGTGAAAACCCTGTGCAGCTGCCGCCTAATTTAGAGATTCAAGTATTAGCGCAGGTACCTTACGCTGAACGTGAGGTAATTGTGCAGTCGCGCTCTACAGTGGCCCCTTTATTTTTACAAGGTACGCAAACGCAAGCGGCAAAACCATTTTCTATTGTGGCTAACAACATTATTGATGGTAATTGGGACAGTCTACTATCTGGAAGTTTTAATGTGGGTATTAGCCGAATTTTAGCCGCTAGTTTGGATGTGAGTTTAGGCCAGCAGCTTAGGCTAATTAGCACCGACACTAGTATTTATTCACCGCTTGGTCGCATACCAAGCCAGCGCTTAGTAACGGTTTCGTTTATATTTGATATAAACTCCGAAATGGACGATAAGGTGATGTTTATTCATCTTGATGATCTGGCACGACTTTCACGTAAAAAAACAACGCAAATACAGCAGCAGCGATTATTTTTGCGTGATGCCTTTGAGTATCTTCCCGTGGTTGAGTATTTAACGGCAAATGATTTTTCGCTTAGAAATTGGCGCGAGCGTCAGGGTCCTTTATTCGACGCCGTTAAAATGGAAAAAAACATGATGTCGCTTATGCTGTTACTGGTCATTGCGGTGGCGGCGTTTAACGTGGTGTCGGCCTTGGTTATGGTGGTATCAGAAAAAAAATCAGACATTGCGATTTTACAAACCCAAGGTATGTTGCCTAAGGATATTATGAAAATATTCTTATTCAACGGCATATTTAATGGCTTAAAAGGTATCATTACGGGTATTTCGCTTGGCCTTTTAGGCTGCTGGGGCTTAAACGATATTCTGCAATTATTGGGATCTAATTTAGCCTTTGGCGAAAATGGGCAAGGCTTGCCTATTGATATTCAAGCGAATCAACTGGTGTTTATTGCACTGGGATCAATCATATTATGTGTGTTGGCAAGCTGGTACCCCGCTTACAAAGCGCAGTCAATTACGCCTGCAAATAGCTTGCGTAGCGAATAATTGCTATTATTTATCATCATATAATTTTTAGCTGCTGGCGGATGCTAGCAGCACAACATCTAGGGAATAACAGTGAGTAAAGTATTCATAAGTTCATCGTCGCTACTGCAGGATTCGTTCAAAGTTGCTTCACAAGTGTTTGAAGATGGCTTTAGGCCAGACTTTATAGTGGGAATTTGGCGTGGTGGTGCGCCCATAGGCATCGCGGTACAAGAATTCTTTGAATACAAGGAGGCGCCCACCGACCATATTGCGGTACGCACATCGTCTTACTATGGCATCAATAAGCAGTCTAAAGAGATAAAAGTGCATGGCTTGCACTATCTGGTTGAAAACGCAAATGCCACCGATAAGTTACTCATTGTTGATGACGTATTCGATTCGGGCCGCAGTATTGAAGCCTTAATTAATCAAATAAACAGCTTGATGCGCTTAAATGCACCTAAAGAAATACGTATTGCAACACCTTACTACAAGCCTAAAAATAACAAAACTAAAAGCAATTTAGTGCCTGATTATTATGTGCATGAAAGTGCTGATTGGCTAGTATTTCCGCATGAATTATCAGGACTGACAAAAGAAGAGATTATAGCGGGCAAATCTGAACTCAACGATTTACACGACATCCTTTTTAAGTAGCGCTTAGTGCGACTACTTTCCATCAATGTAAAATTTGTCGTGGAAGGTATGCACTAAGTCTGGTTTGTAGATGATTAAGCAGGTAATACTGAAGCCATTAAAAAAGGCTTCAGGAAACATCATCAATATTGTCATGGTAGTATAGTTATCTTTAATAATGTCCCACGAGTAGATGCCTTCGGCCAAATAATATCCGCTGAATGAGAGCATTTTGGCTGCCATGGTAATTGCACCGGGGAAAAACGCACACACAAAAATATAGACAAATAACTGGCGGGGTACACGATGAAACGAAAATGCGAAAATACCGTAAGTGATTAGAATGGGCAAAAGCACCCCAAATAGCCCATTTACCCCTAGCATGCTCCATTGCTCAGTGCCTATAGCTGTCATTATAAGCAGTGCGGTTGTGGCAACTAAGACCGCCCAGCGAAAACCTAGCACGAGTGTAAGCGTGGTTAACCACAAAAAGTGCATAGTTAAGCCATCATAAATGCTGACTCTAAATGACCATAAAAACAAAATGCCCACAATTGAACCGAAAATTATATGCTGCCACTTACGTTCTTTTATAATACGGGTATAGTCAACTTTGCTCGCTACGTATACAAAGCCAAAGGCGTAAATAAGTATGCTGATTGTTTGAATAGTGGTCACTAGGTACTACCGAATAGGGCCCAAAAAACACATAGGGCATTGAAAGATATGCTTTATGAAAAGCACAAAGTCTTTTCATATACTTACTATAGCAGATATGCTTCTTATTAATTTAGGATAAGTGTTTCTAAAAGCACACAGCCTTGAATATAATTAGTAAGCGCCGCTATTACGTTTACACTAGCGACTAATGTATACTACAAAACAATTAGTGCAAACCCTTGCACCGTTCAACAGTATAAGGCCTCTCGTATTTATGTCATTGTTTAAGGCGTTATTCCCATTTTTTGATGCGTCCAATGAAGTTTACTTAGACAGCGCTGCTACCAGTCAGCGTGTCAATGCAAGCCTGCTTGCAATGCAAGAATACTACTGCCAATACAATGCTAATGTGCATCGCGGTGGGTATGTCAGCGCTAGGCTTGCCTCCAATAAATACGAAGATGCTAGAACAGTAGTCGCTGAATTTTTAGGCGCAGCGGATGCCTCGCAAATTATATTTACCAGTGGTACCACCGATGCAATTAACTTAATTGCAAATGGTCTTAATATCGCCGATTTGCAAGGCAGTGAAATACTCTTGTTTGAAAGTGAGCATCATGCCAATTTATTGCCTTGGCAGCATTTTGCCGCAAAGTATAGCCTAAGCTTAACAAGAATAAAATTAGGTGATAACGGTACCTTTAACCAGCAAGAACGCAAAGCCGCTTTAGCCAGTATAACCCGCAATGTTGCTATAGTGGCAATGGCCCATGTTTCTAACGCTTTAGGTAATATTTATCCAGTCACTGAATTGTGTAAAAGAGCTGCTGAAGTAGGCGCATTGAGCGTAATTGATGGCACTCAAGCACCAGCGCACATTACAGTAGATGTATCGGCTATACACTGCGATTTTTATGCGATTAGCGGGCATAAAATGTATGCGGGAACAGGTATTGGTGCGCTGTATGGTAAAAAGCATTGCTTAGAAAAGCTCACTCCCAGCAAACTTGGCGGTGAAATGATATCTCACGTTACTTGGGATGCTTATGTGTTGCAACCTGTGCCTGGTAGATTTGAAGCAGGCACACCCAATATTGCCGGCGCAATAGGCTTGGCCGCAGCAGCAACGTTCATACAAGCTAACCTTCAACGTATCCAAGAAACTGAACTGGCATTAGCCCTATATTTATTGGATAAAATAAATCCCTTAGCGAGGTCTCAAAAACTAGTTATTTTGGGTAATATTGGCACTCCCGAGTACTTTACTAAAGAAAGTTCGGCTATTGCGTTACTTTCATTTTATATTCCAAAGATACATGCAAACGACATAGCCGCTCATTTTGCCAGTCACGGCGTTGCCATTAGGGCAGGCCATCACTGCGCCATGCCGTTAATGCAAAGTCTGTCTATAGAGGGTTGCGCGCGAATATCGATAGCTTGCTATACCACATATCAAGACATTGACGCTTTTGTGGTGAGCCTTGATCAACTTTTCCAAGAAAGTGCTAACGATGACCGAAAAGCTATCACAAAGCCCAAACAGTTTGCAAAAAGCTTGAGCGCACTGCCAACAAACATTGGAGACGCCGTTTCACAAGCGCCAGATTGGAATGCCAAACATCGCTTGTTACTAATACACAGTAAAAGCCTAGCAACATTGCCAACACACCAGCGCACCGTTGCTACAGAAATAACAGGCTGTGAAGCGAGGGTGTGGATGTCACTTATTCATAGCGACGAAAAGCAAGCTATAAATGCTAGTAAGCGAAAGCTTTATGCATATTCAGAAAGCAAAGTTATTCGCGGCATCCTTGCGTTAATTATTGAAAAAGTAAACCAGCTACCTTATGAAGAAGTGTCTCGCCTTGATATTCATCAATACCTCAACCAAGTAGGTCTGTCACATTATTTTAGCCAAGGCAGACGCGATGGCATTAGCCAAGTTATTCAAGCTATTTGTAAAAAATATACACAGGCTAGTTAGAGGTCATGGACGCTTCACTTACTTTTAGCTTCAATCCACTGGCTCATGTACTTACTCGTTTGAAACTGATGATGACTTAGCATCTTGTGCAAAAAATTGCTTTGTCTGTCGCTTTTTATAGTACTTATTTTGGCATCTATAATATTTATAAAGGAAGCGCGATTGGTTTGCGTGTTGTAATCACTTAGTAATATATCTTGTCCATTTTGATGAGCCTGCTGCCATTTTTGTTGGTCCGTGTACAGTCTTATTGCTGCAACAACAAATTCATCTATACTAGAGGCTATTTCACCTGCCCAAGGTTTATTAGTAATCCCTTCACACCCTATGGGGGTGGTGACCGACGGGGTGTTGCACTGCATTGCATCGAGTAACTTTCCTTTTACACCTGCACCAAATGAAATAGGGGCAAGCATTATTCTTGCTTGTTGTATAACGGTAAACTGATGCTGTGCAAAGCCATGCACAAAAAAGCCGAGTTTTTTATTTTCAAGCTGCTTAGCTTTAGGCGACATATAAGCGCCGTATACATTACAGCTAATATTTGGATAGTCCTTATGCAAGGCTTTATAAATTTTTGGCCAGCACTGCTCTGCGAGTATCTTAACCGCATGATAGTTAGGCGCATGCCTAAAATTTCCAATAAAGACAAAATTCTGCTTATGTTCAGCGCTCATTGATGTGTTTGATAATGCCTCGCATGATCCAGGTAATATGAAAGGAACATGCGCAACCTGATTACTAGGAACGTTGAAATGTTCAATTAATAGGGCTTTTTCAAAGCCTGACAGCACAATCGTAAGATCGGCTTGCAGCACACAGGCAATTTCACGTAGCGCAATATCATTGTGTAACAAAGGTAGGTTGGCGCATTGGGTAATATCGGTTTGCTGCATAAATGTGAGCGGGGCATTTTGCTGTTTTAATAACGCTTGGCGAGCAGCTCTGAGGCAATGTAAGTCTTCAATGTCGAGTATTAACATAGCCTTTGGACATGTTTTTTTTACGCGCCAAGCAAACTGTTCAAAGCTAAGGTAGCGGTCAAAAATAACAATGTCAGGCTGTAACTCTTCTATTTTAACGTTGAAACTATCGCAATTAAGCTGTATTGGAAACATCTTCACATTCATTGATGATAAGTCAAAGGTTTGTGGTGTAGTTTGCGCCGCACTGCAAAAGCTTACCTGCCAGTGATTATGCTGGGCAGCTTTAATATAGCTGATGATATTTTGGCCTGCAGCAGACGATGTTGGTTCAGGCCATACAAAACCTACGAATAACACATGCATTGTATTTTACACCTAGGTATTTAAAGATGTGAGCATTAAAAAATAATCGCGTTACATTATTCATGCAACATTAACACTATGGGCTTGTTAGTTCCCTAAGTATAAGCTAAACAAAGCTTAAGTCGCCATATAGCGCTTAATTAAATAGTTAATCGAAAATAGCAACCGTTTGTCTGCTCAACGCAATAACATCACCTTGGGCATCCCAAATTGTGGCTTCGGTATGTCCGTAACCGTCAGCCGCCTGGCGGGTAATCGCTTTATAAGCAAGCCAGTCGTTTGGCAAAATTTCTTTATGCGGATATACAAATTCTACATTCCAACTGACCGTGCTTGCGGGTGCCGGTAACTTTATCATTTGTAATAATGTGGGCGGCCAAACGTCAATAATACTGACAATGTGAGCATCGCTTATTTCTTTTGGAGGATTCTTATAACGCATCCAGCCATAATAGTGGCTTTTTTTACCGCCCAGAAAAGGAATGCCGCCTTCTTGTATGCAAAGATCAAAATGCCGCAAAAATGAAGGCGTAATTTTTGGTATTTGTGGAATATACTTTGATTTGGTGGGTGTGACCAAATTATGCTTTTCAGTATTGTTTACTACTACCTTAGATTTACGCCCTTGGGCAAAACAAAATTGACTTAATACGCACACCTTCCCGTTTTGAAAGGCACGCGCCTGGATCTGAGACACATTTTTACCACTGCGAACAATTTCGACCGTAATAATGAAGGCTTCTTCTGAAAGTAATGGACCGACAAAATTTGTCGACATAGAGCGTAAAACTCTGTTTGCATCTACATACGATTTTGCGGCGCTAAACAGCATACCTGCTGAAAGTCCACCGTATACGGTGCGTCCTTGTGACCATTGCTTCGAAATAATATAACTTTGTTCTGGAAAGTCACTGTGGTTTTGCGTGGCGTTCAGGTAATAGTCAATATGCATAGTAATGTAAAGCTTGCTTCTCTGGTCGGATTAGTTGCATTGTTTATTAATCTGCTCTGTTAATCAAGCGCTGTGATCATTAAGCTTTATCAGAATATTTTATGTTGCAAATAAGTGTGGTCAGCATGAAGCTTTAGTAAAGAGAATAATAAAGTGATGCCCAATCTATCTAAGTAGATTGGACATGCTTAATATTAGTAAAAATAGGCAATAAGAGGGCGTTGACGTCGCTTGATGTTTTGCTGCTCAATAATGTCTAGTTCTTCTTTATTCGCGAAATGTGAGTCCCAATGCGCAAGTTTTGGTTTCATAAGCGCAAACCAAAGCGGTGGTATAAGAGCAATACCAATGGTCGACACATAGCCGCTTATCATCATGGGCGCTTCTGGCATAGGCTGTAATTTTTCAAAGGGCATAGCGCCATGCTCGTGATGATGAGAATGACGAGGCAGGTTAAACATAGCCCAAGTGCTAATTTTTCTGTTTGAATTCCATGAATGCTTGGGTTTTACCGGCTGACGAGGATCACGCACTAAGCCGTAGTGCTCCATGTAATTCACTATTTCCAATATACATTTGCCAGTAGCTCCAATTAAGCCTAAGAATAAGGCACCTTGCCAACCGGCGATCATACCTGCAGCGAATAAATAAAGGGCCGACATTAACCAGCCACGGATTACTTTATTATGATGACTAAGCAGTGCTTGTTTTTTGCGTGCTAAGCGCTTTTTCTCAATGTTCCAAGCAGATTTATTCGTCCCAATAATGGCATACACAGTGTGCACGTATACATTTCTGCCTCGCGGCGCGGTGACCGGGTCAGCCTCGGTGGCTACTTTGGCGTGATGATGATAAACATGCTCTATTGAAAAGTTAGCGTCTAAGGTTAAACTCATTAACCATCGGCCAAAACAAACATCGATAGGCTTGGCAATACGATGCACTAATTCGTGACCTACCACGGTGGCGATACCGCTCAACATGAGCCCACAAAATACCACGGCTATCGTTAATTCAAACCCGCTAGTATTTAGCTTTGCCTGCACGAAATCATAGCCAATGAATTCTGAAAACGTCACCATAAAAGCCCAATTGTGCGGTGTTACTAACCACAATGAGCTTATGAGTAACACTACAAGCAATGGCGCAGAGCCATACAACATAGCATTTATCACCACCCTGTTTGCCAAGGTAGGCGTACTGGTATCATCGCCAAATAGAGCGTCGCCAAGCACATATATACTCGCAAACATGGCAAAGCCAATAAGGATGAAGTAGTCAGCAAACAATAAAAATGCGCATCCTAACAGCACGATCGCGTAATAGTGAAAAAACTTTAAATAGTGAAACATATGGCAACTCCTCTTTTAACTATGGTGATAGTGTGGACCAATAATAGTGATTGGGTGAGGATTAGGATTGTCAAAAAGGAGTCTTTAATTGCCAATTGGCGGGAAAAGACGTATATTTGCTTATTTAAGTGAAATAACGGAAGGTGAATTTATGCAATATGTGCCGGTATATTACTTAGGACACCTAATTGATGTGTTGCAAGAGCATGCATTTCCTATACACGAATGGCTTCAGCAGCAGGGTATTAGCAAAGATAAGCTGTACTCGTATGATACTAAATTAGACCCCGCTCAATTTGATCAGCTTTTAAAAAAAGCCTTGGCTCACCCAAGCAGAGAGCATTTAGGCTTAACCGTTGGCAGAAAATTACAAATTGCGCACCACGGCACATTTGGCCTTGCGTTATTAAATTGCGAAACCATCGAAGACATGATTAAGTTCGTACAGCGCTATTTGGTCATCCGTATTCCCTTTATTGAAATTAGCATTGTGTCGTACGACACAGAGGTAGTGGTCTTAGCCAAAGACACACATTGGCAAGGAGAGCTGCATCGTTTTGTAATAGAAGCGGTAACCGGCGCTGTGTTAAATGTATTTGCAGCCCTGCTACAAAGTGTGCCTAGTTTGTCTATATCGCGTTTATTTTTTGACTATGAAAAACCCGCTTACGCTGAGAAATATAATAGTTTGGCAGTGAAAAAAATAGAATTTAATTACGGCTACTGCGGTATTGCGATTGATAAGCGTAGTTTACAAGCTAAAATTCCTAACGTAGATAAATTGAGCTTTATACAGGCACAAAGAGCCTGTGAGCAGGAGCTTGCACGATGGTTGCGATTTGCTAGTTATACAGGTAAAGTTCAGCAGTGTTTAATGCAGTATCAGTCTTCAAGGCCTTGTTTAGGTGATGTAGCGACGCAGCTCAATGTGAGCGCGCGTAGTTTACATCGCTACTTAAAAAGCGAAGGGACTAGCTTTAAAACAATTTTAGATATTCATCAGGCTGCAATCTCAAAAGAATGCCTACTCATTTACGGCTACTCTGTTGCGCAAACCGCCGCTACACTTGGATTTGTCGACATGGCGAATTTTCGACGCGCGTTTAAACGCTGGTATAAGGTAACCCCTTCTGCATTTATTGCGGATAATAAAAAATAAGACGCTTATGACAACGAATGAACAGCATACTATAGTGCACTTTGCGCACGCCAATGGTTTCCCGTCGGGGAGCTATCAGAAATTCTTTGACCATTTACCTAAGCAGTATGCCGTAATAGCTTTGGAAAAATTCGCCCACAACCCTTGTTATCCTTTAAACGATAATTGGGAAAATCAAGTAGCAGAAATGATTGACTATATTGAAAAGAACAAGGGAAAACACGAAAAAGTAGTCGCCATAGGTCATTCGTTTGGTGCGGTGGTCAGCTATATGAGCGCATGCCTGCGGCCTGATTTATTTTCTGCCCTAATAATGCTAGATCCACCCTTAATGACGGGCTTAGCCCGATACGTGTTTAGATTTGCCAAGCGCAACAATCTCATAAACAGACTGACGCCTGCGGGCATTACGGTGCTCAGAAGACAAAAGTGGCACATAGAACAAGACTTACACGCATACTTTGCGGCAAAGTCCTTATTCAAAGACTTTGACCCAGATTGTATCAAAGATTATGTATCGTGCGTGGTGCAAGAGAAAGACGACCACCATCATCTTAATTTTGATGTAGAAATAGAGGCCAATATTTTTCGGACTATTCCGCATAACTTGCCGTCTTATTCGGGTAAATTGAAAATACCAGGACGCTTGATTACAGGCAAAAATACGGATGTTTGTGTGCCAGTGTTAAGAAAACCGTTTTTGAAAGCAAACCCAAGTATTACCCACCTTGAATTTAAGAAAGGGAAACATATGTTTCCCTTAGAATATCCGATAGAAGTTGCTGCGCTGATTGAAATAGCGATTGCCGATATGGGCTTAACGGCTCCTAAAGGCAAGCAAATTTGTTGCGCTTAAACGTTATTTGAGCGCCGCTAACATTTCGCGGGTCACCAGTACAACGCCGTTTTCAGACACTCTGAACCCTCTTGCACGGTCGTCATCGTGGTTCACGCCTATATGGGTGTTCTCAGGTATAATGGCACGGCGATCAATAATGGCTTTTTTGATAATGCAGTTTTGCGCAACCTCAACCCCTGGTAATAAAACAGATTCGTGTACGTCTGAATAAGACATGACTTTTACGTTTGAAAAGCAAATGCTGCGCCTTATTGTGGCCCCCGATACTATGCAGCCGCCAGACACTAATGAATTTAAGGCTTCGCCTCGACGATCGTCTTGCTCCCACACGAATTTCGCGGGAGGTAGCTGCTCTTGATAAGTCCAAATAGGCCAGAGTTTGTCGTATAAATTAAGCTCGGGAATAGGGGCTACTAGCTCCATGTTAGCTTCCCAGAAACTGTCAAGTGTTCCCACGTCGCGCCAGTATGAATCGTTTTTAGCGCTCTTTTTAAAGTCAAATGCGCATACTCGATGATTGTCTATAATACTGGGAATAATATCTTTCCCAAAATCATGCGCTGAGTTTTCATTTTGCGCATCTAATTCAAGCTGTTCAAACAAGAAGTCAGTATCAAACACATAGTTTCCCATTGAGGCCAGACAAGAGCCTGGGTCGTCAATTAACGGGGCTGGGTTACTTGGTTTTTCAATAAATCCGGTGACTCGGTTTTGTTCATTAACCGATATTACGCCGAAAGCATCGCGTGCTTGCGCAATGGGCACTGACATGCAGCTAACGGTCATTTTTGCACCAGACTCGACGTGTTGAGCAAGCATGGGGCCGTAATCCATTCTGTATATATGATCCCCCGACAAGATCATGACATATTTGGGCAACTCATCTCTTATAATGTCGATGTTTTGGTACACTGCATCGGCGGTGCCTTGATACCAGTCTTCCGAAAATCGCTGCGAGGCAGGCAATACTTCTACCGACTCGCCTAATTCTTTTTTGAAGTGGCCCCAACCTCTGACCAAGTGGCGAATTAAAGAATGTGATTTGTATTGTGTTAATACGCCTATATTACGAATGCCGGAGTTAATGCAGTTTGACAGAGGGAAATCGATTATTCTGAATTTACCGCCAAAATACAAGGCCGGTTTTGCGCGCCAATTTGTTAGTTCGTAAAGCCTTGAACCTCTGCCACCAGCGAGAATTAAAGCGTATGTGTCGCGAGTAAGATTACTAATATAACGATTGTTGGGCTTTTCCATATTTTTTATTCATTAATTTCATATTAACGTAAATCTATACTAATTTACTTTATTGTACAGAGCAATGCCTGTTTTAGACTGATTTTTTCGCCCTAAGACATCGCTGATCTCTTGGCCAATATGCGCCATCTTTTGTAAGTCTACACCGGTTTCAATGCCCATATTATTGAGCATATACACAAGGTCTTCACTGGCTAAATTACCAGACGCACCGGCCGCATAAGGACAGCCGCCCAGTCCACCCACTGACGAGTCGAAGGTATTAATGCCTTGCTGCAAACCAATAAGAACATTGGTAAGGGCTTGTCCATAGGTATCGTGACAGTGCAAAGCAAGTTTGTTTATAGATATCTGCGATATTAATAAATCAGTTAGCTTTTTTGTTTTAAGCGCTGTGCCTACACCAATGGTATCGCCTAAAGACACTTCGTAGCAGCCCAGATCCAGTAGTGCTTTGGTCACATCTAATACTGCTTGAGGTGACACATCACCCTCGTAAGGGCAGCCTAATACGCACGAAACATAGCCTCTTACCGGCCTATTGTCTTTTTTTGCTTGTTCTATAACGGCGGTAAAACGCTCAATACTGGTGGGAATATCACAGTTAATATTTTTCATTGAAAACGAGCTTGATGCACTTGCAAAAACAGCCACCGTATCGGCGTTTGCTGCTGACGCGCCCTCATAGCCTTTAAGATTGGGTGTAAGGGCGCTGTAAATAACGCCTGCTTTTCGCGTAATATTGGCAAATACCTGATCAGAATTAGCCATTTGTGGCACCCACTTAGGCGACACAAAACTGCCTGATTCAATATGCTGAAGGCCAGCTTGGCTTAAAGCATTTATCAAATTAACCTTGTCTGCTATGTGTAACAGGCTTGCTTCGTTTTGTAAGCCATCTCTTGGCCCTACTTCAACAATGTTTGCATGGCTTGGGTAATTCACTTGCATTTTACACGCTCATTTCTTGTTCGTCGGCAGCAGAGCTGTCAGCTAGATCGGCTTTAAGCGATACTAACACTTGGCCGCCGTCGACTAAGTCGCCTTTGTTGCCAAAACATTCGCTTACGGTGCCTGCAAATGGCGCGCGCATGCTGTGCTCCATTTTCATGGCCTCAACCACGGCCAGTAAGTCGTCTTTTTCAACCCGCTGACCCTGTTTTACGTTCATGGCCACCAGCGTGCCGTTCATGGGCGCAAGAACATCACCAGCGTGCAATTTCTCGCCTTCAGTGCCCATATTGATTTTAGGCTTAATAACTTTCAGCTCGCCGGTGTTGTCTAACAACCATGCCACATCGTCATTTTCATAAATAGGGTAGCTTGCGATATGCTCGCGAGCATCCACATTGAGCACATTTTGTGTTTTTGAAGCGCTGTAAACGTGATCTATGTCGTTAATAGTGATAGACCATGTGTTTTTATCGATGTGCTTTTGTGAATAACGGTGATAATTGTCACCATGCGCAAATTCAAGCTCTTGCGCTAGTGTGTGGTTAAGTCTAAATCCTGGATAACTTACGCTGCCTGTATAAGCGTTATGGTTAACATCATTTGTATTGCTAAGGCTCAGCATGGCACTCACTGCTATTATTTGCACTGGGCTTAGGCCTTGCACGCTATCAGGAATCTTCTTATTATTCGTGGCAATTACGTTACCATGTCGTTCAATAAAGTCAGTGGTGAGGATTGCTTTTCGAAACGGCTCGCTGCTAGCAACTTGAATCAGATAAGGAATATTGGTGGTTACCCCACAAATCATATATTGCTGTAAAGATGTAATGAGAAGCGCCAATGCTTGATCACGATTTTCCGCCCATACCACCAGTTTTGCAATCATGGGGTCGTAATAAATAGAAACTTCGTCGCCCGATACCACACCAGAGTCTATTCGTACGTGTTCGTTTTTAGGCGGTTCAAGGAGATATTCGATTAAGCCGGTAGAGGGCAAAAACTCGTTATGTGGGTCTTCCGCATAAATTCGCGCTTCAAAAGCATGGCCTTTGATTGACAATGCGTCTTGTGATTTTGGTAAGGGCAGGTTGTTGGCCACGGCTATTTGCCACTCAACCAGATCTTCGCCTGTGATAAATTCAGTTACGGGGTGCTCTACCTGCAAACGAGTGTTCATTTCCATAAAATAAAATGCGCCGTCGCTGTCGAGTAAAAACTCAACGGTACCTGCATTTGTATAGCCAATAGCATGGGCGGCTTTAAGTGCGGCTTCGCCCATTTGCTGGCGAATGTCGCCTGTCATCCCCGGCGCGGGAGCTTCTTCTATTATCTTTTGGTGACGGCGCTGCACGGAGCAATCTCTTTCAAACAAATATACGCCCTTGCCAAAATTGTCGCAAAATACCTGTATTTCGACATGTCTTGGTTCGGTTAGGTACTTTTCAACCAGCATAATGTCGTCGCCAAAGCCGTTCATTGCTTCACGTTTGGCGGCGTCTAGTGCCTCAAAAAAATCTTTTTCTTGCCATACTTGGCGCATGCCTTTGCCACCGCCACCGGCGGCTGCTTTTAACAAAACGGGGTAGCCCATCGCATTGGCCTGATCACGTAAGAAACTGGGATCTTGATTGTCGCCATGATAGCCGGGAACCAAGGGCACATTCGCGGCTTCCATAATAGTTTTTGCCGCCGACTTTGACCCCATTGCACGTATGGCGGAAGAATTTGGCCCTATGAAAATAATGCCATTTTGCTCACATTTATCGGCAAAATTAGCGTTTTCTGATAAGAATCCGTAGCCGGGGTGAATTGCATCAACACCTAAGGACTTAGCTTTTTGTATAATCAAATCGCCGTTAAGATAACTTTTCGTGGCCGGCGCTTCACCTAAGTAAACCGCTTCATTTGCCATTTTAACATGCTGAGCATTAGTGTCGGCCTGCGAATACACGGCAACCGTTGCGATACCAAGCTTATGTGCACTTTTCATGACTCGGCAGGCTATTTCACCGCGATTAGCAATGAGAATTTTTTTAATCATGAGTGTCTACCCAGTTCGCAGGACGCTTTTCTAAAAAGGCAGCAAGGCCTTCTTGGCCTTCATTTGATACGCGTACTGCGGCAATTTGTTTGCTAGTATATCGCATCATATCAGCATCAATTGGCTTAAAGGCGACGTGATCCACCAAAGCTTTTGCCAGTGATACCGCAACAGGGCCATTTTTGAGCAGTTGGGACGCAATATTAGCGACTTCACTGTCTAATTCATCTTCACTAACCGCTTCACTGATGAGACCTATTCTTCTGGCACGCCTAGATGATATAACCTCCGCGGTCATAAATAAGCGTTTTGCCAGCCTAGGTCCTACCGCCTGAATAACGTAGGGCGAAATGGTTGCCGGTATTAAGCCTAGTTTTACTTCACTTAAGCAAAATTTACTCATACGACTAGCAATGGCAATATCGCAGCATGCTACTAAGCCAACTGCGCCACCAAATGCGCTGCCTTGAACTTTTGCAATAGTGGGTTTTGATAAATGAAACAATTTTGACAGCATCAGTGCTAATTGCTGAGCGTCGGCTAGGTTTTGTTCTTCGCTGTAGGATGCCATCTTTTTCATCCAGTTAAGATCAGCGCCAGCGCTAAATGATTTCCCCGTCGACTGTAAAATCATAACGCGTATATTGTCATCATTTTCTACGCGTTCAAAGCAGTCAATCAAATTGCTTATAACGTGCTCATTAAAGGCGTTATGAACCTCGGGACGGTTTAGCGTAACCGTGGCAACTGCGTTTTCTATATTTAATTCAACATGACTCATTACAATAATCTCACCTTAGATGTTTGATGTTTATTTCACGGTAGCGACATTTTCCATTAGTTTTATCGCGTCAGCTATTGCATTTTACAGCCAATTTGAGCACTTGTTTTCCGCCAATACGGTTCACAGGCGCGAAATATGCCAACACTTACATTCTAAAAATACCATGTTTGGTTTCTGTAATAGCTTTGTTATTAGCCGCACAAAGCGCCAGCGCTAGTACTTTGCGGGTATCGGCCGGGTCGATTACGCCATCATCCCACAAACGCGCCGATGCGTAATAAGGGTGGCCTTGGCGTTCGTAAGTATCAATGACAGGTTGTTTAATCGCGTCTATCACTTCTTTACTTAAACTCAAGCCTTCGCGCTGCGCTTGACCTTCTTTTACCTGTGCTAATACCCCTGCAGCCTGAGCTCCGCCCATAACTGAAATTCTGGCATTAGGCCACATAAATAAGAAACGAGGGTCGTAGGCTCGGCCGCACATACCGTAGTTACCCGCACCAAAGCTACCGCCAATCAGTACCGTGAGTTTAGGTACCTGAGCACAGGCCACTGCGGTGACCATTTTCGCGCCATGTTTGGCAATGCCGTTGGCTTCATACTGCTTGCCTACCATAAAACCAGTAATGTTCTGTAAAAACACGAGCGGAATATTGCGTTGGCAGCATAGTTGGACAAAATGAGCGCCTTTTAATGCACTTTCACCAAACAAAATTCCATTATTGCCTAATATGCCTACTTCAAAGCCTTCTATGCGGGCAAAACCACACACTAGTGTAGTGCCGTAAAGAGCTTTAAATTCATGAAAATCACTGTCATCTACTACGCGCGCAATAATTTCTTTTACGTCATAGGTTTGTTTGCTGTCTTTTGGAATAATGCCGTATATCTCATCCATGGGGTAGCGTGGCGCTATGCTAGAATGTTTTTGCAATGCATTTGGTGTCGGTCTGTTTAGTCTAGCAACTGCATCGCGCGCAATGCTCAATGCGTGATGGTCATTATTGGCAAGATGGTCAACTACGCCTGAAGTTCGACAATGCACGTCGCCTCCGCCTAAGTCTTCAGCCGTGACAATTTCACCTGTAGCGGCCTTTACTAAAGGCGGTCCGCCCAAAAATATAGTGCCTTGTTCTCGCACTATAATAGATTCGTCGGCCATAGCAGGAACATAGGCACCACCTGCGGTGCACGAGCCCATTACTACGGCTATTTGCGGGATATTCTGAGCAGACATGTTGGCTTGATTAAAAAATATTCGCCCAAAATGCTCTTTGTCTGGGAAAACATCGTCTTGTCTGGGTAAATTAGCGCCACCCGAATCGACTAAATAAATACACGGTAGATTATTTTCTTGGGCTATGGTTTGGGCACGCAAATGCTTTTTAACCGTAAGAGGATAGTAACTACCGCCTTTCACCGTCGCATCGTTAGCCACAATCATGCACTCTATACCATTAACCTTGCCAATGCCCGCAACAACACCTGCGCAGGGCACATAGTCGTCATATACTTCCCATGCAGCGAACTGAGCAATTTCCAGAAAGCTCGCGTTTTTGTCTATTAAAGCCTCAATACGATCTCTTGGCAGTAATTTACCGCGTGAGAGGTGGCGTTCTCGTGAAGATTTTCCGCCTCCCAGCATAATTTGAGCGACTTTCTGCTGCAAATCGTTTACTTGGGCCTGCATATGCAAACGGTTTTCTGCAAAGGCGTCATTTTTTGTATTTATTTTTGATTGAATAATGGGCACTGATGAACCTCGTTATTTTGATTCGTTAAAAAGTTCTCTGCCTATCAGCATGCGTCTTATTTCGGAGGTGCCAGCGCCAATCTCATATAACTTCGCATCTCGCAGTAAACGGCCAGTAGGGTAGTCATTTATGTAGCCGTTGCCGCCTAGTAGTTGAATTGAATCAAGCGCCATCTTGGTGGCTAGCTCTGCCGAATATAAAATAGCCCCAGCGGCATCTTTACGCGTAGTTTCCCCGCGGTCACACGATTTGGCGACCGTGTAAACATATGCTCGCGCAGCGTTCATTTGGGTGTACATATCGGCTACTTTGCCTTGTACTAATTGAAACTCTCCAATGGATTGACCAAATTGCTGGCGGTCGTGAATGTAGGGAATTACCGCGTCCATTGTGGCCTGCATAATACCTAGTGGGCCGCCCGATAGCACTAAGCGCTCATAGTCTAATCCGCTCATTAGCACTCGCACTCCGCCGCCAACTTCGCCCAAAATATTTTCTTGTGGCACTTCTGCATCTACAAACACAAGTTCGCAGGTGTTTGAAGAGCGCATGCCCAGTTTGTCTAGTTTTTGCGCTTGACTGAACCCAGGTGTGTCTTTTTCAACGATAAACGCGGTAATCCCTTTAGAGCCGGCCGCGGTATCAGTTTTAGCGTAAATAATGAAGGTGTGCGCGTCGGGGCCATTGGTTATCCACATTTTATTGCCGTTTAAAATGTATTTGTCGCCTTTTTTATCGGCTCTAAGCTTCATACTCACCACGTCTGAACCAGCATTAGGCTCACTCATTGCCAGTGCACCAATGTGTTCACCAGTCACAAGTTTACCTAAATATTTTTCTTTTTGTGCTTGAGTACCATTTTTGGCGAGCTGGTTTACACACAAGTTTGAATGCGCGCCATAGCTCAAGCCGATGCCGGCAGACGCGCGGCTAATTTCTTCCATGGCAACGGTGTGCGCTAAATAGCCCATGTCGGAACCACCAAATTCTTCACTTACTGTGACGCCTAACAGGCCCATGTCGCCTAATTTTGCCCATAATTCGTTAGGAAATTGGTTATTCTCGTCGGCTTTAGCGGCCAGTGGTGCAATTTCATTTTGGGCGAAGTTATAGACATGTTCTCGTAGCATATCGATGTCTTCACCAAGACCAAAGTTTAGAGTAGGATAGGGCCCAGTTATCATGCAACACCTCGTTTAATATCGTTAAGTTCTTCTTCGCAGCGTGATTCAACATCGTCAAGTTCATTCATTAACATTTGAATGTCATTAAATTGCTGCTCTAAAACTGCACGTTTTGTTTTGGTAAGCTGCAGCATTGTTTCAAGCTGAGCCGCTGAATTAGGATTGGTATCGTAGAGTTCAAAAAGAGTGCTAATTTCGGCCAAAGAAAATCCCAAGCGTTTGCCTCTTAGAATTAATTTTAAGCGGACTTTATCTTTGCCATAGTAAACTCTTGTCTGGCCTTTTCGTTCGGGCACCAACAAATGCTGTTCTTCATAAAATCGGATTGAACGTGGAGTAATGCCGAAAGATTTAGCTAATTCACCAATACTGAAGGTCTGCAATGACATGTGTATGACAACTCGTTAACTATAGTCTCTCAATACTACTTTACGTTTACGTAAAGTCAAGTTAACGTAAACGTAAGCTTGGCTTTTCGCTTGTTAGGGGCATTCGCGGCAACGCAAATTATTTCTGTTTTCGAGTATCATCTGGCATTTGTCATAGTCTTTTTTTTTGCCAAAAAGTGTTTCTTGTTCAATTTTATTGAAACTCCAACGTGCAACAATTTGTCTGGCCTAAGTGTTAATTTTATTCCCTTCATTCCCTTCATAAATACCTTTTTTCAATGCTCTTTTGGTAAAGCCAAGGACTTACATACCGGTTAGTTGTTGAGCATAGCGCTGTAAAGACTGCAATATTTTCATCTTTTCAGGATATTGTTGATATTCTTGACTTAGTTCGTCAATCGATTCAAAGAACTCTTGTAAAGACAGACAGCTCTTTTTGTTACCTTGCGTAAGTCGCTCTTGTACGTGTTGCTGCCAGCGTGTTATTTCATTTTCATCTAAAAGGTTAGGGTAGTTGCGAGCGCGGTATCTGAACAATAGTTTGTTTAATAAGGCGCTTTCAAACTTACCACTAAAGGCTGCAAGCTGTTCTGGAAGCTGTTGCCTTACAAAGTCCTTGAGCCTTGTATCGGCTGGTGATGGAAAATCACTAGTGTATAGTTGTTCATCAATATTATCGGGCACAGGCTTAACGTCAGCTTGTGCATAAACACCTGTGCATAAGTCTTTTAAGTGGGGCAAATTTGCTAAACGTTTATAGTGTTTTATGGCAAGATCTACATCAATTCCTAATTGGGCTGCTCGTTCGCCAGACAGAGTTTTGATAGGCGCAACAAACGGGCATTTATTTATGGCGATATTGTATAGTCTGGGAGTATCTGCAACAGCATCAACCAAGGCGGCAGACGATGACGAGTCTGAAACCGAGGTCTGTGTAAATAAGGCTTGTTTTAACTGCTGTGGTTCATTTTCTTCAAATAAATTGATTGGTTTTAGTAAATCAATGCAGATAACCGCATTTTTATTATGAGGGTGTGAACATACAGGCATGATAATACTGCAGCATCCCTGCACACTTGAGATAAAGCCACTTACATGCACAAAAATATTTTTTTGAAACTGCTGCAGCATGTCGTTTACGGTATGTTTATTGCGCAATTGCCAATAGTAGTCATACAGCTTAGGCTGCTTGGTCTTAATAAGTTTTGCAATATTAATGGTGGCATGTACATCAGACAGCGCATTGTGAGCCGCTGTATGCTCTATGCTATTGGCTTGCGTTAACGCTTCTAGTTTAAAGCAGGGCTTACCATCTTCATACAAAGGCCAGGCAATTTGCTGTGGCCGAAGTGCATAGCAAGCTCGCACCAAATCAATAACATCCCATCTGGAATTATTGTGCTTGAACTCGCGTTCGTAAACGGGGAATAAATTTCTAAACAGTAAATGCCGCGTTACTTCCTCGTCAAACTTCATGCTGTTATATCCTGCTACGCAGGTATTTTCTTGGCTAATTTGCTGATAAATTTTTTCAGCAAAGACGGGTTCTGGTAGACCCTTGTGTAAGCTGTAAAAAGGTGTGATACCAGTTACTAAACATGCTTTTGGATGAGGCAGATAGTCAAACGGCATTTTACATAACCAGTCGATACTGGCTTTATCATCAATTATATCTAAATTTAGATCGGTGCGAATAGCGGCAAATTGCACAGGAAAATCTACCTTTGGATTTATGCCGAAAGTTTCATAGTCGTGCCACAAAATGGTTTCTTGTATCTCATTAGTCATTTATGTCTTCTCAATCTCCATTGGCGATGTGTAAGCTTGATTAGTAAGCGCTTGAATTTATTAGCTACTTTACACAACCGTTTTTAAATAGCGCTGCGTGCACCTACTGCTTTATGTATGCAGTTTTCAAAGACAGCTTGTGTGTCCATGATTATAACCTAAAGAAAAGACGAGATAGACTCAATCCTTATTTTTAAAAAAGTTATAAAGGATTATTTTTTATTTATTTTAGGAACAAACATAGAGTGTTTTTTTACTTTATTATGTACATAACGGTCAAAGGAATTTGCAACATGAATGAGTCAATCCTGCCCAATAACGAATACATAGAACAGCACAGCACAAGTGGCAACGATTTTGCGTTGAATAATCGCACCGCGCCTTTCTTTTCGATGCGAAAGTTAAGAGTAATATACAATGAATTAGTGGATAGTACCGGTTTTGAGTATTCTTATTTCGACTCATTTAAGTATCAAGTATTAAACTCGACCGCGCCGCGGTTAGAGCTAAACAGATGGCAGTCAATCGCGGCTCGAAGGTAATCGAAAGCAGATAATGAGATAAATAGATACTTGAGTACGACATTTACACTCTATTCTTAAACTCATTACCTAAAAGCATGTAAGACATTGGACATTTTTAAATAATCCTCTTATTCTGCACTTCGGATTAGAATAAGAGGGATTATCATGCTATTAGCTATTTTGCACCGCTCACCCCAAAAAAATAAGGCGTCGTTAGGCACAAATATTGGTCCTGATAAACATTCAAGCAAAGCTATGAAAAAACCGTCATGGTTAAATTCCTACAAGCCTGCTAATCTTGTTATGTCGCTGTATTTGCTTCAATTTGCCGCAAGCGCGGTAAGTGCTGATTTGATAAAAGATACTCTAGATGCCCCAAAAGTTGCGATTGCCATTCATGGTGGTGCGGGCACTATTTTAAAAACAAACATGACAGCCCAGCAGGAAGCCGAATATATAGACATCTTGACCAAAGCGATTAAAAGCGGTCATGAGCAGCTAATGCTAGGCAAAGACGGCACAGAGGCTGTTACTGCTGCAATTATGATCATGGAAGACTCACCGTTATTCAATGCGGGTAAGGGAGCGGTTTACACCTATGAAGGCATACATGAATTAGACGCTTCCATTATGCATGGCGAACAAAAACAAGCGGGCGCCGTAGCCGGTATTAAGACAATCAAAAACCCGATTTTAGCTGCTTTATTAGTCATGCAAAAGTCTGAGCATGTTATGCTTACAGGCACCGGCGCCGAGGCATTTTCAAAGCTGCATAATTTGGAAACGGTGCCAAATAGCTACTTCAATACGCAGCGCCGCTTTGAGTCTTTGCAAAAAGCTAAAAAACGTATTGACACAGCCGCGGCTAACGCGCAAAAGCCTATCCGTAACCAAGATCTAATTGAATATCAAGATCATAAATATGGCACAGTAGGGGCGGTGGTTTTAGACGCCAACGGCAACTTGGTGGCAGGCACCTCAACCGGTGGCATGACCGCTAAACGCTATGGGCGAGTAGGCGATTCTCCCATTATAGGCGCGGGTACCTATGCCAACAATCAATCTTGTGCAGTGTCGGCTACCGGCCACGGCGAGTATTTTATTCGCCACAACGTAGCATCCGATATTTGTGCTCGTGTGCAGTACCAAGGAGTCAGCCTTGATGAGGCCGCCAATACTGTTATGTTTGATGTGCTTAACGAGCAAGCCGGCAGTGGCGGCGTTATAGCGATTGATAACAAAGGCAATATTGCGATGCCTTTTAACACTCCAGGTATGTATCGTGCCAGTATAGACACCAACGGCACGCTAACCGTAAAAATATATAAAGACTAAATGACCATTTCTACAAGCCTTTCAACGCAGCTCGACAAATGTAAACTTCAAGACCAGCTGGCACTTAAGCGCCGCTGGTCAAAATTAAACACTATTAAGGACAGCGAGAAGAAAGAACTCGCTGTTCTAGCATGGCAAGAAAGCCTTGAAGCCGCGCAGCAAAAGTTGAGCGTACGCACCAATGTGAAGGTATTTATTGAATACCCATCACTGCCGGTGTCTGATAAAAAAGAAGATATTAAAGCACTGATTGCCAAACATCAGGTGGTGATAATTGCGGGCGAGACCGGCTCAGGTAAAACCACCCAGCTACCCAAAATGTGTTTAGAACTCGGCCTCGGCCGTAAAGGCATGATTGGGCATACTCAACCACGGCGACTAGCGGCGCGCAGTGTGGCAGCAAGAATTGCTGAAGAGCTTAAGACCAGTGTGGGTCAGGTAGTAGGCTGTAAGGTGCGGTTTTCAGAACAAGTGTCTGACATTAGCCTGATTAAGCTATTAACCGACGGTATGCTGTTAGCCGAAATGCAGCAAGACAAACTTTTGAGTCAGTACGACACCATCATTATTGATGAAGCGCATGAACGCAGCCTTAATATTGACTTTTTGCTGGGATATTTGAAGCGAATTTTGCCTGAAAGACCTGACTTAAAAATTATTATTACCTCGGCCACCATAGATCCTCAGCGCTTTTCTGAGCACTTTAACCACGCGCCAATTGTGGAGGTGAGCGGCCGCAGCTTCGCCGTTGATATTCAATATCGCAATTATGTTGAGCAGCAGCAGGCTGAGGATCAGATTGAGGCGATTAGCCTTGCGGTAGAAGAGCTTTTTGCCCACGGCCGCGGCGATATCTTGGTTTTTTTAAGCAGCGAACGAGAAATTAGAGAAACCCAGCAGGCCCTGCAAAAGAAACAGTATACGCACACTGAGGTTATTCCGCTTTACGCAAGACTCAGCGCCAGTGATCAGCAAAAGATTTTTCACCCACAGGGGCGAAGACGTATTGTCCTATCTACCAACGTGGCGGAAACCTCTTTAACCGTGCCGGGCATAAAATATGTCATAGACACTGGCTTGGTAAGAATGTCACGCTATAGCCATCGTCTTAAAGTACAGCGTTTGCCCATAGAAGCTATTTCACAGGCGTCAGCTAAACAAAGAGCAGGGCGCTGCGGTAGAACCTCTAAAGGTATTTGCATTCGTTTATACAGCGAACAAGACTTTTTATCGCGCCCTGAGTTCACGGATCCTGAAATTACCCGAACCCATTTAAGCAGTGTTATTCTACAAATGCTTAATTTAGGCTTAGGTGAAATTCAACAGTTTGAATTTATTCAGCCGCCACAAGAAAAGTTTATTACTGACGGCGTGCGCTTATTACAAGAACTCCAAGCCGTTGATATTAAAAAAGGCCGCCTATATTTAAATGAGCAAGGCCGAAAAATGGCGCGCTTCCCTCTAGATCCCAAGTACGCGCGTATGCTGCTGGCTGCGGGAGAAACCGATTGTGTGTCTGAGGTAATGGTAATAACGGCAGGTCTTAGCGTACAGGATCCGCGTGAGCGTCCGCACGACAAACAGCAAAAAGCAGATTTGGCGCACGCTGAATTTGCTGACAAAGATTCAGATTTAATTAGTTTGTTGAATTTGTATCAAGCATTCAAAGCTCAGCAAAAAGAATTGACGCAAAATCAGCTCAGAAAATGGTGCTTACAGCATTTTGTGCATTATCAGCGCATGCGAGAATGGCAAGATATTACTCATCAGGTAAAACACATGCTGGTATCGGTAGGCTTGCGCTTAAATAAAGAACAAGCTGATTATCAAAAAATTCACACCGCAATGGCCATTGGCCTGCTGTCGCAGATAGGCTTAAAAGATCTTAATCATGAATATTTAGGCGCGCGTAACAGCAAATTTAAGATATTTCCCGGTTCGGCTTTGTTCAAGTCACAGCCTAAATGGATTATGGCGGGTGAGCTGGTAGAAACTACCAACCTGTATGCTAGGCAAGTCGCCAAAATTGAAACGCAGTGGATTGAAGCTATCGCTCAGCATCTACTGAATAAAAATTATGTGGAAGCGCATTGGAGCAAAAAGCGTGGGGCGGTAATGGCGTATATGAATGCCTTGCTGTTTGGTTTGCCCATTGTATCTAAACGCTTGGTTAACTATTCAAGCGTTGATCATGTGCACACCCGACAGCTCTTTATTCGACACGCGCTCGTGCAAGGCGAGACCAAACTACAGTATGCTTTTTTAAGCAGTAATCAAGCCCTAGTGGAAGACATTCAATTACTTGAAAAAAAGACCCGCCGCAGAGATATTTTAGCAGACGAAGAAGACTTAGTTGCCTTTTATGAGACGCGCGTTGACGAACATGTTTGCAGCGAGCAAAGCTTTACAAAATGGTGGCGCAATGCTAGCCAAAGAACGCCTGACTTACTCAACTTTGAAAAACATGAATTATTAAAACGCGATGCCAGTGATATTACGGAGGCCGCGTTTCCTGACACATGGCACCAAGGCAGTTTGGTGCTGGCGTTGGAGTACCAGTTTGAACCTAACAAAGAGCTTGATGGCATAATTTTGCTTATTCCTATTGAGCTGCTTAACCAAGTTAAAAATATAGGGTTTGACTGGCTAGTGCCAGGCTTACGTCATGAGCTACTGGTGGCTTTAATTAAGTCATTGCCCAAGCGCTTAAGACGTAATTTTGTGCCTGCACCCGACTACGCCAATGCTTGTTTGCATGAACTCCAAGGCACCGATCAGCAAGGCAACGTACTGTCTATTACCCAAGCTTTTGCACTTAAGCTATTCAAAATGTCTGGGGTTGCGCTAAGCAGTGACGACTTCAGCATTGAAGGGCTCGACTCACACCTCACGATTAATTTTAAGGTGGTTGACAATAAAGGCCAGCAAGTGGCGGTCAATAAATCGCTGCCAGCGCTCAAGCAACAGCTGCATAAGCAGTTAAAGCAGACCATAGACAAAGTCGTTACCAGCGATATTGAAAAGCAAGATATTAGCAGTTTTGAGGCAGAAAACTTGCCAACCGTATATACTCAATCGCAAAGCGGCTTTGAGGTAAAGGCTTATCCAGCCCTAAGTGCAGCGGGTAAACAGGTAGATATTAAACTGTTTACCTCAAAGGCTGAGGCTGAAAACGCACATAAGCTTGGCATGATTATGCTGATTAAAAAAAATGTCCCTTCGCCCATGAAATACTTGCAGGAGAAACTGCCAAATAAAGCAAAACTCAGTCTGTATTTTAATCCCTTTGGTCAAATTCAAAAGCTCATTGACGACATTATTGATGCGTCGGTAGATGATCTACTAAAGGCGTTTGGTGGCCCAAGCAATATTCGTAGTCAGCATGAGTATAAAAAAGCCTTAGAAGTGGTGCGCATCAAGCTAAACGCCAAGGCTTTAGACATTGCAAAACAGGTTGAAATGGGGCTGGCCATAGCAAATCAGATTCAAAAACACTGCAAAGGCTCAATCCCTTTACCCTTAGTTGCCCACGTTGGACATATAAAACAGCATTTATCTGAACTGGTATATAAGGGCTTTGTGTTTGATTTTGGATTAGCACGACTGCCCGATTGGAACCGCTATTTGAAAGGTTTACTGCAAAGGTGCGAAAAATTAAAGGTGGATGCGAGTCGCGACAGGCTAAACCAGCTAGAAATAGATAAAGCGCTTAATTTGTTTGCAAGCACTCAAACGCAGCTAGATAGGCAGTTGCGCAAAAGCAACGAGTTAGCACTGGTAAAAGAAATGGTAGAAGAGTTTCGAATTTCTTTATACGCGCAGCAATTAGGGACAAAATACCCCATTTCGCTTAAACGAATCTCTATAAAACTCCAAGAAATTGCAATCACCAGTTGACAGCGTAAAGGCTAAGCCATATGAATTAACACCAGATTTACAAAGCAAACACTAAGACAGGTTTTTTACTTATATATGCTAATAGCATTTAAGACTCAATCGTTACAAGTTAATACACAAGCTAGGTGAGTTCAGTCCCAACGATGCAATTATTTATAGTGTAATATTTTCGTATGTACACTAGTACACCAGCAAAATAGAGGGAATTATTAGGGTTGAGGAATTAAGTCCTTCAACTTCATTTATAAACTTAAAACCGTTGAGTTTAGCCCAGAAGAATATTATAAATGGGACTATTGAAAGGCGTAATAATTAACGATATCTAGTAACTAAGATAAATTTATGTATTGCTATTTAACAAACCCTATATCGAGGTGTTTTTAACGCACACCAAACCTTTCAGGTAATAACCTTCTGGGAAGTAACTTGCCACCATATGGTCGTAGTCTTGGTGGAGGCGCTGAACAATGCTTAAACTGGTGTTGGCATCTAAGGCGGCATCGGCCACTATTTTTCCGAATAAATCTGCAGGCATTAAGCCAGAGCAGCTAAACGTAATAAGCACACCGCCTTCTTCTAATAACTCGCAGGCTAAGCGGTTAATATCTTTATACCCTCTGGATGCTCTTACAAGGTGTCGTTTATTTTCAATGAACTTAGGTGGGTCCATAATTATTACGTCAAACTTATCGCCGTTTTGGTGATAAGTTCGCAGTTGTTCAAATACATCTGCTTTTACGTCAATGACTCGACTCGGGATGCCGCTGTTATTCTCGCCACCGATATTTGCTTTTGTACCATCGTTAGCGTTAATAGCTGCGTGTGAATTAACGTCATCCTTAGCGCTAGAGTCAGGATTGTCAGCATGCTCAGTGCTTATATTAAGCGATAAGTTACGCTTACCTGTATCAAGGGCGGCTTGTGACACATCAATGTTGGTTACGTGCTTAGCGCCATTAAGCGCTGCGTAAACGCCGAACGTACCAGAATAACTAAAACAATTTAACACTTTTTTGCCAGCGCAGTAACTGCCAGCAATTTCACGATTTAGGCGCTGATCCAAATAAAAACCTGTTTTATGGCCATTTAGCAGATCTACTTCTATTTTGACATTGTTTTCGGTAATGATAACAGTGTCAGGCAGGATGCCTGTATGGGTCTTCACGAGTAATTCTAAGCCTTCTTTTTTACGCACTTCAACGTCAGAGCGCTCATGAATACAGGCCTGTGGGAATAGTGCTTTAAGCGCATACACAATTTTTGATTTGTGTTTTTCACCACCTGCGCTCAACACTTGCATGACAACTACATTGTTGTACACATCAATTGTGATACCGGGCAGTCCGTCAGATTCACCTGCCACTAAGCGAAAAGCATTGGTGCGAGATTTTAGCAGCCACGGTTTGCGCAGATCAAATGCGCGCTGAATTTTATTTTTGAAAAAACTGTTGTCTATAATGGCGTCTTTGTTAAAGCTCCATACGCGCGCTCTAATTTGAGAATGAGGTGAGTAGGCGGCTTTCGCCAGCCATTCACCCTTAGATGACATTATGTCAACGGTGGCGCCTATTCTGGGCATGCCCACTTCTTCTTCTATTGCGCCTTCAAATATCCATGGATGCTTGCGCAATAATGACTTCTCGCGTTCTTCTTTCAGTATTAGCGCTGCGTTCATTGTTCTGTAAATCCTGTATCTTGGGGCAGATTGCTACTACCGGCGGCTATTCTGGCCAAATCGTCTACCAGTTCATTTTGGGGGTGGCCGTTGTGTGCTTTTACCCAATGCCAAGTAACACGCTGTTGTTGGCAGGCTGCGTCAAGCTGTTGCCAAAGGTCGGCATTTTTAACGGGTTTTTTATTACTAGTACGCCAGCCGTTTTTCTTCCAGTTATGGATCCACTGATTAATCCCGTTTTTCACATACTGACTGTCGGTATACAGATTAACTTCGCAGGTTTCTTTTAACTGGTTGAGCGCATTTATGGGCGCGAGTAACTCCATCCTGTTATTTGTAGTGTGAGCAAAGCCTGCGCTTATTTCTTTATTGGCATTGTTAAATTCTAACAGTGCGCCCCAACCCCCCGGGCCTGGGTTACCTAGGCATGAGCCATCAGTATAAATGTTTACTTTTTTCATATTGGAATATGTTCACTTCTTTTTGCTACTAAGACGTGCCTAAATTGATAAGATATTGCTGGCATAGGGCATAAAACACGCTAAATAAAAATTTCACGTTTTGGTATGGGCAGCCGCGATGGCCGATAGTATACTATTGCCACGCATTAAATAGCACCACAAAGTAAGAGAATAATACAACATGCGACAAATTGTACTAGACACCGAGACCACCGGCATTAACCCCAAAGAGGGTCACAGAATAATTGAAATTGGCTGCGTAGAGCTTATTGACCGCAAGTTAACCGGCAACACCTTTCATGTTTACATCAACCCAATGCGCGAAATTGAGCAAGAGGCGATAAACGTGCACGGGATCACGAACGAGTTTTTGACAGATAAACCACTGTTTAAAAACGTGGTTCACGGCTTTGTCGATTTTATAAAAGGGGCTGAACTTATCATTCACAACGCGCCGTTTGACGTGGGTTTTATGGATAATGAGTTTGCGCTTACCGATCGTTCTTTACCCATGACTAACACTTTTTGTACTATATTAGACACGCTAGTCATGGCCAGAAGAATGCGTCCAGGTCAAAAAAATAGCCTTGACGCCCTATGTAAGTTTTATCAGGTAGACAACAGCCGCCGCACCTATCATGGCGCTTTATTAGATTCAGAAATATTAGCAGAAGTATATTTGTATATGACGGGCGGCCAAACCAGTTTGTCGTTAAATGCAAACAGCGAAAACAATAATAGTGATGGTATTGAAAACGTCAAAAAGCTTAGCCAAAAACCAGCCTTGAAGATTATTCGTGCAACTGCCGATGATATAGCCAGAGATGAAGCTATATTTGGCTAGCAATGAAAAATACTTATACTTTACGGACATATATACAGGCGCGTTTTTGCGGCTATCATGATAAATAGCAGATTCGCGTTTGCTCCTACAATACAATGTTTAATACAGTAGTGTTTCAATAGTGCTGCTCCAGTAGATGCCCAGTACTATACGAAATTTGCTAATACTGTACGAAATTTATCAATGCTGCACGAAAATCACGCAACAGACTAATTGTTTACAAAAACCAGTTGACTCCTTAATGCTGTCACCGTATTATCTGCGCCGCAATGAGGTAGGCGATAGCGTTTATTAAGGTTTAATACGTAATAAACGCACCAAGCACGGAATTGTTGCAATAAAGTGTTAATGTGAAGTAATTGCGGAGTGGTAGTTCAGTTGGTTAGAATACCGGCCTGTCACGCCGGGGGTCGCGGGTTCGAGTCCCGTCCACTCCGCCAATTTTCATATAATTGATACATTTTACATGGGGCTGTAGTGTAGCTTACCAATGTGGAGTGGTAGTTCAGTTGGTTAGAATACCGGCCTGTCACGCCGGGGGTCGCGGGTTCGAGTCCCGTCCACTCCGCCAACCATGTATCAATGATTATAACACTGCTAAAAACCACGTGGAGTGGTAGTTCAGTTGGTTAGAATACCGGCCTGTCACGCCGGGGGTCGCGGGTTCGAGTCCCGTCCACTCCGCCATTTTTAGTTTTATTGCAAATCTTATCTCTCAAATACATCTATCATATTATTACCTTGGGCTTGTTATTTATAACAGGTACACTATTGCCAAATAAATTTAGTGCGATTGGCTTATGAGTTCTCCTTTATTAGTTGGCAAAAATATTGTCAAAAACTTCATTGATGCACAGCGTAGCGTCGATATTCTTCACGGCGTTAATATAAACGTGCATGCTGGCGAAACACTGGCTATTTTAGGCGCCTCCGGATCTGGTAAAAGCACACTCCTCCATATTCTGGGCACCCTCGATTCTCCATGTTCTGGTGATGTTTTATTTAAGGGCGAAAGCCTTTTGTCGCTGTCCAAAAAGCAGCAGGCGTCTTTTCGCAATACGCAGCTAGGCTTTGTATATCAATTCCACCATTTGCTGCCTGAGTTTAACGCCACTGAAAACGTGGCGATGCCAAAGTTAATTGCCGGTGTAGCAAAAAAAGAGGCCTACGCAGGTGCGCATGAGCTGCTAGAAAGGGTAGGTTTGTCGCATAGGCTAAATCATAAGCCGCATCAAATGTCAGGCGGTGAAAGGCAACGCGTGGCAATTGCTCGCGCAATGATTAACAAACCCAGCATAATAATGGCCGACGAGCCTACTGGTAATTTAGACAACGACGCAAGTGATGACATTTTAAAGCTCATTAATGATATTAATAAAGCAGACAATACCTGCTTTATTATTGTGACCCACGATCATGGCTTAGCCAATAAAATGGATCGTACGCTAACCTTAGTGAACGGTAATTTTATGAATGAAGGTGATGTCGGTAAATGAATAGTTTTGTGTTTGAAATTGCCAAACGATTGCGCCAGCCCAACAAGCAAGATTCCTACATTAGCTTTGTGTCTGCCTCATCTACCGCCGGAATTGGCTTAGGTTGCGCGGTGCTTATTTTATTACTCTCAGTCATGAATGGCTTTGAATATGAACTGCGCAATACTCTATTAAGCATTGTGCCTCATGCGGAAATATTCTCCATTAACGATCGTGGCTTATACCCCGAAAAAGAATTTATTGATTTGCTTGAAAACGATCCTAAAGTTGAAGCTGTCTTTTTGTTAAACAAAGCCAGTGGACTGTTGCAGACGGGTAAAAAAATGAAAGCGGTGTCTGTAATAGGCATAGATCGTGAGTATTTTATGCAGAAACTTATCAGAATGAATAACGATGAAGCTTTATTTGATCAGCTAAGCCAAGTAGAAAACGGCCTTTTACTGGGTAAAACCATTATACAAGACCAAGGGATTTCCGTAGGCGACCAAATCCAGCTACTGCTGCCTTCAAGTACTCAAAACTTAAGCTTTGCCGCGCCGAAATCGGCGTGGCTTGAGGTGGTCGGTGAATTATCGGCAGGCGGGGAGCTAAACAATCAGTTAGGCGTGGTGAACAATCAATATTTGGCTACCTTGTTGGGGTTTAGTGACAAGGTTACCCATATAGAAATTAAACTAAAAGATCCGTTTGACGCGCATGAACTGGTTCGAAAATACGGCTTTAATTTTTCACAAGCCGCTTTTATGTCTGACTGGACACGCACCAACGGCCATTTATATCAAGATATTCAGCTTATTAGGACCGTCGTGTATATTGTCTTGGCCTTGGTCATCGCCGTTGCCTGCTTTAACATAGTCTCGGCATTGGTAATGTCAGTAAAGGAAAAAAGCAAAGAAATCGCTATTTTGAAAACTATTGGCGCCACGAATACTGACATAGGCTCTATTTTTATCTTAAAAGGCCTATATCATGGCCTTAAAGGTGCGCTAGTAGGCACGGTGGTGGGTGTGTTGCTGGCGCTTTATTTACCTGAAATAATTACGCTTATAGAAGTTGTTTTAGGCACCCAAGTTTTTTCAGGCGATATTTACTTTACTGGCAGCATTCCTTCAAAGTTAGACTGGCTTGACGTTGTCATAACTGTGTCGCTTGTCATCGTCATTTCCACCATTGCTACTTTGTATCCGGCCAAACAGGCTGCAAATGTTGAGCCTACCGCTAATTTACATTAATCCTTACGCAGATAAAATGGCGCTTTGTTCTTGGAACAAGCGCCGTTTTCGTCACACTAAAGGTTTATAAAGACCTGTCGTTATAAACTGATTCATCTAGTTCGTTCTCAGACTTTGCCACTATACAGGCCACTGTACAATCGCCTGTCACGTTCACCACCGTTCGGGTCATATCAAGAAGTCTGTCTATGCCAATAATAAGGGCAATGCCTTCTACTGGCAGTCCAACCTGTTGCAAAACCATGGCCAGCATAATGAGTCCTACACCGGGTACACCGGCCGTACCGATAGAGGCAAGCGTTGCCGTTAACACCACCATAAGTAGCTGTGATGTAGTTAAATCTATGCCATAGGCTTGGGCGATAAACACAGTGGCAACACCTTGCATAATAGCGGTGCCGTCCATGTTTATGGTGGCGCCAAGTGGTATGGTAAAAGAGGCTACCGACTTTTTCACGCCAAGCTTGCTGCGTGCAGTTGCCATGGTGATGGGCAAGGTAGCGGCGCTACTAGAGGAGCTAAACGCGAAAACCGCTAGTTCTCTCATTTTATAAAACAAAATAAAAGGATTTAATCTGGCGAGTGTCGCCAGCAATATAGGGAAGGTAACGACGGCGTGCAAAACAAGCACTGCCAGCACTAAGAAGAAGTACTTTCCAATATACGTTAAGTCACCTAAGTCGATAGTGGCACCTAACCTTGCCATTAAGAAAAACACCCCGTAGGGCGCTAGGTTCATCACAATATTCACAATTTGCATGATCACTTCATTGGCTGCCTCAAATGCATTTTGGATTTTTTTGCCGCTGTCACCTGCTTTAGTAATAGCGATGCCAAACACAATTGAAAAAATAATAATCTGCAACATGTTGCCTTCGGCTAAAGAGGCGATGGGGTTAGAGGTAAACATATTGATAACAACCTCGACCAAACCTGGGGCTTCATTAACGACGTAGCTAATTTCCTCTGGTCTTTGAAAACCAACGCCAGGCTTAATGATGAGAGCCGCAATTAGCGCAATTGTTATTGCAATACCGGTAGTCAGTATATAAAGCAGCACTGATTTGCCGCCTAGTCTGCCCATTTTAGAAGGATCAGATAAGCCACTTACTCCACACACTAAACTAACGAAAACTAGCGGCACCACCAGCATTCTAAGTGAGTTTATGAAAATGGTGCCGCCTAACTCAAATATACCCTCTACAAAAAAACCTTTGAAAGAAAAGCTGATGCCTAAGGCGGTTAATATTAGGTCACCGCTGTCGTCATACGACAATTGTATGCAGTAACCTATAACGATTCCTAAAATCATGCCGATAAATATACGAAGGGTGAGATTTGTTTTTACAAGGTGAAGTACTTTTTGGGCACTCGTGCTGTTGTTCACTGCGTTTGACATGCATAGACCTATTTTTATTGGTTATTAGTCTTAATACCTAAGATTGATAAGTATAACTCAAAATCGGAAACCTTTTATATACTCTACACCAGTACGGTGAATTGCTTAAGCCAAAAATTAAAAATGGGTATCATTAATGAAAATCGCTAGGTTAATTTTTACATTCTTTACATCGCTTTGCTTAGTTAATTCGATTTAGCTGTTTTTAACAACGACATCGCCACTGGCCTCACAAACTCCCACGGCATTGTCACGATACAAATGTCGGTAGGCACATTACTGGCAGTGGCACTATTACCGCAAGCGTTGAGAGCTTAGCGGCAGTTTCTATAGGGTTTGCTGCTATTGACACCAAATATCAGTAAGGTCAACAACCCGCTGTGGAACCGAAGCGGCCCGCCGTGTAATAATCTTACATAGCGGACTCTTTGCGTTCAGACGTAAACCTTATATTTGCTGAAAAGGGTACACACTGCCTAGTTGCATAATTTGCGTTAAGTCATCAAGCGCGGTTCTCGACTCTATTAATAGCTGTGGATCGGCTAAATCGTTTGCACTTAATACATCACGGTAGTGTTTATTCACCCATTGTGTAAGCTTGGTATACAAGCTGTCGTTCATCAGCGCATGCTGGTTTACGGCTTGGCGTTGTGCGTCTGTTAAGACCACGCGAAGCCTAAGGCAAGCAGGTCCGCCCCCGTTTTGCATACTTTGTTTTACGTCAAAAAAGTGCACCTTGCTGATAGGGTTGTTGGCCGCTATCACGCGGGTTAAGTAATCATTTATAGCGGAATTATTTTGACATTCCATAGGCGCGATAATTACCATGTCACCGCTGGGTAAATTAATAAGCTGGGTGTTAAATAAATAGCTTTTAACGGCACTTTCAACGCTGACCTGTTCGGTGGGGACTTCTATAAAATGAAAGTCGCCATTACCGTATGCAACGCTAATGTGGCGTTTGACCTGTGCGGTGTTTAAAAAGGCCTGCTCATGGTAAAACAAGACATTTTTATTGCCTACCGCAATAACGTCGTTATGAAAAACACCTTGGTCAATAATATCTGGATTTTGTTGTGCGTATACGGTGTGCTTTTTATCTAAGCCATGAAGGCGAGCAACGGCTTTACTGGCCTCAAGAGTTTGTCTGGCTGGGAAGCACTTGGGAGCGACTTGAGAGTCATCAAAAGCATGTTTTCCATATACAAAAAACTCCACGCCCTTATCGCCATAGTCACTGCAAAAGCGGGTGTGATTTGCGGCACCTTCATCCCCAAAATGATCATTGACTGGTAAGTGTTGATGATGCGTGAAATGCGCATCATCGGTAAAGATCGCACGCAGAATACCGCCGGTTACGGCCGGTTCTATTGAGCGATGGAACTTGTTGGTTAGGTTAGCCGGGGTAAAATTAACTTTTTTGTTGCTGCAGTCGGCGCTAGGCGAGACCGTGGCAGCGTTTGCTGTCCACATACTAGAGGCTGAACAGCACGCTAAGAATATAGCTGGTGCATGCTGTGCAGCCTTTGTTAATACCTCAGCGTCGTTG
Organism: Glaciecola punicea; assembly: GCF_001756615.1. Classification (NCBI taxonomy): domain Bacteria; kingdom Pseudomonadati; phylum Pseudomonadota; class Gammaproteobacteria; order Alteromonadales; family Alteromonadaceae; genus Glaciecola; species Glaciecola punicea. Next base: position 71,388 of record NZ_LZXY01000001.1, read on the forward strand.
CCGGTAAAGCCAAGACGACGAAGCGTGTAAACATCAGGGCGTTCTTGTGGTGCCAATACGCCTTGGCACATACCTAAATCTGCAAGGGCTTTCATTTTTTGTAAACCTTGAAGCGCTGCTTGTTTTGGATTGCTGATAGCTTTTGCGTTAGATTTTGAGGCAACGTTGCCAAACGATAGTCCTGCATAATTGTGGGTGGGTCCAACTAAGCCATCAAAATTCGCTTCAAGTGTTTTCATAAATAACCTTATTCTTGCCATGTTGATGATAAGTACTTTAATGTTATCATGCGCGCGATTAGACGCTGAAGTATACGTACTTAAAAATGCTTGCCAATAAATTTTTAAGAAAAGCACTGTGAAAACAACAGCTTTGTGAATTAATTTTAGATATTTATACGGTTCGGCTTGTTTTCTATTCACTTTGCAGATATATCTTAAAAAGAAATCGCACATTATCAATGCCGTTAGTCAGCTTGACTGGCGTAGCAATCATCTAATTTTATAAGGCTTTTAATTATAAATGGGCAAGTCACTCGTTATAGTAGAATCACCCGCGAAGGCGAAAACAATAAATAAATATTTAGGCAAAGATTTTATTGTTAAATCAAGCGTGGGTCACATAAGAGATTTACCAACTAAATCCCTCGGCCTAGTTGAACCTAAAAAACCCGCAAAAGAACTTAAAGAATGGGACGAAGACGCAAAAGCCGATTATTTAAGAACATATGAATACCGTAAGCTAGTAGACAGAATGGGCGTAGATCCTAAGCAAAACTGGAGCGCGCATTACCAAATATTACAAGGTAAAGAGAAAGTCGTTAGCGAGCTTAAAAAGCTGGCTAAACAAGCTGACACAATTTACCTTGCAACGGATTTGGATAGGGAAGGTGAAGCTATTGCGTGGCATCTGCAAGAGCTTCTTGATGGCAAAGGAAAAGAGTTTAAACGTGTGGTCTTTAACGAAATTACCCAAAGTGCTATTCAAGACGCATTCTCTAAACCGAGCACCGTTGACATAAATAGAGTTAACGCTCAGCAGGCTCGTCGCTTCTTAGACAGGGTCGTAGGTTTTATGTTATCGCCACTGCTTTGGAAAAAAGTGGCGCGAGGTTTGTCAGCCGGTCGTGTGCAGTCAGTTGCCGTGCGTTTAGTGGTAGAAAGGGAACGAGAAATAAAGATATTTGTGCCGGAAGAGTTTTGGGACATTCATGCCGATTTAGCCAGCGCTAAATTAGCCAAAGATGCGCCCAATTTACGTATGCTTGTGGCCAAGCAAAATGACAAAGCGTTTAAACCTTTAAACAAAGATCAAGCAACGAGCGCGGTGGTAACGCTTGAAAAAGCTGATTTTGAAGTAGTGAGTAGAGAATCAAAACCGACGCAGAGCAAACCTTCTGCACCATTTATCACATCGACCTTGCAGCAGGCTGCCAGCACGCGTTTAGGGTTTGGCGTGAAAAAAACGATGACCATGGCGCAGCGCCTATACGAAGCTGGGCACATTACCTATATGCGAACCGACTCCACTAATTTAAGCGGTGAAGCGGTCAACACCTGTAGAGAATACATAAGCAAAAAATTTGGGCCTCAGTATATTCCCGAAGATGCAATTAAATACGGCAGTAAGGATGGCGCCCAAGAGGCTCACGAAGCCATCAGGCCTTCGAACGTTGTTGTAACCGCAAACAGTCTTAACGAAATGGAAAGAGACGCACAGCGGCTCTATGAGCTGATTTGGCGTCAGTTCTTAGCATGTCAAATGACTAATGCGAAATATGATGCGACCACCTTGAAAGTAAAAGCGGCTGACTTTGAACTCACGGCCAAAGGTCGTGTGCTGCTGTTTGACGGCTGGACAAGTGTCATGAGTCAGATCAAGAAAAAAGGTGATGCAGAGGCAGACCTGCCTGATTTAAAAGCGGGAGACACGCTCACCTGCAGTGCGGTAGACCCTAAACAACACTTTACTAAACCGGTGGCCCGTTTTAACGAAGCATCGTTGGTTAGAGAGTTAGAAAAAAGAGGAATAGGGCGCCCGTCTACTTACGCCAGTATTATTTCGACTATTCAAGATAGAGGCTACGTTAGGTTAGATACTAAACGTTTCTACGCCGAGAAAATGGGTGAAATAGTCAGTGACCGTTTAGTTGATAACTTTGCTGATCTCATCAGCTATGACTTCACCGCTAACATGGAGCAAAGCCTAGACGATATTGCTCACGGTCAACTACCTTGGAAAAAGGTACTAGATAACTTTTATGCCGATTTCTCTGAAAAGCTAAGCTTAGCCGAGAGAAGTCAAGACGACGGAGGAATGCTGCCTAATCAAGCCGTTCCAGTCGATATTGAGTGTCCTAAATGCGCTCGCCATATGAATTTAAGAACGGCCAGCACTGGGGTATTTTTAGGCTGTTCGGGCTACGCATTACCGCCAAAAGAGAAATGTACGCAAACCTTGAACTTAACCCCTGGCGATGAGGTTATAAAAGTTGATGACGAAGAAGAGTTAGAAACTGAGGCCTTACGCGCTAAAAAACGTTGCCCTATATGCGAAACTGCGATGGACAGCTACCTTGTGGACGAAAATCGCAAACTACATGTATGCGGCAACGTGCCAACCTGCATGGGCTATGAAATTGAAAAAGGTGTCTTTAAAATAAAGGGCTATGATGGCCCTATTATCGAATGCGATAAATGTAAAAGTGATATGGAGCTAAAAACCGGTCGCTTTGGTAAATACTTTGGCTGCACCAGTGAAGAGTGCAAAAACACACGTAAGTTGTTGAGGAATGGCGAAGCAGCGCCGCCTAAAGAAGACCCCGTGTTTATAACCGAGCTTGAATGTGAAAGCTCTGATGCGCATTTTGTGTTGCGTGACGGCGCTTCTGGTATATTCTTAGCAGCCTCTACTTTCCCACGTTCGCGTGAAACACGTGCTCCACTAGTGGCCGAACTAGCTAGGTTCAAAGACAGAATATCGCCTAAATTTTATTACTTAGCCGATGCACCGCTTAAAGATCCTGATGGCAACTTCGCGCTTGTTCGTTATAGTCGTAAAACTAAACAGCAATATGTAATGTCTGAAGATAAAGCTAAGAAGGCGACTGGCTGGGCGGCATGGTATACAGACAAAAACTGGGTGGTTGATGATACACGCAAGCAGTCTGCGGTAGCTAAAAAGCCAGTCAAGAAGACTACTAAAAAGGTCGCTACCAAGTCCCTTAAGAAAGAGTCCCTTAAGAAAGAGGCAGCTAAGAAAACTCCGCCTAAGAAAGAAGCGCTTAACGCCACCAAGTAAGAAACTACAATGTAGACATTAAAAAAGGGACCTGAGGTCCCTTTCTTTATCTCACTACCACCGCCAATTATTTCCCGGGCGTAGTCATAGGAGCGCTGACGCTTGTCTTTGCTTTAGACAGCGCAGAGGTTTTACTTGAAGCCACATATTCGCGTCTATTTTCATCTGCCATTGCCTTTGAGGCCAAGGTCATCTCACCCATATCGACCGATGCTGGGTTTGTACTTGGGTGCGAAGTAAACTTAAGACCGGTTGAAGGCTGAGTTGTTGTCTCATCAGCAACTCCTTTCTTGGATGCAGGTTTTTTGTCTACCGCTGTTGGTTCCTTTTCTTCTTGTTTAGCTTGCACCTTCTGTGTAGCAACCGATCCAAGCGCAGATGCTTGTGTAACGTCCGCCTTTACTTCGCTTTCTGCAACACCCGAGTCAGATTTTGGTGCACTGTATACTTCGGTTTGGGTGACCGTTTCTGGCGTTTCGTTAGCTAAACTATTTTCTATATCAGCGCTTTGCTTAGCATTTTTTGTTTCAGTTGCGTTGGCTACTGCAACGTTAACATCTGCAGGCTTATCATTGTTGACTAGTACAGATGCTTCCTGAGTTATTTGCTTGGCCTTGTTTTTGCTAACTTCAGCGTCAAACATAAGCTCTACCTGCTGAGATTCTTCAGTATTAGACTGTTTACGTTTTTGACCAGCAGCACGAACGTGGCGCGGCGAACGTCGTCTTGTACGCGTTTTCCCATCAGGTTCCTCATCCGATCCTGCGCTGAGCTTTTCGTTAGCGTCGGATTTTGATTCTGCTTTTTCGTCACTGTCTGCAGCTGCTATACTTTCAGCGATTACGCTTTCGCTTTCGCTTTCAGCGTTTACATTCTCGCTTCCAATTTTTACGTTTTCACTATCGAATTTTACGCGCTCACTTACAGCTTTCAAGTCTTCAGAGTTAGCCTCCACCGAAGCTGTTGATGCTTCACTTGCTGACGCGTCGACATTAACATGAGCATTCACTGACGTTTTAGTGACTATTTTGTCCCGCCCTGCAGTGTTTACCGTAGCCGGTTCAGTAGTCTCAACTGCGACTGCCTGCTTCGTATCTTGAGTAACTTCATCACTCACCCTTACACTATTTCGCTCCGGACGACGGTTGCGGCGTTCCTGTGGAATTTTACGAGCTTGCTTAGGCGGTTTAACCTGATTTTCGTCGCTACCATTGTCGAGTACATTTTCAATGTCAACGGCCTTAGTTTCTTGCTTTCGCGCTGGACGGCTGTCTGCCCGTTTGTTGGGCGCTGGTTTTGAAGGCGCTGATGTTTCTTGCGTATCAGCCTTTACTTTATCTGTAGGCTTCTCAGCATTTCTTTCACTTGGTTTTACTCGCTTGTTATTTCGACTCCGAGTACGCTCTGACTTTTCGCCACGGTTATCGTTACGAGTGTCGTTGCGAGGTGTTCTGCGTTTAGCTTGGTTCTCTCTACTGGCCGTAGGCTTTTCAGTTTCTTTGGTTTTAGTCTCAGGTGGACTGAATATATTACTGACCCAAGCACTTAGCTTGGTGAATAAACTGGGCACATCTAGTGCGGTATTGTCGAGTCTTGCCGCTGGGCTAGAACCATGCTGGGCGATAGGCGCTTGTGCTGGTCCTGACATGCCTTGTAAAAGAGGTTCTTCCCGCGTTGAAGTCTTCGCAGCTGGTGTATCAGCTGCGGTTTCTTTTTCTTCTAATAGGTCTACGTTATAGCTTAGTTCTGCAATAACGTCAGCAGCGCGACGACGTAATATTTGGAATTTTGGCGTCTCTAAATTAGGATTTGGGATAACAATAAGATTGACACCATGGCGCGACTCTAGTAGTTGGATAGAAGCGCGCTTTTCATTGAGCAAATAGGTGGCAACAGTAACGGGTAGTTGCGCCTCTATTTGGCCGGTGTTATCTTTTATACATTCTTCTTCCATTATTCGTAAAACAGACAAACCTATAGACTCAATACCTCTAATGTTGCCGTAACCGTCACAGCGAGGACAAACGCTGTGGGCAGATTCGCCTAACGAGGGGCGCAACCGTTGGCGTGACATCTCAAGTAAACCGAAGCGTGAAATCTTACCTAATTGGATCCGCGCGCGGTCATTCGTGACAGCGTCTTTCATGCGATTCTCAACGTCGCGCTGATGTTTAACCGGCGACATATCTATAAAATCAATGACAACAAGGCCGCCGAGATCACGTAAACGCAGTTGGCGGGCAATTTCGTCTGCTGCTTCTAAATTGGTATTGTAAGCGGTCTCTTCAATATCACCGCCTTTGGTTGCTCGGGCACTGTTAATGTCAATCGACGTTAGTGCTTCAGTGGGATCTATAACTATAGAGCCGCCTGATGGTAAGCGAACTTCGCGCTGAAAAGCCGATTCAATTTGGGTTTCAATTTGGTAATGCGAGAATAAAGGAACTTCACCCGTGTATTGCTTTACTTTACTAGCGAAGTCGGGACGCACCAGTTGAATATGTTTCAAAGCCTTGTCAAAAACTTCTTTATCGTCAATAAGGATTTCGCCTACATCACGACGCAAATAATCGCGAATAGCGCGTACAATAACGTTGCTTTCCTGATGTATTAAAAATGGTGCTGGCTTACTTGTGGCGGCTTCAGATACTGCTTCCCAGTGATGGATTAATACGTTTAGATCCCATTTCAATTCTTCTGGTGATTTACCTACGCCCGCAGTTCTAACAATCAACCCCATTCCTTTTGGTACGTCTAATTCACTCAGCGCAGATTTCAGCTCGGTACGCTCGTCGCCTTCTATACGACGAGAAATACCGCCAGCGCGAGGGTTGTTAGGCATAAGTACTAAGTAACTACCGGCTAATGACACAAATGTGGTGAGTGCGGCGCCTTTTTGTCCTCGTTCTTCTTTGTCTATCTGGACAATAACTTCGGTACCTTCACGAATAACTTGTTTAATATTCGGGCGACCATCGTAGCGATAATCTTTAGGAAAGTAAGTTTTAGCAATTTCTTTTAAGGGGAGGAATCCGTGGCGATCTGCGCCATAATCGACAAAGGCAGCTTCTAAGCTTGGCTCAACGCGGGTGATTGTTCCTTTGTAAATATTTGCTTTTTTTTGTTCGTGTCCGGGGCTTTCGATGTCAAGGTCGTAGAGTTTTTGGCCATCTACTAAGGCTACGCGCAACTCTTCTTGTTGCGTTGCGTTAATTAACATTCTTTTCATATTTTAATAGCTCTGTGTCTATGCAGATCTATGAGCAAACAAAGGTTAGCGCAGAGGCTTTCGCCTGTGCTATTTCAAAAGTGCCTGATATGTAAGACGAAGATAAACGAAGCGTTGGTTTGCTTCGTAGCACGCTGTTATGAGTGCTAATATAGGGCACACAATTCAAGGGCCTAAGTCATATTATTATTAACAATAAAGTAATGAGTGGATACGCTAGTTGTAATTAAAATTCAGCGTTACCTCACTACTTTATGCTTGTTAAGTGTGACTCTTTCTTTTCCTACAACTCACAAAAAGTAGTAAAAACTACTGCATGTTCTAAGGCGTGCTAATATCATGTGTTATCACCAAATGCTTTTTCATTCGATGTTGCCTGTTGTCTGCTGTTCAATCTGCATTGTTTCAATGCGTGTTCTACCCTGTTTGTGCATTATCTCGCTGCACATTAGTGGGAAAACACAGTAAATTTATCGTTTGTGCATTCTCGAAACATTAACCGTTGTTATTTTCGGTAATGGCTCATATTTTTAAAATGAAGAAAGAGAATAACTTCCCTTATTTAACGGCGATATACATCACTTTCGTTAATCTTATCTGTTATGAGTGACTCTTAAAAAGTGCGTATGTCATTAATAAATATGCGACTTTTGGTAGAGCGTTTTTACACAGGCTATGATACTATCACATCAAAATTATATGACCTAGACAATTAGCCACTTAATTATGTCACGGCTTCATAAAGCGCAGCGAGATATCATCACAATAGTAACGGATATTAAATGGTAAATAGGATTATTCATGTCTGATGCCTTCGACAAAGTACAATTTGTGACTATTGAAGAAGACAACCACCTTCAACGAATTGATAACTACCTTGTTAGTAAGATGAAAGGGGTCCCTAAAAGTAAAATTTACCGAATTTTACGAAAAGGGGAGGTGCGCGTAAACAAAAAGCGCGCTAAGCCCGATTATAAACTGCAAATTAATGATTACTTGCGAATACCGCCAGTGAAAATAGACGATATGCCAACTCAGCAGCTTAATGTCAACAGTCTTGCTTATATAAAGGACGCTATTATTTACGAAGATGATCGTTTGTTAGTCATCAACAAACCATCTGGTATGGCGGTTCATGGCGGCAGCGGCCTAAGCTACGGCCTTATAGAGGCTTTGCGTGCGCTTAGGCCCAATAGTCCCTATCTAGAATTAGTTCACCGGCTTGATCGTGACACCTCCGGTTGCATAGTACTGGCTAAAAAACGTTCGGCGCTGCGGCATTTGCATGAACAACTGCGCGATAAAAAAATGGACAAAACCTATCATGCACTAGTGGCTGGTCACTGGCCCGAAAAGCGCAGTAAAGTAAGCGCTGGCTTACAAAAGAATCAGATTCAAAGCGGCGAAAGAATGGTATTTGCAGATGAAAACGGTAAACATAGTGAAACACGATTCAGTGTTATTGGATACTACCCGCATGCCAGTTTGCTTGAAGCTAAGCCGATCACCGGCAGAACCCATCAAATACGAGTGCATTGCCAGTTCGCTGGTCACGCTATTGCAAACGACAGTAAATATGGCGACGAAGCGTTTACTAAATACATCAAAAACCTAGGCTGTAAACGCCTATTCTTGCATGCAAAAAGCATCGAGTTTATTCATCCAGCGAGTGAAAAGTTGGTTAAATTTGAAGCCCCTTATGACAAGCATTTGGCGCACTTAATCAAAGCGCTTGAATTAAGCAAATAAGGCCACCTCCCAAATTTTAGTAGGGTGTTATGCGTTTGAGCAGGCGACACATAAGGATACTTAAAACCAAATGTCACAAGATGTAAGCAATGTTAGCCATATCATATTCGATTGGGATGGCACTATCATGAACTCAGCAGGCAAAATAGTGAGTTGTATGCAAAAAGCTGCAGCACTAGCGAGTTTACCCATTCCCAATAGTAAGCAGGTGGAACATATTATAGGCATTAGCTTACTGCCTGCGGTGCAGCAACTGTTTGACATTGGTGTTAATAAGGCGCAAGAAGTTTGCACCTATTATAAACAAGCTTATCTTGAACAAGATCAGACACCTTGTCCTCTATTTGACGGTGCTCATGAGTTGTTATCTGCATTGTCTAGTCGATATACTTTAGGGGTTGCCACAGGCAAAGCAAGAAGAGGGTTACAGCGTGCTTTTGAACAAACGAATTCGGCTGTCTATTTTAGTGACGCTAGATGCGCCGATGAAGCAGACTCGAAACCATCGCCCGATATGCTGATTCAGCTACTCAAGCAGTGGCAAATTGAACCTCATCAAGCGGTCATGATTGGTGATACTACTTATGATATGCAAATGGCTGAGGCTATATCCATGCCCAGAATAGGTGTATCTTATGGCGTGCACGATAAACTTGCAATATTACAACATGGCCCCGCTCACGTTGTCGACGCTTTGCATGAATTACACTGCATTTTTCCGCAGCGTAGTTAATTTTGTAAGCGGTAAAAAACACACAGTTTCATAGAATGAAGGTAAAAAAAGAAGCATGAACAGTAAAGTAAGTCAGTATAAGGAGTTAGTTAGTCAGGTGTCTGCGATAACTGCAGGCGAAACAGACAGTATCGCTAACATGGCCAATATAAGTGCTATTTTGTTTAATGGTATGTCAGGTGTAAATTGGGCTGGTTTTTATATTTACAAAGACGAACAGCTGGTGCTTGGGCCTTTTCAAGGTAATCCTGCATGTATCCGTATACCATTAGATAAAGGTATTTGCGGAAGAGCAGCGACAACGAAAAGCGTTCAGGTGATTGAAAACGTGCACGATTTTGCAGGCCATATTGCCTGTGACGCTGCCTCAAACTCGGAGGTGGTGGTGCCCATCATTAAAAACGGTCAACTTATCGGTGTTTTAGACGTTGATAGTCCCAGTTTTGCTCGTTTTGATAATATTGACGCTGAATATTTATCAAAAGTTGTTGATATTTTAACCAATACTTTGAATTAGGTAAACATGAAACATTTTGTAGATATTCATACTATATTATCAACGGCTGAGGATATGGACGATATTCATGATGAGCCGCAAGCCGCCAGTGATAGGCTAAATGAGGTTTTACATTTAGTATACGATATGAGCAGTGACGATATACCCAGTCAAGAATTAGAGAATATGCTTAGTTTTGTATGGGAGCATTGGCACCCAGACAAGCATTTATCTGATATTGAGGTTGACGATTTGGTCGATTGGGTGGATCATCTAATGAATACTTGGGATAATGACGCTTATAATGGCGAAGAATGAATAGAAGTAACTATATTTAATGGAACAAGAAAAGTTAACAAATCAAAAAGAAACAATTACGTTTTTATGTAATAAGTATCCAAAATGCTTCTTTGCGGATGGTTCGGTAAAGCCACTAAAGATAGGCATATTCCAAGATTTAGCCAGCGAGCTAGAAGGATTAGAAGTCGTCAGCAAACGTTTACTTAGGGTAAGTTTACGCCACTACACCAGTAGTTGGCGTTATTTATTGGCCGTGAAAGCGGGCGTGGCTCGCATTAGTCTAGCCGGTGAAGACGGTGAAGCGGTAGAAGAGCAGCATGCCCAGCACGCTGCTGAGCAGCTTAAAGAAAGCAAAGAAAAAGCGGCCAAATACCGCGAAAACAACCCCAAAGCTCCTAAAAACCCGGCTAAGCATAAAGGTTATGTAAAAAGCAAAGGGATTGACCCTTCTGATATCAGTACGCCGCAGACTAAGACTGCTACTGGCAAAACGAAATTGGGTTCTACAAAGCATTCAAGTAAAACAAGCAAACCTGCAGCTACATCTGTTTTAGCAGATAAACCTCAGGTGTCGCTAGCAATAACTGAGTTGCATATAGGCAATCAAGCTTTGGTGAAATTAGGTAAGGACCCAATGCCAGTAACAATTACCGACATTGCAAAGGACGGTATTTCTGTGCAACTTAAATCAGGTATGACGGTCAAAGTTCAGCAAGCACAATTGTTCAGTTCACAAAAGGCTGCTAATAAATAATTACTATTCTCGAGGTTTCTCACTTATGCAAATAAAACAGGTCGATACACTTGGTCTATTGTCATTCGCAAAGAAGGCAGTCTCCTTTGCGCTGTTTGGTATCGTTACCATTTCAACTGCAGTTTACGCACAGACATCTACAGTTGAAATATCGCCATCTGAATCTTTAAACACTGAACCTGAAGAGGTTTTAGTACTGCCTATTCTATCGCAAGAAAAACAGCATGCTAAGTCGGTTCGACGCATATCTGATTTATTTGTGCGTGCACATTACAAGAAGGTAGAAATCGATGATGCGTTGTCAGCCCAGATATTCGCACGCTATTTAGATTTGCTTGACAACAGTAAACATTTTTTTATCGCCAGCGATATTAGTATGTTTGAGAAATACGCGGATAAATTTGATGAGGCAATAAAGTTAGGAGATTTATCGTTAGCCTATGACATTTATCAATCTAATTTGGAACGCCGTCAGGAGCGTTTCGAATACGCGCTTACCTTACTTAATGATGAGTTTAATTTTGAGCAAAAAGACGACAAGTTTTTCTACGACAGAGAAGACGCTGCATGGGCAAGTTCCCAAACCGAGTTAAATGAGCTGTGGCGGCAGCGCGTTAAGTATGACGCATTAAATTTAAAGCTTGCCGATAAGACATGGGACGAAACCAAAGATATTTTGGATAAACGCTATAAACGCGCTATTAGGCGCTTAACTCAAACAAACAGTGAAGATGTGTTTCAAACCTTAATGAATGCCTTCGCCCGCAGTATAGAGGCACATACGAGCTATTTATCGCCGCGAAATACAGAGCGCTTCCAAATGAATATGAACTTGGAGCTAGAAGGCATTGGCGCCGTGCTGAGAAGTGAAGACGATCATACGGTTATTATGAGTTTGGTCGCAGGTGGGCCAGCGGATAAGACGGGACAAATTAAACCACAAGATAAAATAATGGGTGTTGCGCAAGAAGATGAAAAGACTTTTATCGACGTGGTAGGATGGCGTTTAGATGAAGTGGTTGACTTAATAAAGGGTCCAAAAGGTTCTATTGTAAGGCTTCAGGTCCAAAAGGGCGGTACTGATACCAAAAACATTGAAGAAATTGTAATCACTCGAGACAAAGTCAAATTAGAGGACAGGCAGGCAAAAGCTGAAGTGCTGATAGCGCCTGATGGACCTAATGCTGGGAAAAAGTTAGGCGTAATTGAAATTCCTTCGTTTTATCACAGGCTGCATGCCGACGTGATTAAGCTAATCAGTGATCTTAAGAAAGAACAAGTGCAGGGAATCATAATCGACTTGCGTGGCAATGGCGGTGGCAGTTTACCCGAAGCGATAGCGCTGAGCGGTTTATTTATCGATGAGGGTCCAGTCGTACAAATTAGGTACGAAAGCGGCAGAGTAGATATTGAAAAGAACAGAGATGGCATTAGTTACTACGATGGCCCGCTAACCGTTATGGTTGATCGTTTTAGTGCATCTGCGAGTGAAATCTTCGCGGCGGCAATGCAAGATTTTGGCCGCGGTGTTATTATTGGTGAGCAAACGTTTGGTAAAGGCACTGTGCAGCAGCATCGTTCATTAGAGCGAGCTTTTGACGTATTCGATAAGCCTATTGGCGCGGTGCAGTTTACAACCGGTAAGTTTTATAGAATAAACGGTGGTAGTACACAGCACCTTGGCGTTAAACCTGACATTCTATATCCGTCTCCAATTGATCCCGCAAACTGGGGTGAGAGCAGTGAAGATACTGCGCTGCCATGGGATAGTATTGAAAAAGCTTCTTATGAAGTATTAGCAGATAACACCTCTATCATAAAGGCGCTAAGATTGAAGCATACGCAACGCACGAAAGCAGATCCTGAGTTTCAATATATATTCTCAGATATTGACGAGTACAATGAAAATAAAGACAAAAACTTTATTTCGTTAGTCGCCTCCCAGCGTATTGCAGAAAGAAAAGAAATTGAAATTAAACGTCTTACCAGAGTTAATGAAAGGCTCGTTAGGTTGGGACTGCCGGTTGTTGAATCACTCGAGAACGATCTGCCAGAAGCCTTGGACAAAATAGACCCATTTCTATCTGAGGCAGCTAATATCACCTTTGATATAATAAAATCAGGTAGCTACGCATTAAACAAAGTTGTTGAAGATGCGCTGTAATAAGCGTAAAAAAAAGGCGCCGTTAAGGCGCCTTTTTTGTTAGCATAGAAAAACTAAATAATAAAAATAAAAAGAGGTGGTTATGAGTGCACGGGGCCATTTTTCCTCAAGACTTGGATTTGTGCTAGCGGCCGCTGGCTCTGCGGTTGGCTTAGGTAACATATGGGGTTTCCCCACCAAGGTAGCCGAAAACGGAGGTGCAGCTTTTGTTGTAATGTATCTCGTTATGGCATTTTTATTGGCCTACCCAGTACTTATGGCTGAATTAATCATCGGCCGTGCTAAACAGACCAACATGATTAGTGCACTTCAAAAAATTTCTGGCAATGTCTTTGGCACAGTAACGGGTAGCATTGGTGCAGCGACTGTTATATTAATTTTAGCGTTCTACAGCATTGTAGCTGGCTGGATGATTTCATATTTAATTGACTCTCTCGCCAACGTGTCGACACTCAATATTGCTTGGTTAACCAGCGATTCGGTTTTACGCAACCTGTTCTTTACTGGGTTGTTTTTAGGGCTGACCTGTGTAGTGGTAATTGGGGGCGTTAGCAATGGTATTGAACGTTGGTCGGTAAGGCTGATGCCTACCTTACTAATCTTAATAATACTATTGATAATATATGTAAGCACACTTGAGGGTGCAGCGGACGGTTGGCGTGCATTCTTAGTGCCCGATGTATCACGAGTGCTTGAACCAGCGCTAATGGCCGATGCTATGGGCCAGGCTTTTTTCTCCATGTCGTTGGGTGTGGGTACCATGCTCGTTTACGGTTCATACATTCAAAAGCGCGAGAACCTTCCTCAACTAGGCACCTCTGTTGCCTTAGTGGATATTGGCATTGCGGTACTGGCGGGCATGCTAATTATTCCCGCGATGTATGTAGCATTAGCAAATGGGGTAGAGATATTCGATGATGGAAAGCTAATTTCAGGGCCCAATTTGATCTTCAAAGTGCTGCCTTCTTTGTTTACGTCCATGGGATATGCTGGTGCTTATGTCGCATTCGTGTTCTTTTTACTCATGACAATTGCTGCTCTAACATCATCAATTTCTATGTTAGAGGTGCCCGTTGCCTATTTGGTTGACAGTAAAGGTTTGAAGCGCAAGAAGGCGACTATTTTACTGACCACAATGGTGTTTGGTATAAGCAGTATTATTATATTCAACTTTGACTTATTGTTTGGTTTTGTTGTTACGTTAACGACTGAATATAGCCAGCCCTTGCTGGGCTTAGTGCTTTGTGTTTTTGCAGGATGGATATGGCAGCGTGATCAAATTTTAGATGAGCTTAAGCAAGGTAACAAAGACATTGAAAAAGGGCTGTTTTGGAAAATTTGGCCTGTGTATGTGAAATTCGTGTGTCCTGTTGTCATTGCACTAATGTTTTTGCGTACGGTATTGTAAACTTGCAATATTTTACGGCGCTAAGTCAAATAATAAAAATACAAACACCTAGAATATGGATAATAATATGAGCTCTAGCATTAAGCAGCCGTCTCTTGTAGATGCGTTAATTCCTATATTTACACTTATTGTGTTGATGTTTAGTGCCGTTATGTTATTTGGCGCTGACTCTTCCTACGGACCTAATCAAATAGCATTGTTGATTGGTATGTTTTTGGCCGTAATCATTGGGCTCAAAAACGGACATAAGTGGCAAGACATTGAAGAAGGCATGGTGAAAGGTATTTCGATGTCTTTAGGGGCTTGTTTAATTCTGCTTTCTGTTGGCGCACTTATCGGCACTTGGATGCTAGCAGGTACAGTGCCCACGCTGATATATTATGGTTTGTCATTGCTCAGCCCTAGCTTGTTTTACGCTGCTAGCTGTCTTATTTGTGCGGTTGTGGCTGTGAGTATAGGCAGCAGTTGGACAACAGCTGCCACCATCGGTGTGGCCCTAATTGGGGTGGCCACAGGTATGGAACTTTCGTTGCCAATCACCGCAGGCGCCATCGTTTCAGGTGCATATTTTGGTGATAAACTGTCACCATTGTCTGAAACAACTAATTTAGCACCTGCTATTGCCGGAACTGATTTGTTTGAACACATAAAGTATATGCTGTGGACAACGGTACCAAGCTTTATCATTAGTCTTATCTTGTTTGTTATGTTGGGTTTTAATGCAGAACTTGTTGACTCAGCGCAGCGTATACAGTCTATGCAAGCGCTATTAAACCAAGAGTTTACCATTGGCTGGTTCACACTTATTCCTCTTTTTGTTTTGTTGGGATTAGCCGTGAATAAGATGCCTGCGTTTCCGACTGTCTTTATTGGTGCAATATTAGGTGCGGTGTGGGCACTTATTTTTCAGCAAGATTTAATTGCGGAAATGGTTTTAGCCCAGTCAGATAGCTCAACTAACCAGTTTATTATTAATACCTTAAGTGTAGGGCAGTTTGACGCTATAAAAAGTGTTATGGTTGCTTGGACTGCACTTTTTAGCGGTGTTTCGTTTAACACCCCAGATGAAAATCTGAATAGCTTGCTCTCTAGAGGCGGCATGGCAAGCATGCTAAATACTATTTGGCTGATTATATGCGCCATGTCTTTTGGCGCTGTGCTTGAGCGCGTTGGTTTACTTAAAGCCATAGTCGCAACCTGTTTAAAGGGCGCTACCAGCGCCGGAGACATGGTAACGCGCACTATCTTAACCTGTTTAGGCACTAATTTAGTAACGGCAGATCAATACATTGCGATTGTCATGCCCGGCAGAATGTACAAGAGAGAGTTTGAAAAAAGAGGGCTTCACCAGCTTAATTTATCTAGAAGCTTAGAGGATGGTGGCACCATTACATCGCCTTTAATACCATGGAATACCTGCGGTGCTTATATGCACGGTGTGCTGGGAGTGCACCCTTTCGCTTATATATTTTATGCGTTTTTTAATTTAATAAACCCAGTGCTAGCGATTATTTATGCCTATTTAGGGATCAAGATACTGCGCCTAACGCCACCTAAGGTGGAAGTTAAAGCTCAACGCTAGACCTTGTTGCTTTATGGCCGGTATAAAGACTATTAATTCTCCATATCAACAGTAGTCATCTAATAATATAATTGACTAGTTTTTATTTCTTCACATAGAGTATTTTTAAATGACTATATCATCAACAACATCGCCACTGCTGAGCAAAAAAAGACGCGATTATACGCCGCCAAGCCACACTATTGAGACCGTCGATTTACGTTTTGAACTAAGCCCCCAAGAGACTAAAGTTACGGCCGTTTCAACGATAAAACGAATTGATACGCAGTCGTCTGTTTTATTTTTAGACGGTAAAGATTTGTGTTTGCAGTCGATTAAAATTGATGACCAAATTTTGACAGAAAATGATGATTATAAAATGCTCGATAATGGTCTAGAGCTTTACACCTCGCTTGCGACCTTTACCCTTACCGTTGTGAACACCATAAAACCCATTGAAAATACAAGTTTAGAAGGGCTATATTATTCAAATAACGCATACTGTAGTCAGTGCGAAGCTGAAGGCTTTCGTAAAATTACTTATTTTTTAGACCGCCCCGACGTTCTCGCTATTTTTACAGTAAGCATAGTCAGCACAGCAGAAGCTGACACTTATTTATTAAGCAACGGTAATCTTATTACAGATACTGGTTTTGAAAATGGTGAACGCACTTGCGTATGGGAAGACCCTTTCCCCAAACCAAGCTATTTGTTTGCATTAGTGGCGGGTCATTTTGATAAGCTAGTTGATGAGTTCACTACTCAAAGCGGTAAAAAGATCGCATTAGAGCTTTTTGTAGATGAAGGTCGACTGGGGCAAGGACAACACGCCCTAGACTCTTTGAAAAAGGCAATGAGTTGGGACGAACAAAATTACGGACTCGAATATGATTTAGATATATATATGATAGTGGCCGTTGATTTCTTCAATATGGGCGCGATGGAAAACAAAGGCTTAAATGTATTTAATTCTAAGTTTGTGTTGGCTGATGCGCACACCGCTACAGATGAAGACTATTTTAATGTAGAGGCGGTTATCGCACACGAGTATTTTCATAATTGGACAGGTAATCGCGTCACGTGCCGAGATTGGTTTCAATTAAGTCTAAAAGAGGGTTTGACGGTCTTTCGTGATCAACAGTTTTCGGCTGATATGTACAGTGATTTAGTGACCCGCATTAGCCATGTAAATGTAATGCGCGAAAATCAATTTGCAGAAGACGCGGGCCCCATGAGTCATCCCATTAGACCTGACGAAGTAGTTGAAATGAGTAACTTTTACACAGTAACCGTCTATAATAAAGGCGCAGAAGTAATACGTATGCTGCACACTCTTTTAGGCAAAGCTGGTTTTAGAAAAGGCATGGATGAGTATTTTGCTCGCCATGATGGACAAGCGGTTACCTGCGATGATTTTGTGAATGCAATGCAAGATGCAAACGGCGCAGATTTATCGCACTTTAAGCGTTGGTACTCCCAGTCGGGTACGCCCAGGGTGAGAGTTGAGCAAGCAAGCACAGGTGACAGCCAAACCACCCTAAGCTTCACTCAAATAAATACACCAACGCGCACGCAAGCGCAAAAACAAGATTTGTATGTGCCCATAAAACTCGAATGTTTTGATAAGAATGGCCACAAAGTCGATACTCGTTTAAAAAATGATACATTAGTGATGAATAGTGCAAGCACCGCGCTAGTTTTAGATGTGCCGAACGAACAAATTACGCCGTCTTTGTTACAAGATTTTTCAGCGCCGGTGCTTATTGAATACGACTATACATTGTCGCAACTGCTAATTATTATTGAGTTTGCTGGCAACGACTATGCGAAATGGGAGGCGTCGCACAATGCTTATATAATGTTAATAAAAGAAATATATAATGCAGCAAATGGCGCAAACAATAATGCTGATATGCAACTGAGGCAAGACATTGAAAAACTGGCTACCGCCATTAAAAATTTGACCGTAGCACCTGAGGTGCTCGCGCAAATTCTGTCGGTGCCTAGCGCAGAATCATTATATTCTCAAATAGAAAAAGTAGACCCGATTATGTTATACCATGCTAGACATAAAGTTGTTGTGCAATTATCGAATACTTTACATCATTTTTGTATACGTCATTACCTACGCTTGTCTCAAAACCCAAGGCCATACGCCTATGAAAAACAGCAAGTAAACAATAGATCCTTAAAAAATACCTGTCTTCACTTACTCGCCCATAGCAGTGCCGAGACAGTAGCACCGCTTATTGCCTTACAATATAAAAATGCGCACAATATGTCGGACCGTTTGGGAGCACTAAAAGCTGCACAGGTCACTCAAGATGATACCTTTGACTCTTTAATGATCGCGTTCGAAGAGCAATTTGGAGATGACGCAGTGGTGATGGATAAATGGTTTGCTATGCAGGCAAAATCGAGTAAAACCGATATATTGGCACATTTAGATTTGCTGCAAGCGCATCAGCAGTATTCAATTAAAAATCCTAATAAAGTGCGCTCGCTCATTGGTTCGTTTGCGTTTTATAACACCTTGGGTTTTCATCAAATTGATGGGTCTGGATACAAATATTTAACTGATTACCTAATTACTTTAGATAAAGTAAACCCACAAATTGCGTCGCGATTAATGACACCCCTCATGCAGTTTTCACGCTATGCAAGCACGAATCAAGTGCTCATTAAAGCGCAGCTTAACAGGCTCTACGGTGTAAAGGGTTTGAGCAAAGATTTGTTTGAAAAAATTAGTAAAGCGCTCATTATGTAACCTAGTGTTGGCGTGATTGTTGTATGGTAAAGAAAAGCAATCTTCATCAATCGTACTGTCTTTCAGTGAGTTTGCACTATGCCCAATGTGAAGATTTGTATCGCCAACAAATTAAATTTCTACTGGTGACAAACAGTAAATTCGAATGCCTAAGTAAAATATGCAAAGATTTATTTCGCCAAGCTGCCTGCAGGGCAATTACGGGCTAATCGTCGATACTAATAACAAAATCGTTAGTGTTAAATGTATTCGTTAACAATTATGCAATGATTAACACCTCATAAGCGGCTTAATAAACAAGCATGATATTGCAAGTGGGCGATAAAAGTTTATAAATATCACGATAATGAAGTAACTGGTACGATTTGTTCTTGCGATTACATTAAAATGATGTAATCATTTTGTTAATGTCAAACGAAGTGTTGTGTTTTTTTTTAGCACACCCAAACAAGTGTATTTGAAGAAGGTAAACCCATGACAAATAAGCCTAGCGCCTTTAATAAAACTTCTATCGCAATAGGTATTGCATCAATAATAGCGGCAATGTCTAGCAGTGTTTATGCTGCTAACTGGAGTTTTGGCGACGTAGAAGTCAATTTTGATTCTAACTTCACATTAGCGACAAGTATTCGCGTTGAAGACCGTGATTTTGATCTTATTGGCAACAGTAACCACCCTCAGTTCGACTGGTCTGGCTATAATGCTGCAACCAATGTAATTTATCCAAGCGCAGATGTATGGGCACTGTCAGATGGCGCGTATTCTACTAATGGCGATCTAGGCAACTTAAGTTACGATCCAGGCAAAGCGTTTTCAACTCAGTTCGTTGGCTTACATGAACTCGATGTTAATTACGGCGACTATGGCTTTTTCGCACGTGGCTTCTATTTTTATGATTTTGAATTGTCCGACAACGATAGAGACTGGGCTAATCCTATTACCGGAGTAACGGTTGACCCTTGTAGAGATTCAAATGCTAAAGAGGAGCTTTGCAGTGATGTAAGAATGTTAGACTTCTTTGCTTATGCAAATTTATGGGTCGGCGATATGCCGGTTAGCATCCGTGTAGGTGACCAAGTTGTAAGCTGGGGAGAGAGTACGTTTATCCAACATGGTATTAATACAACTAACCCCGTTGATGTGACGCGATCACGAGCGCCTGGCTCCGAACTCAAAGAAGTATTTATTCCCGTTGGGATGGTATATGCATCGATAGGCCTTACCGATGCCGTGAGCGTTGCAGGTTATTATCAATATGAATATGAGCGTTCGTTGCTGCCAGTAGCAGGTAGCTATTTTGCGGGCAACGACTTTGCAGGCGAGGGCGGTTCGTTTAATAATATCCAACTGGGTTTCACCGGAAACCCTGACATTGACGCAGACACCTTAATAACGCAGCTAAATGGCATAGGAGCAGCCTTGGCCTCTGGTACTATTTCTCCACAACAGGCGGGCCAAGCCTATTTAGCGTATCCGACAAAAGTAGCTGTAAGGGCACGCGGTGACGCAGCGCATGATGAGGCCAGTGACTCGGGTCAATATGGCTTGAAACTATCTTGGTTTGCATCTGAGCTAAACGAAACTGAGTTTGGTTTTTATCATATTAATTATCACTCTACACGACCCTTAGTATCAGGGCGCACATCTGACTTTACGCCGGCTAGCATTGGCAGAGATTTAAATATCCTAGCGTCTGGTGGCGTGACCAGAGATACTATTACAGACTTAGGTGCATTTACGGAAACAAGATTCACCTACCCAGAAGATATTAAATTGTACGGCGTAAGTTTTAACACCACAGTAGGTCAAACAGCGCTCTCTGGAGAATTCGCCTACCGTCAAGACGAGCCCTTGCAAATCGATGATGTTGAACTTTTATATACTGCTATGCCAGAGCAGCTTGCCAATGCAGGTTTACGCCCAGACTTAGCCGGTATATCACAGTTGAATAATATTGGTAGAAATGTGGGGCCCGGCGAGACCGCAGAAGGATTCTTGCTGTCAGATACTTGGCAGGTGCAGATGACTGCTTCGCATGTATTTGGTCCAAGATTGGGCGCCGATAATCTGATACTTTTAGGTGAAGCAGGCTACGTACGCGTTCAAGACTTCCCAGACCCCAGCGTTATTCGTTTAAATGCACCAGGTACTGCTCGTACTCCTTCATTAGAACCCATTGGAAATAATAACAGGGAAGGTTTGCATACAGGTGTTTCCAACGGGCCAGAAACTAATCCATTTGCCACCAGTGGCGCATGGGGATATCGCTTACTCGCGGTAGCCGATTTTAATAATGTGTTTGCGGGTATGAATTTACGCACTCGCGCGACCTTCTCACATGATGTAAATGGCACCACACCCGATCCACTGTTCTTGTTTCTTGAAGATACTAAATCAGCTAACCTAACATTTACGCTAGACTACCTAAGTAAGTGGTCATTTTCGGCGGGCTACAGTGCATTTTGGGGCGGTATAGGCACTACTAATGCGCTATCCGATCGTGATTTTGCCTCATTTAACATTAAATACGATATTTAAGGACCCAACCAATATGAAAAATTTAAGTGTAATTGCAAGCAGTATTGTAATCGCAATTGCCAGCACTCATGCACTTGCGAAAGTGTCTGATGCTGAAATCGCAGAGTTAGGTCAACGTTTAACACCTTTAGGGGCGATACAAGCAGGCAATGCCGACGGTAGCATTCCCGCATGGACAGGGGGCATTACCTCTGCGCCGGAAGGTTACACGGTGGGTGACTTTCACATAGACCCATTTCCAGACGACAAACCGTTGTTCATCATAACCGCAGCCAATTATAAAGAGTACGCTGAGTTTTTATCTGACGGTCAACAAAAGCTTTTTGAAACATATCCTGATACTTACAAAATGCCAGTGTATCAAACAAGAAGAACCGCTTCTAACCCTCAGTTTGTGTATGACGCTACCAAACGAAATGCTAAAACCGCTGAGTTGATACAGGACGGAAACGGCCTGAAAGGCGCTGCGATTGGCATCCCATTTCCGATTCCTCAAAGTGGCGTTGAGGCTATATGGAACCATACGCTTCGCTACAGAGGTCAAGGTGTTCAGCGAAATGGCGGGCAAGCGGCAGTAACCGCAGGCGGCGATTATAACGTTATTGGTTTTGATGAACAGCTAATGATAAAATATGCCGAGACGGGCATGACGCCAGAAAGGCTGACCGAAGAAAATATACTGTTTAAATTTAAGCAAAGTGTGACTAAGCCAGCAAGGCTTGCCGGAACCGCTTTACTCGTTCACGAAACGGTTGATCAGGTTAAAGAGCCACGTCAAGCATGGACATATAATACCGGCCAAAGACGTGTTCGTAGAGCGCCTAATATCGCTTACGATGCACCGGGAACCCAAGCCGATGGCCTGCGCACAACCGACGATTTTGATATGTTTAACGGCTCGCCCAATCGTTATAACTGGACACTCGTAGGCAAGCAAGAACTTTATGTTGCCTATAACAGCTATGCTATTCACAGTAATAACGTTACCTATGAAGATATTCTGCATGCTGGGCATGTAAATCCAGACCTAACGCGATTCGAAAAGCATAGAGTGTGGGTTGTTGAAGCAAACATAAAAGATGAATTTCGTCATATTTACCAAAAACGTGTGTTCTATATTGATGAAGACAGTTGGCAAATTCAAGTCGCTGATATGTACGACAACAGAGGCGAGCTTTATAGAGTTGGCATTGCGCATGGTGTAAACTATTATGATGTGCCGACTCATTGGTCCACGCTTGATGTATATCATGATCTCAATTCGCGTCGTTATCTCGCCATAGGTTTAGACAACGAAGAATCAATGTATGACTTCACCATAGAGCTTGATGACAGAGAATTCACGCCGCAAGCTTTGCGACGAGAAGGCAAACGTTAATTGCAAAAACGGCTGGCTTTGCCAGCCTTTTTTTATGAAAGTTAGAAAGTGAGAGAGTGTGAAAGTAAAAAATATTAGTGTAGCGGCCGTTCTTAGTTTACTTGGGCTTGCAACAGCAAATGCCAACGAGCTATCTTTTATAGCGCCTTTAGTGAAAGAGTCTTTACTGTTGGGTGTAAGCGAAGGCAAGCACAATGTAATTGTAGGTGAGCGTGGCCATATATTGGTTAATCAAACCACGGGTGACGCGTTTGCTGAAAATTTTAGGCAAGTTCTGTCTCCTGCTAACGTCACCTTAACCGATGTATTTAGTCTGAATAACTTTGCATGGGCAGTTGGGCACGATGCCACAATAATTAAATCTTCCGATGCAGGCCTTACATGGACATTAGTGCAAAGCGACCCTGATTTAGATAGGCCGTTGCTGAGCGTCTATTTCTTCGACGAAAAGGAA
This sequence comes from Glaciecola punicea, assembly GCF_001756615.1. Taxonomy (NCBI): domain Bacteria; kingdom Pseudomonadati; phylum Pseudomonadota; class Gammaproteobacteria; order Alteromonadales; family Alteromonadaceae; genus Glaciecola; species Glaciecola punicea. The sequence continues at coordinate 94,219 of NZ_LZXY01000001.1, forward strand.
GGTATTGCTGCTGGTGCATACGGACTCTTCTACCGCTCAACTAACGGTGGTGATTCATGGGTGCAAGAAGGACACCCAGGGATGTTGTCGCCAGATGACAATGATTATTTAGACAGTATTAAAGATGACGAAGCCTTTTATTTAGAAGAGCTGTCGTTTATTTCTCCTCATTTGAACAAAGTTTCTGCAAGTGAAAATACACTTTACGTTGCCGGTGAAGCTGGTTTATTGGCAACTAGCAGCGATAAAGGCAAAAGCTGGAAACGTATTGATATAGGTTATCAAGGGTCTTTCTTTGACGTTGGCATACTACCTAACGAAATATCGTTAGTCGTTGGTTTGCGCGGTCATATGTTTGTATTGGCAACTGATGAACAATTACCTATTGAAACCTGTGTAACGACGTCCTTAAATTCAGTGATTACATCTGAAAACAAAGTGTTTGTGGCGGGCAATAATGGTGTGATATTGAGCATTGACATTCAAAAACTAAACGAAGACTCTGCTAACGCCTACGACACCTTCGATAGAGCCAACATCGCTAATTGCAAAAGGCATCCCTCTGTTTCGCTTGTAAACACTGACTTTTCTGATGCAATTTTAGGCGGTATTATATCCAATGACCGTCTTTTGTTAGTCACCGCAGGTGGTTTAAAAACAATGGTAATAGAAGAATAAGATGAACCCATTCGTTAAAAAAATTGAAAATATGGTGTTTGAGAATCGCATGGCGGTTGTCATCGTCTTTTTAATCGCCACGGTATTCTTAGCCTATCAAGCCTCTTTGCTCAAATTAGATGCTGGCTTTACCAAAAACATTCCACTTAACCATGAGTACATGCAAACCTACATAAAGCATCAAGAAAATTTTGGTGGTGCAAATAATATATTGGTGTCGGTATGTGATAAAAATCAGACCATTTATAATCAAAACTTTTTTGACACACTTAAAAATGTACATGACCAGCTATTCTTTATAGAAGGCGTCAATCGCTCCCTCGTTGTTTCGTTGTTTGCACCCTCTACTCGCTTCACAGAAATTGTAGAAGGTGGCTTTTCAGGTGGCCCCGTTATACCTGCTGACTTCAACTCCTCTGATCCTGAATCGCTACAGATTGTGCGTAAGAATATTGATAAAGCAGGTATTGTTGGACGTCAAGTCTCTAACGACTCGCGCTGCGCTATGGTAACGGCACAGCTTTTAGATATAAGCCCTGAAACGGGAGAGCCTCTTGACACCTTGCAAATAGCCTCAAAGCTCGAAGATCAGCTGCGCGGCCAATATGAAAATGAACAAACAAGTGTTCATATTATTGGCTTTGCCAAGATGATTGGTGATGTGGCTGATGGTGCTAAAGATGTGCTTATGTTCTTTGCTATTGCCATCGCAATAACGGCTATTATGGTGTACTTTTTCTGTAAGTCACTTGTATTAACGTTTTTACCTTTGGCGTGCTCCATTGTGGCCGTCGTTTGGCAACTAGGTCTGCTTACGGTATTCGGATTTGGCATGGATCCCATGTCTATTCTAGTGCCGTTTTTGGTCTTTGCGATAGGGGTGAGCCATGGCGTGCAGATGATCAACGCCATGGGCAAGAAAGCGGCAAAAGGTATATCGGTTAAAGATTCTGCCCGACATGCGTTCTCATCGTTATTGATACCGGGCGGAGTGGCTTTGCTGTCAGACACGATTGGTTTTATGACGCTCTTAGTGATTGATATCGGCATAATAAAAGAGCTGGCTATTACCGCCAGTATGGGGGTTGCGGTTATTATACTGACTAACCTGTTGCTGTTGCCTGTGCTTATGTCATATGTGAAACTATCAGACTCGCATAAAGAGAAATACGCCAAAGAGCCTAAAGAATCGAAATTTTGGTTAATGGTATCCAACTGTGCGTCGCCTAAAATTGCGATAGGTATTGTGGTCGTTACCGGTGCACTCTTCGCATGGGGAAGTTATCAAGCACAATACCTGAAAATAGGCGACCTACACGCCGGAGCGCCTTCTTTACATGAAGACTCTCGCTACAATCAAGACACCTTCTTGATTACCGACAAGTTTGAAATAACGGTTGACTATATTTCGGTTATCGTTGAGGCAACGCCTGAAGCTTGTACGCGCTTTGAAGTAATGAGCGCAATAGATGAATTCCAATGGAAAATGGAGAATATTCCGGGCGTTCAATCCGGCATATCGCTGTCGTCGGTAGCTAAAAAAGTAAACGCTGGTTACAACGAGGGTAATCCCAAGTGGCAAGCACTACCGCGTAATCAGTCCACCATGGTGCAGGCGGTCTCACAAGTACCTTCTTCGTCTGGATTGTTAAACAGCGATTGCTCGGTTATGCCTGTAATCTTGTTTATGGAGGATCATAAAGCGGAAACAATTGATACCGTGGTGAAGGCTATAAAAGAGATTAGTCAAGAGTATGAAACAGACGAACTCACGTTCAAATTAGCATCGGGCCCTGTTGGCGTGATGGCGGCGACAAACGAAGCGGTTGAGGCTTCCCAAGATCCTATGCTGTATTACGTATTTGGTGCCGTAATCATATTATGCCTTATTAGTTTTCGTTCGATAAGGGCGACGCTGTCAGTGGTAATACCGCTTTACGTGGTGTCGGTCTTGGCACAAGCATTAATGACCTTTTTAGAGATAGGCTTAACGGTGTCTACTTTGCCAGTGATTGCCCTTGGGGTAGGTATAGGCGTTGACTATGGGATTTATATTTTGTCGACTATGTCGCAGCGTTTAAAGGCGGGTGACGATGTACAAACTGCCTATTTAGAAGCTTTAAAAGAGCGCGGTAGTGCCGTATTGTTTACCGGCATTACGCTGGCGATTGGCGTGAGTACATGGGTATTTTCAAGTTTAAAGTTCCAAATGGATATGGGGATACTACTCACGTTTATGTTTTTAGTGAATATGTTAGGCGCAATAATAGTGTTACCTGCTATTGCTCGTCTGCTGTGGTTTAACTCACATAAGAAATAACTCACATAAATTACTAAAAAAGGACCAATAAGGTCCTTTTTTTATACATTTTGAAACGATGGGAAGCAAAATGTAAATATTTAGTTAATATAGCTGGCAAACCACTATTAAATCTAGGAAAATGAAAGGAATTACGTGCATTTACAACTAATTCAAATATTAAAAAGGCGGGTATACGAACATGTCGGTCACGCACCAGCAGCAGTCAGTGTTATTAGAACAAGTTTTTTCGCTTATCAACGATAAAGTCGATGCCTCAGAATCGAATAAAGTCATTCAGTTTGGGAATTTGCTGTTAAAGACAATGTCGTTTGACGATTTGGACGGTCGCAGCGATAGCGATTTATACGGCGCTATTTTGAGCTTGTGGAAGCTACTGCAAAGTAAGAAAAATAGTGAACCATCCATCAAAGTGTTCAATCCTGAAATTGCCAAACACGGCTGGCAGTCATCGCATACGGTTATCCAAATTATCGTGGATGACATGCCCTTTTTAGTCGACTCCATCAAAATGGCGATTAACAGACTTAATATTACATCACATCTGGTATTGCATTCTCCTATGCACTTTACCCGTGAGCTTAATGGCAACGTAGGCGCGTTTGTCGAAAAATCAGAGCGCGGAACTAAAGGTTGCTCTGAAACCGCATTTTTGATTGAGATAGATCGCCAGTCTCGCCCCGAGTTTGTAAAAGAGCTTACCAGTGAACTGCATTCAGTGGTAAGTGAAGTGTCTCTGTCGGTAGCTGACTGGCAAACAATGCGTGAAACCTTAACTAATATCACTAAAAATTTCGCCCAGTCTAATAGTAATGCCCTAAATGAAGTTAAGTCTCAGAGCAAAACCTTCTTAAACTGGCTAAATGACCATAATTTCACGCTAATGGGATATCGTTACTACGACGTAAAAGCCATTGAAGGCGATCACCGCTGGATACCCGTAGACGAAAGCTCTTTGGGGTTAATGAAAAATTCGGTAAGTGCACGGGAGCGAGTGCTGTCTAATGTGCCTGCTAGCGCGCGCAAGGAAGCTTTAAGCAGCAACCCACTAATGCTGACTAAAACCAGTTCTAAATCGCGCGTTCATCGACCAGCCTATATGGATTATATAGGCATTAAAGATTTTGATGAAAAAGGCAATGTTAGCGGAGAGCATAGATTTTTAGGCTTATACTCTGCCTCTTTCTACAACAGTAGCGCCACCGACTTACCCATGCTGCGAGAAAAAATTGATAGAATGTGCGTTTTCTCAGGCTTCGAGAAAGGCACGCATGCTTATAAAGCGTTCGTTAACATTATAGAAACTTACCCACGCGACGAGTTAATTCAAACACCTGATCAAGAACTTGCGCAAATTATTTTGGGCATTTTTCAGATGCAAGAAAGAGGAATGACCAGAATATTCGTGAGAAAAGAAGCGTACGGACGCTTTATTTCCTGCATGGTATACGCGCCAAGAGAACGCTATAACACTCAGTTAAGACGAGACACTCAGCGTTTATTAAAAAACGCATTTAATGCTAACGGTGATGTTGAATTTAATACGTATTTTTCAGAATCAGTTTACGCAAGAACGCATTATATTGCGCGCGTCAAAAACAACAACATGGAATTCGATGTGAATGAGATTGAAAAGAACCTGATTGAGCTCACCAAAACATGGCAAGACAAATTAAACAGTAAAATTGTCTCTGTTTATGGTGACGAGCAGGGTAAAAGTATCGCCCAGAAATATGATAACGCCTTTACCCGTAGCTATGCCGAACAAAACCTACCGAGTGCCGCGCTTGTCGATATTCAACGAGTAGAATTGCTCAGTGACGAAAAAACATTGGACATATTGTTTTATCAACCCCAAGAGGAAGTATCGGGTAGTAACATTGTAAAACTAAAGCTTTATCATAAAAATGAGCCAATTCACCTGTCAGATGTACTGCCAATTTTAGAGAACTTTGGACTTAGGGTAGTGGATGAAAGACCTTATAAAGTGACCACTGATAAAGGCGAGCTTAGCTTCGTAATGGACTTCACCATGATTTACAAAACGAGTAGCGTTTTTGATATGGAAAAATCCCAAGAGCTTTTCCAAAAAGCGTTTACCGCTACCTGGGATGGCGACTTAGAAGACGACGGCTTCAACCGCTTAATTTTGAGTGCTGGCATTACCGGCAGAAGAGTCACCATTGTGCGCGCATACGCAAAATATATGCGCCAAATTGGGACGTCGTTTAGTATTGATTACATCGCTAATACAATGGCGAGCTACCCAGAGATCGCTAAGCTTGTCATCGACTTGTTTCACCAGAAATTCAGTCCAAGTATCCGCAGAAACAAAAGTAAAGTTGAAAGCATACAAGCCAACGTAATGGCTAAATTGGATACTGTATCTAATTTAGATGATGACAGAATTATTAGGCGTTATTTAGAACTTCTTAATGCGACTCTAAGAACCAACTTTTATCAGAAAACCAAATTAGGCGCGTTTAAACCCTACATTTCATTTAAGTTACTGCCAGAGCTAATTCCTGATATGCCTTTACCTCTGCCTAAATTCGAGATATTTGTATATTCTCCTAGAATTGAGGGTGTTCACCTTCGCGGCGGAAAAGTGGCGCGGGGTGGACTGAGATGGTCTGACCGCATGGAAGACTTTAGAACAGAAGTGCTAGGCCTTGTAAAAGCTCAGCAGGTGAAAAATACCGTAATTGTTCCGGTTGGCGCAAAAGGGGGGTTTGTGTGTAAGAAAATGCCATCGGGAGCCGATCGGAAGACCATTCAGGCAGAAGGGCAAGCCTGCTATAAAATATTTATTAGAAGCCTATTAGATATTACCGACAACATTAAAGACGGACAAATTATCCATCCTAGAGACGTGGTGCGTTTAGATGAAGATGACCCGTATTTGGTGGTAGCAGCTGATAAAGGCACAGCTACCTTTTCTGACATTGCCAACGCGATATCAAATGAGTTTGATTTTTGGTTAGGCGACGCTTTTGCCTCTGGCGGCAGTGTTGGATACGACCATAAGAAAATGGGAATTACTGCACGCGGCGCGTGGGAGTCAGTGAAGCGCCACTTCCGTGAAGTTGGTATAAATTGCCAAACTACGCCTTTTACCTGCGTAGGAATAGGTGACATGGCAGGTGATGTATTCGGCAACGGTATGCTGTTGTCGCAGCAAACTAAGATTGTGTGTGCGTTTAACCATATGCATATTTTCTTTGACCCTGACCCCGATCCTGAATCCAGCTATAAAGAGCGCAAACGTTTGTTTGGTGACCCTAGTTTAAGTTGGGATGATTACGAGCGCTGCCTTATCTCAAAAGGCGGCGGTGTTTTTAAGCGCAGTGACAAATCAATCAAGCTTAGCCCAGAAATGAAAAAATGGTTAAACACGCGCCAGCTCACCATGTCACCCGTTGAGCTTATTCACAATGTATTAAAAATGCCAGTAGATTTGATTTGGAATGGTGGTATTGGTACCTATGTAAAAAGCAAACACGAGTCGCATTCTGAGGTCGGAGACAGGGCTAATGACGCAACGCGCGTAAACGGCGCTGATGTTAAGGCGAAAATTATCGGCGAAGGCGGAAACTTAGGCTGCACTCAGTTAGGTCGTATTGAATATGCAGCATCTGGCGGTCGTATAAATACCGACTTCTTTGACAACGTGGGCGGTGTAGATTGTTCAGACAATGAAGTTAACATCAAGATATTGTTAAACACGGTCGTAAACAAAGGTGATCTAACTGTAAAGCAGCGCAACAAATTGCTCTACGAAATGACTGATGATGTTGCTCAAATAGTGATTCAAGACTGCTACCGTCAAACCCAATCGCTGTCAATTACCCAAATGATGGGGGTAAAACAGCTTAAAGAACAGCTTCGATTTATTCATGGTCTTGAACGAGAAGGTTCACTTAATCGTGAATTGGAATTTATTCCCTCAGACGATGAAATATCTGAAAGAGTAGTGACGGGTCAAGGCTTAACGCGCCCAGAACTTGCAGTACTTATTGCGTACGGCAAGATGGTACTCAAAGAAGAATTTAATATAGAGGCTATTACTACAAACCCTTATTATAATCAGTACTTGTTAAATGCATTTCCAAAAGTGCTAAGAAATCAGTTTGCTGAACAAATGCAGGAGCATCCTCTTCGCGGCGAAATTATTGCGACAAAATTGACCAATGAAATTATTAATGACATGGGCCTTAATTTTGTGCATCGAATTCGTGAAGAAACGGGTGCAAATGTTGTTCAAATTTGTAACGCCTACTCTATAGTAAAAGCCATTTTTAATATGGGTAGTCTATGGGAGTCAGTAGAGGATTTAGATAATGTAATTAGTGCTGGTCTGCAGCTTGAAATTTTAGACGGCATGCGCCGAACATTACGCCGTATTGTGCGCTGGTATATCCGCCATGGCGAGTTTAAACTAGGTATTGACGAAGCGATTAAAAAATATTTGCCTGCGTTTACTGTCATTAGTACGAATTTGACTAGCTTTTTGGTAGACGAAGAAGTGAAAGAGGTAGAAGACCGCTGTGCCTTTTTAGTATCGGAAAATGTGCCTAAAGAAATTGCATATAAAATTGCCAGTTTAAGCAACTTATTCTCGTCGCTTGATTTAGCCCAAATGGCAGAGCTAAAAGACCGGCCAGTGGAAGTGGTTGCAAGGCTTTACTATCAGCTTGGTCATAAATTTGAACTTCACTGGTTTCTTACTCAAATTATTCAACAGAGTGTTAGTAATAATTGGCAAGCACTGGCAAGAGCCTCTTATCGAGAGGAACTTGATTGGCAGCAGCGCGCGATAACCCTGGTTTTACTGCAATGTTCACCCGACAGCGCCGACGCCGACAAAATACTTAGTGACTGGTCAAGCACTAATAGTGTTAAAGTAGCGCGCTGGTTGCACATGATGACTGAGTTTAAAACCTCAGATAATCACGAGTTTGCTAAATTTTCTGTTGCCTTACGTGAATTGATGCTGTTAAGTATCAGCGCAAACCATTAAACTATAACTCGCAAAAAGTACTCAGCCCTGCTTGCAGGGCTTTTTTATATCTAGGATAAAAGTGTATTCAATCGTTCAAAAATTGTTAATGCTGTGTGATGCAGAACGAAGCCATGATTTTTCGATGGCTTTTCTTAAAGGTTCTCAGCACAACCTGTTGAAAAACATTTATGCCCAATCGCTAAGTGGCAAACCCCTTGAGTGTTTGGGCTTGAGTTTTAAAAACCCAATTGGCTTAGCCGCAGGCTTAGATAAAAACGCCGAGTGTATAGACGCGTTTGACGCAATGGGTTTTGGGTTTATTGAGGTAGGCACCACTACGCCTTTAGCGCAGTTTGGCAACGACAAGCCCCGAATGTTTCGCTTGCCACAGCATAAAGCCATTATTAATCGATTGGGCTTTAACAACAAAGGGGTCGATTACCTTGTTGAGCGCGTAAACCAAAGTAATTACCAAGGTGTGTTGGGCATTAATATTGGTAAAAATAAGGATACGCCTGAAGAAAATGCAATAGATGACTATTTAAACTGCATGCGCAAAGTCTATGAGCTAGCGTCTTACATTACCATCAATATTTCGTCTCCTAACACCCCAGGGCTGCGTAATTTACAATACGGTGATTTACTTAAAACCTTGCTCAGTAGCTTAAAAACAGAACAAACTCTTCTGCACAAAGCAACCGGGAAGTACGTACCATTGGCGGTCAAAATAGCCCCTGATAATACACAAGCAGAAGTTCATGATATTGCCACAGCACTCATCGAAACGGGTATGGATGCAGTGATTGCTACTAATACCACACTTGCCCGAGATAGCGTGCTTGGGCATAAACATGCTGCTGAAATGGGTGGGTTAAGCGGCGCTGTCTTAACTAAGCAAAGTAACGATATCACGCAAATGCTGAGTAAAGCACTCAACGGTGCAATGCCAATTATTGGTGTAGGCGGCATTAGTAATGCACAAGATGCTGCTCAACGCTATGCTTCTGGCGCTCGTTTACTCCAAGTATACTCCAGTTTTATTTACCAAGGACCACCGCTACTAAAAGAGCTGACCAATGTATAAATTTATAGTAACCGCTGCCAAAGGGCTTGACGAATTATTAAAGCTTGAAATAGCAGAAATGTTAAATATTCCTGATGACGAAATTCAATCTTTTGCCCGCGTTCAGCCAGGCCAAGTAAGCTTTGAAGCTGAATTAAAGGACGCCTATAAAATATGCATGAGCTCTCGCCTAGCTAACCGTGTCTTAATCGTCATGAATGAGGGTAAAGCGGGTAATGCTGAAGAGCTATATACGCTTGCCTCTCAGGTCGACTGGCCGCAGCAATTTAGCAGCCATACCTCGTTTGCGGTGCAGTTTGTGGGCGAAAGCAAAACAATCAACAATACCCAGTTTGGTGCCTTAAAAGTAAAAGATGCGATTGTCGATTCTTTTGTAGAAGATGGTCAATCCCGTCCTAATGTTGAAAGACAATTTCCAGAATTTCAGGTGCATGTAAGGCTAAGGCGTGAAAGTGCGGCTATTTGTATCGACTTGTCGGGCACTAGCCTGCATAAGCGAGGGTATCGAGAAGCCACTGGCGATGCCCCTTTAAAAGAACAGCTTGCTGCTGCAATCTTATATAGAAGCGGCTGGCACAAAGACTGCTCAAAAGCCTTGCTAGATCCAATGTGTGGTTCAGGTACCATCGCTATTGAAGGTGCTATGATAGCGGCTAAGATTGCGCCCAACGTTGAGCGTAAGCTATGGGGCTTTAGGCACTGGTTTGGGCATCAGGCCGCTGAATTTGAAAGCGTTAAAGCCGAACTAATAGCTCAGCAGAAAGCACCAGACGGGCCTATTTACGCTTTCGATATTAGTACCACTATTTTAGATTACGCCGTGACCAACGCTGAAAACGCAGGGGTTGTCGACTATATTGATTTTAAACAGTGCGATGCACTGCATGCAAAAGTAAAAGAAACTCAAGGTTACTTTGTGTGCAATCCTCCTTATGGAGAAAGACTTGATGATTACGTTGGTCTGCTGCCTTTATACTCTCAACTAGGCAGCCATTTAAAAGCCAATTTTGCTAATTGGAATGTGGCGCTGTTAAGCTCCAATGACCATTTATTAAAAGCGCTTAAACTTCGCACCCATAAACGGTTCAAGTTATTTAACGGAAAGCTAGAGACTCAGCTAGCCTTGTATCAATTGACTCAAGATAACCTAACTGCTTTTCAGGCTAAGCCCAATGAAGACGAGTTTAGCAACAGGCTCAGCAAAAATGTAAAACGCATTGCGACTTGGTTGAAGAAAACTGACACAAATGCGTACAGAGTTTACGACGCCGATTTGCCAAACTATAACTTTGCCATCGACTGCTACGCCGACTACGTTATTGTGCAAGAATATGCACCGCCTAAAACCATTCCTGAAAATGTTGCGCAAGAGCGTTTAGCCCAAGCTTTGCTGCATATTCCGCATATTTTAAAGGTGGATCGTAAACGTATTGTGCTTAAAGTGCGTAAAAAGCAAGAGGGTAAAACGCAATATCAAAGAGTAGATACGAAGCAATCGCGAATCGAAGTTTATGAGAATCAAGCTAAGTTTTTGATCAACCCGACTGACTATTTAGATGTGGGCTTGTTCTTAGATCATCGTATTACCCGTCAGCGCTTTGCTGCGCAGTCGCGAAATAAGCATGTATTAAACTTATTTTGCTACACCGGGAGTGTGTCGGTACATGCAGCGTTACAAGGTGCCAAATCGGTTACGTCGGTAGACATGTCCAACACTTATATTCAATGGGCTAAAGATAACTTTGCCCTAAATAATCTGCAAGGGGCATATGAATTTGTGCAGGCAGACTGTTTAGTGTGGCTTGCTCGACAAAATCCAGCAAATAAATTTGATATGATGTTTGTAGATCCGCCTTCATTTTCCAATTCAAAACGCATGGAAAACAATTGGGATGTGCAGCGCGACCACGTTGCACTTTTAAGCGATGCTAAAAATATGCTGGCCAGTGACGGTAAAATTTATTTCAGTAACAATTTGCGTAGTTTTAAAATTGATGCCCAAGCTTTAGAAGCACTTGGTTTTAGCCTCAACAATATAGGCACCCAAACCATTGATGAGGACTTTAAACGCAATCAAAAAATTCATCATTGCTGGATATTAAGCCTATGAAAATAACATTATATAAAGGCCCTCAATGCGAGCTTTGCGATCATGCTATTGCGATTATTAAGCAGTTAGACGAGCCCATTGAACTAGAAAAAGTGAATGTTAGAAACTCAAGTGAGTTGTATCATTTATATGGTGCGCGTATACCGGTAATAAAAAAGAATAATGCTAGCATAGGTGGCAGCGTCAGTAATGCTTCAAATAACCCTCCACATAGCTCAACAAACGAGCTTGGTTGGCCATTTTCTCTCACTCAGCTTAAGGCGTTTCTTGCATGAGTTTACTTCAAATTAAACAGGCCAGCATATTGTTTGGTCAGCCACCTTTATTAGACCAAGCCGAATTTGTGCTGCACGAAAAAGAACGCGTATGCGTAGTGGGTCGCAACGGCAGCGGTAAGTCTACCATGCTGCAGGTACTTAGCGGCGAAGTGAAGCTTGATGAAGGACAGCGCATAGGGGCAAATCATGTGAACATAGCGCGTTTAGCTCAAGATCCGCCGACCAATAATGATATTTCTTTATTTGACTATGTGGCCGAGGGTTTAGCTGAAGACGCCTATGCTATTAAAGCGTATAACGCGCAAATACATAAAATTGCTGAAGACAGCAGCGACGCCGCGCTGGCCGAATTACAAAGACTGCAAGAGATACTCGACGCGAATAATGGTTGGCAAACCGAGCAGCGCATAAACAATGTACTTTCCCAGCTAGGTCTGGACGCAGAGATGAGTCTACAGGGCTTATCGGGCGGTTGGCGACGCAAAGCAGCACTGGCAAGAGCCCTGGTGTCGCAACCCGACATATTGCTACTAGATGAGCCAACTAACCACCTAGACATTGATATGGTGAAGTGGTTAGAAAAAACGCTACTGTCTTTTCAAGGGGCCATTGTGTTTATCAGTCACGACCGTGCATTTATTCGCAGCATGGCAACCCGCATTGTTGATATTGATCGTGGCAGCGTGACCTCATATCCCGGCAATTATGAGAAGTACCTTGAACAAAAAGCCATTGATTTAGAAATTCAAGAAACCCACGCGCGCGAATTTGACAAAAAGTTAGCCAAGGAAGAGGTATGGATCCGTCAAGGAATAAAAGCTAGGCGCACACGCAACGAAGGTAGGGTAAGAGCCTTAGAAGCTTTACGGTTGGAGTTTAAAGCTAGGCGCAATCAGTTGGGCAACGCTAATATTGTGAGCTCGGTAGGTGTTAAGTCAGGCAAACGGGTGTTCGAGCTTAAAAACGTCAATTATCAGTATGGCGACAAGCCTGTTATTCAGAACTTAGATGTACTCATAAACAGGGGTGATAAAGTCGCCTTTATTGGCCCGAACGGCTGCGGTAAAACAACCCTTATAAAGTTGCTTATTGGTCAGTTAGAGGCTCAAAGCGGTGAGGTTTTTCAGGGCGCAAACTTAGAAATAGCGTATTTTGATCAGCATCGAAATCAGTTGGATCTAAATAAATCCTTAATAGATGAAATAGCTGACGGTAAAAGAGAAATTGAAGTAAACGGCTCACCTCGACATGTTATTAGTTATTTGCAAGACTATTTGTTTTCACCTGAGCGAGCAAACGCACCAGTATCGACCTTGTCAGGGGGAGAGAAGAACCGCTTGATGTTAGCAAAGCTAATGCTCAAACCTAGTAATCTGCTAATATTAGATGAACCAACCAACGATTTAGATGTCGAAACGCTGGAATTATTAGAGTCTTTGCTAGTGGATTACAAGGGTACTTTGCTGCTAGTCAGCCACGACCGTGAATTTATTGACAATGTCGTAACGTCAAGTTTATTTTTTGAAGGTAATGGCAAGATATCGCAGTTTGTAGGCGGTTATGAAGATGTTCAGCAGTGGTATGCAAGCCAAAGAAGTGCCGCTGAGAAAACGTCTTCGGGGTCAGTAATGAAGCAAAGACTAAATGCACCGCCTAGTGCAGGTAAATCTACAGATTCGGCTACTAAGGTCAGTGCGAAAAAGTTATCATATAAAGAACAGCAAGAGTTACTGGCCTTGCCAAAGCAATTAGAAACATTAGAAGAAACGCTTGAACTTTTGCAACAAGAAGTAAGCCAGACTGATTTTTACAGTCGCGATACTTCCAAAACGCAACCGATAATAGATAAACTAGCTCAGACTGAGCGTAAATTAGATACTACATTTGCGCGTTGGGAAGTGTTGGAATCATTACAGAATAATCAGTAGTTACAGGAAAATTCATGAAATTAAACCGCATAACAGCTTTGTTAATGCTAAGTAGTTTACCTTTACTGGCAAATTCAGCTTCGTATGAAGTGGTCGAACTGCCAGGCGCTAGCATGTCATTAAATCAATTTGGCAGTGCTATAGACGAAACAGGCTTGGTGTTAACGACAGCCGTTCGACCCTTTAATCCGCCTATTGACTTGTCATTAATCGATTTGTCGATTTTTACGATGCTAAATGATCCCCAAGGTGCAGCGCGAGGTGACTTTGAAGAAGAAGACTATAAGCTTATAGCCACTTTTCTTGTTGCTCAAAACGCAAATCAGCAAAACTCCTTATTTGGTCAAAAACTAGCCACAGAGCTTGTCTACTCAAGCGATGGCACCAGCTTGAATTATGTTAGCGGCTTAGATGAAATCGCCGATGCCACGAATGGTTTTTCGTTTGCCCAACGCTCGTTAGTCGGAGATTCGGTAAACGGTACACACATTGTTGGCACAATGGCGGGCCCTTTCTCTAAAATACCTTACACAAATAGCGAAGGTGTTGAACAAGTTTATAATTTAAATACGTTTTCATCACGCGGTTTTGTGCAAGTAGGCAATGCTGTCACCCAACTTGTGCCAGAAAATACAGAGGCAGGGGGGGTTAGCACCGCTCAGGCAATAAATGCTGGTCTGCAAATTGCTGGCTCCACCAGTACTGGCCCGGCACCGGTGTTAGTTGATGTAATTGCTAATTGTGCAGATGATGAACTTCGTCCAGACGAACCTATAGAGGCATGCTTATATAAGCTGCGTATTCAATCGGGCAACGTAGACAGTTTTCGTAACGCAACAACGGAGCGTGCAGCAGTATGGCAAGTAGATGTAAACGGCGCGGTAATAAGTAAAACTATTTATGGCTTGGTATTTGAGCCCCAAGAGGAGTCACGACTCGCATTGTCTACATCAGCAATTGCCATTAACGATAATGGCGTTGCGGTAGGTGTGAGCGATGCACCTTTTTTCAACCGTACTGACGATACCGCTGTAATTTTTGAAAAGGGGCAAACTATTCGCATTATTGAAGATGATGCCTTAATGCCTAACGCTGCAACCGGTATCAATAACAACGGGCTTATTGTCGGTTTTCAGCGATATTTAGTGGGCAGAGACGTGCGCACGAAAATGTTTACTTTTGACCGCAAGACCGATGTTTTGACATTTGTTGATGGTTTTTTTGTAAACTCATCCACAATCCCAAGAGCTATCAATAATAATAACCTTGTTGTTGGAGAGGCAGACCGAGACGCTGGCATCGGTTTGAGGCAGAAAAGTGGATTTTTATATGATATTAATACTGATACTTTTTCAGATTTAAACTCGCTTCTAGCCTGCGATGCAAACTTTACTATTGTAGCGGCCGACGATATTAACGACAGCGGTGAAATAATTGCAAGCGCATTGGTAAGACGACCCGCGCGTAACGTGAAAGGGGAAGAAACAGATGGCCTTGTCGATACAGTCATTGCAGTAAAGTTAATGCCTACTGGTCGGCAGCCAAGTGAATGCGGACCTTCTGAAGACGATATATTTGCTATTGAACGAAAAGGTGCGGGTGTCGGTTTTTTGACTTTATTAGGATTATTCGTAATTAGTGTGTTTAGAAGACGTATTTAAAAAGCTTAGCTTGTAAACATAGAAAATATTAGGATATTTATTCTACTCCTCCCAAAGCCACTCTAGCAGTGGCTTTGCTATTTTTTAATAACTATTTTGCTTATTTATTTCATTTTTTATTGCTAAATAATGTAAGGTGATCCTTCCATATTTTTCAGGCACTTATCATTATTAGCGTTATTTCAAGGGATTACCTTATTGAAAAACTGCTTACATAAGTGTATCAATTAGGGGTAGAGCTTTGATGTTGCCACCCTTAATTATTAAACCGTGGAGGCAACACTTTGACATTGCAGTTAGTGTTCAAAATGTTCATATAAACAAGCGATATTAATTCTCTACTCTATTTATGTAATCTTATTTAATCTAAAGAGGCTATTAATGAAAAGACAAAAAAGAGATAAGTTAATAAGAGCTCATTCAAAAGGCTATCAAGCTGGCATTGTAGGTCGTTCTAAGGAATATTGTCCATTTCAGGCGACCAGCGCAAGATCACATTGGTTAGGCGGGTGGAGAGAAGCATTCTCAGACCGTCAGTTAGGCTTTAGTAGCAGATAATAGCAGTAAGTTCGTAATCAAAGCATTTAGCAAAAAGCCCGTCTTGACGGGCTTTTACATAACATTTACGTAAAGTCCAGAAAATTTAAAAAGCTGATGTATCTTGAAACAAACCGACTTTTAAATCTTTTGCGGTATAAATAACGCGGCCGTCTACAGATACCGAACCGTCAGCCATACCCATGTACAACCTGCGTTTAATAACGCGCTTGAAGTCTATTCTGTACGTGACTTTTTTCGCGGTAGGCAATATCTGACCTGTGAATTTAACCTCACCCACACCTAGTGCTCTGCCTTTTCCTGGACCACCGGTCCAGCCTAAGAAGAAACCAACGAGCTGCCACATAGCGTCGAGTCCTAGGCAGCCCGGCATTACCGGATCTCCTGGGAAGTGGCAATCAAAGAACCAAAGATCAGGTGAAATATCAAGCTCTGCTTCAATAAAACCTTTATCGTTTTCACCGCCTTCTTCACTAATATTGATGATACGGTCCATCATTAGCATGTTAGGTGCAGGCAATTGGCTGTTACCAGGTCCAAATAGTTCACCGCTGCTGCATGACAATAATTCTTCCCGTGTAAAACTGTTTTGATTCATAGGCATAGTCTTTTCTTTTTCAGTTATTATATTATTCTAATTATGCGCTAATTTAGCGAACACTTGTACGCAAAACAACTCTGAGCAGTTAAAAAAAGTAAAATAATTTGATTTTTGTTTTACACTGTAAGTAACCGTTGGTGATTAATACAAATATGAAAAATAAAAAGTTAGTAGCAAACGCTGAAAAACAAAAGCGTTATAGAGATCGACAGAAATCTTTGGGGAAAAAAATGGTGCGCGGTTATGTTACCCCTGAGGCCATGGAAAATTATAAAGAAATGGCCGAAATAACAGGATGGACCGATAACGATATTATCTCTAACTCGTTACGCATAACCTATGCAGCTTATAGGAACAGGCAAATCCGTTTTTTAAATAAGTGGTTGCAAGAAGATGATGTTCGAAAAAAGGCAAAGCAAAATAAAGACTCTAGTTAAGTACTGAATGCTTGCGTAGCACGCGTTTTGCCTCGCGTTTAACGTCGTCACGCTTTCTAAACGCCCATAGCCTGTCGCGCGCTTTTTTGGCTGCAAGGGTCACATCCACAATCGGCAGACAATAGTCGCGCTCTACATTAATATTGTGCATAGCTGCTTCTAAGGGCGGCATAAGTGCAGGTTCATGAATGTAGTGATTAGGCAAACTGGCAATTTCGGGCACCCATTTGCGAATGAATACGCCATCAGGGTCTTTTTCCTGCGACTGTTTGATAGGGCTATAAATGCGAATGGTATTGGTGCCCGTAATACCGGCCTGCATTTGAAATTGTGGGTAGTGAATGCCAGGCTCAAAATCAAGAAACAGTTTACCTAAGTAATCAACACCTCGAAGCCAGTCTATATTCAGGTGATGACATAGAAAGCTGACTACCATAGCGCGCATTCTAAAATTTAAATAGCCCGTTGCGATAAGTGCGCGCATGCTGGCATCTACAATAGGAACGCCTGTTTTTCCTTGCTGCCACGCTATTAGTAGTTCGTGACTTGAAGTTGAACTGTCGTATTCAAATTTTCCATAAGCTTTGTTGACTGGCCTAAACTGCATGTGGTGTTCACTTTCAAACTTTTGTATGAAATGACAGTGCCAGCTTAGTCTGGCACAAAACGCCTCTATAGAACGGGTCCAACCATCGCGATGACGGTGCCCTAGGGCTTGTTGAAATACTTGCCTTATTGATATATTGCCCCAGGCTAAGTAGGGTGATAAGCGCGAGCATGTTGTTCTTGCTTCGTCTGGTTTGCCAATGTTGCCAAAATAGCGTTTGCCTCTTGCTTTGAAGAAGTCGTGTAAAGTGTACCAAGCGCGCTTTTCACCTCCTGGTTGAAACAATGAAGCTGGTGTTAGCCATGCTTGCGGCAATTCCTCAAGTAGCACACTAAAGGCGAGGTTTTTTGTATAAGGTTTTATATCGCTAAGGACAGGGTCGACAACCGGCGCCGATATTTGTTGATACCAGTGCTTTCGCCAGGCATATCTATGGTGCAAGGGACGTTTAACCGCGCTATAAGCCGACTCTTGCCATTTAACATGGTGCTGTTTGCACCATTTCTCAAGCTCAATATCGCGTAAGTAACTTGTTTGTAAGCCTATTTCTTGATGGCTAAATATATGGCTCAAGCCTTGATGGGTAAGGGCTTCTACTATGCTAAGCATATCTTTTTGAAAGATGCTCACTGTGATGTTAAAGGGTAATAACTGTTGATTTAGATCAGCGATAGACTCACAAATAAAGCGCCAATGACGCAGGTCCATATGCGGGTCTGCTAATTGTAAGGGCTCAATAACATAAGCAATTACAATGGGCTTGCCCAAGGTAATTGCATCAACAAGTGGCTTATGATCACGCAGCCTCAAATCCCGCTTCAACCATACCAGTGAAAAAGTATCACTAGTGTTTGCGTGTGAACCTTGCATTGTGCTTGCTACTGCCATTTAGAGATGAAAGCTCCTTTCGGATCGTAAATTTCAGTCTGCTTCGCCAGATTAAATTGGCGATGTCCGCGAGGATCGCTGCCTACGCCAGCCAAATACTGCCAATTGCCATAATTGCTGGCAACGTCAAAATCTATTAATACTTCTTCAAAGTAAGCCGCACCGTAGCGCCAATCTAACTGTAGTTCATGCACAAAGCAGCTTGCCACTAGCTGGCGCGAGCGGTTCGACATAAAACCGGTAGCGGCAAGCTGTTTCATTGCAGCATTGACAATAGGGTAGGCGGTAGTGCCGTCTTTCCACTGCATAAAAGCAGCGTCGTTATGCATAACGGCGGGCGGTTTGTTTTGTATGCCGCCAAAATTGAAAAATAAGCCAGCTTGTTTTTTTGCCTGCAGATGAAAAAATTCACGCCACAGTAATTCAAAGAATAGCCAATAGGTGGAGTCGTTTTTTACGCGCTGGGCTTCATACTTTGTTAACTGCTGATTGATGTAGGCGGGTGATACGAAACCTGCGGCGAGGTAGGCTGAAAAGCGACTTGAAAAATCCCAGCCGTCTAAGCCATTTCTGGTTTCTTTATAGCTTGCTATTGAGTCGGTATTAAAGAAATAGTCGTTTATGCGGGCTCTTGCATTTTCTTCACCGCCTGTATATCCATTTTTGCTGCTTGTGTGTTTTGGCTTGTAGCTTACAAGCGGCTCAGTGTTTAATAAGGACTTGTGTACACTTAGCGTTTGGCTAAGCTTTTGATTAAATTCCTCTTTTAAATATTCTTGCAGATGCTTGCGAACAGTCAGATTCTTTTCTACCTTTCGCCGAAATGGTGAGAAAACATCGGGCATGTCTGCCATATCGAAGGGCAGTGCATCGTGCATAAGTAAATAATGACTTTGCCCATCAATAAGATGGGTTTTAGGGTGCAATTTTCGCAATTGCGCAATTTGCTTTTGTTCATTAAAACCATAGTGATGCTCAAAACTGATGCAGTCTATATTATTGTTATTGATAAGTTCGCTTATACTTCTAACGGGATCGCCGCTAAACATATGCAGATCTATGTTTGCATCGTTTAACGCAGCTTCAAGAGCCAGCAGGCCCTGATCTAAGAATGTATGCCTATGCTTGCCTAAATGGCAGTGTCCATATTTGCTTCGCCTTAGATTTTCTGGGTCAAATATGTAGGCTGCAACCACGTAGTCGCATTCATTAACAAGTTTATGTAAGGCTTCATTATCATCAATTCGTAAGTCGTGTCTGAATAAATGCAGGCCAAATTTATGTGCTTTTGTTTTCATATCGTTTCTTTTCGTTTCATTATTAATTTTTGGACACTGAGGTTTAATTACTAACTTAGGCTCCTAAGCGATCTATATTAAAGTGTGTAGAGTAAAAAAGGGTATTATGAAGCGTAGCTAAAACCAAACAAGTTCACTAATAATATGCCCAGTCCGCCAGAAAATAACAACAAAGCGTCTATCATGTGGTTCAGACAAGATTTACGCGTGAAAGACAACCCTGCACTCATCAAGGCTGCTAAACAAAGCAAAGTATTGCCGGTGTATATTTATGATACTAGCGTGCCGCAAAATGCAGTGTTAGGCGGCGCGTCTAAATGGTGGCTACATCACGCGCTTGTGGCTTTGCAGGAATCGCTGGACGGCAATTTGTTGGTATTAAGCGGAGATCCACAAGAGATTTTACTGTCGTTGTGCACTCAGCATAACATTTCTAGTGTGCACTGGAATCGTATGTATGAGCCTTGGGCAATAGCACGCGACACCGCCATTAAAAAAGCACTCAAGGCCAGTGAGTGCGATGCGCTAAGCACAAACGGCAGCTTACTATGGGAGCCCATGCAAGTGCTGAAAAAAGATGAAACACCCTATAAAGTATTTACCCCTTATTATAAAAACGGCTGCTTAAATGCCCCGGATCCCCGTTATCCGCAGCGCAAACCGCCGTTATCATTCATGGATGACATGGACGAAGTGAAGGGATATCAAGGCGTTGACAGCCTAGCCCTTCTTCCGCGTGTTAACTGGGATTTGCATATGCAAGAAATGTGGAATGTCAGTGAGCAGGGCGCGCAGTGCAAGCTAGAGTATTTTATTAAACAGGCCATTGAAGAATATAACGATGACAGAAACGTACCGTCTGTTGCCGGCACATCACAGCTTTCTCCGTATTTTCATTTTGGTTTGATATCGCCAAATCAAGCATGGTATGCAGTGCACGACGCCTTTAATGGCAGTCGCGAAAATAAGGGAGTGTACGTCTACTTAAGTGAGCTTGGCTGGCGAGAATTCTCTTACTATTTGCTATTTCATTTTAACGATATTCAAAATAGAAACTTCAACACGAAATTCGATAACTTTCCGTGGGTGCAAGACAAAGAGGGTTTGCGTGCTTGGCAACAGGGAAAAACCGGCGTGCCTATTGTGGATGCGGG
The DNA here is from genome assembly GCF_001756615.1 of Glaciecola punicea. Classification (NCBI taxonomy): domain Bacteria; kingdom Pseudomonadati; phylum Pseudomonadota; class Gammaproteobacteria; order Alteromonadales; family Alteromonadaceae; genus Glaciecola; species Glaciecola punicea. Next base: position 114,823 of record NZ_LZXY01000001.1, read on the forward strand.
TATGCGAGAACTTTACCAAACCGGCTATATGCATAATAGAGTGCGTATGATAGTCGCGTCATACTTAGTCAAAAACCTGTTAATTGACTGGCGTGAAGGAGAGCGGTGGTTTTGGGACTGTTTGTTAGACGCAGATTCAGCGAGTAATTCAGCCGGTTGGCAATGGGTCGCTGGCTCTGGCGCAGATGCCTCTCCTTACTTTAGAATATTCAATCCTATTTTACAGGGTGAAAAGTTCGATAAAGAAGGCGCTTATGTTAAAAAATATTGCCCGGAACTAAGCAAGCTTGGCAAAAAGTTTCTGCATAAACCTTGGGAAGCCAGTGAACAAGAGCTTTTATCTGCCAATATTGTGTTGGGTAAAGACTATCCAAAACCGATTGTTGACTTAAAAAAATCTCGTGTAAGAGCACTCGATGCGTACAAGACGATTAAGTAAACAGTATTAATTCAATAGCCCATTTGCCGTAATCTTCGGAGCGTAATTATGTCAACCCTTTGCTTGTTATTAGGCGATCACCTTAGCCTAAACATGTCTTCATTAAGCAGCATCAATAAACAAACCGACACGGTATTATTGTGCGAGGTGAAAGCAGAAGCCACCTATGTAAAGCATCACAAAGCCAAAATTGCATTTTTGTTTAGTGCTATGCGTCACTTTGCCATATCCCTGCAAGATAATGGTTATAAAGTCGAGTACGTTCACTACAACGATGAAAACAACCAAGGCTCGCTGTTCGCTCAGGTACAATACATGGTGAAACAGCTCGGCATTGAGAAGGTGGTGCTAGCTAAACCTGGTGAATATAGACTATTTCAAGATGTTGAGACGTGGACTGCAAAGCTTAACATTCCTGTGGTGGTAAGAGATGACAATCGCTTTATGGCCAGTGAACAGGATTTTACTGATTGGGCAGAAGGTAAAAAACAGTACCGTATGGAGTTTTTTTATCGTGAGGTGAGAAGGCGTTTTAATATTCTGATGGATGATAAGCAGCCCGTAGGCGGAAAATGGAACTTTGACGCTGACAACCGAGAAAAGTTACCTAAAAACTTATCACCGCCCGAGCCAACTACGTTCCCCCCAGATGCAATGACTAAAGACGTCATCGCTTTAGTGAAAGAAGAGTTTGGCGATCACTTTGGCGATATTAACGACTTTCATTATGCGGTTACCAGAGAGCAAGCCTTAGAAGTGCTAAAGGTGTTTATAGCCGATAGGCTGCCCAAGTTCGGGACTTACCAAGACGCTATGGTGCAGGATCAAGCGTGGATGTATCACTCACATGTTTCGTTTTACATAAACGCAGGCATGCTGCACCCTGAAGAAGCAATACTGGCGGCGCAGGAGGCTTATTATAGCGGGCATGCGCCCATTAATTCAGTGGAAGGTTTTATTCGGCAAATACTCGGATGGCGTGAGTACATGCGCGGTTTTTATTGGTACTTTATGCCAGGCCTAAAAACGGATAACTATTTGCAGGCGGTAAACGCGCTTCCCGAGTTTTACTGGGACGGTAAAACCGACATGAATTGTTTGAGCCAGTGTGTAAAGCAAACTAAAGAGCATGCCTACGCTCATCATATCCAAAGACTCATGGTACTGGGTAATTTCGCTTTATTGGCAGGGCTTGATCCTGAGCAGGTAAACGAGTGGTATCTGATTGTATATGCCGATGCTTACGAATGGGTAGAATTGCCCAATGTAAGCGGCATGATCTTATACAGCGACGGCGGTCATTTGGCCAGTAAGCCTTATGCGGCAAGTGGTTCATATATTAATAAAATGTCTAATTACTGTAGCCATTGCCACTACAGTGTGAAAGAAAAAACCGGTCCGCAGGCCTGTCCTTTCAACTACTTGTACTGGGGCTTTATTAATAAACATAAAGATAAGTTTGAGAAAAATCCACGAATGGCCATGATATATCGTACTATGGCAAAAATGGACCAAACCAAGCTAAGCCATATGCTAGACGACGCCGACAAGTTCATCATTAAATTAGAACAGAATGAAAAAGTCTGATTTACCCACTAAAACCTGCTTGGTTTGTTCCTTGCCCTTTACGTGGCGTAAGAAGTGGGAGCGAAACTGGGACAGCGTGAAATATTGCTCCCAAAGATGTAGGCGCAATAAGCGGGGATGACTACTTTTCGTTTTTGACAGGATAATCATGCCAATGAGCAAGATTAAAATAGATTTTTTATACTAAGGCCCACTAACAAGGCAAAACTAAAGCTCAATAAAGTCCCTAGCATAATATACTCAGTTAATTTTCTGTCGTTTTGACGGCGCATATCGCCAAATCTAAAGACACTTTTGGCGGCTAATAAAAAACCTATTGCGGCAAATTGACCCAATAAAAAAAAGTAATAATTAAAAATCGCTCGAGTGCTCCTATGTATTCCCCCGCGGTTTGTAAGCCTGAGTTTTCTTGAGTTGCTGCTTCAAACTGTTGAAGGTAGGGTCTTAATAGCAGTTGAATTAGGATTGACAGTGGCTTATAAGCGAGCAGATAGCCAATAATGATAGCGAAAACACCGATGGTAAATTGCGTTTGCATGAAGCTTAGTATACTGGCAAACGTTATTCCCGACAGCCACAAGCTGACACCTAGCAAGATGAGTAAATGGCCCGTTTGGTCTAACACAAAATATTTAGTCGTAAAGCCCATATAGGTTTTCCATATGTCAATCATGTAGTGAGTCACAATAATAATGAGCAAGGCTAAGGCCAATTCGCTCGACAGCGCTACACCGCCAACATATAAAGCAGTAAAGGTAAGCAAGGTATGCACGCTCATGTGCTTGAGTAGGCCCACCGATTTTATCTTATATTTTACTTTATCCATTATCCACGAATAAGGCTGTAGATAAAAATCGGCCACAATATGTGCTAGCACTAAGCAGGCAAATAACATCATAAAATCAGCTCCTTTACGTTGTCTTCAAAATAATATATAAATTGTTTGATTAAATCGGCATTACCACGCAGCAGATGCGCGTTAACATTTTGCCGCGACATATCAAGTAAGGAGGCAATTTTTTTTTGTTCAGGAAAATCGTGCTTAATGTACCAGTAAATAACCAGCGCCTGCTTGGCCGATAGCCCAGTAAGAATCCGATTTAAAAAAGCCAAACTCAAATAAGACGCGCGATTAAAGGACTCTACATACACGCCTAGTTCTGCGCTGTTTACGCTGTCTAATTTACGCCCGGACTGCACAAATACATCGTCCATTCTATCATGCAGGCTAGTCACAGGCGTACTAATAAAGCCAAGTGCCAAAGATTGGGTAATATTGACAGGAACGTTAAGAGTCGACAACATAAAGAGTTTTAATAGCAGCGAACTGCGCAGTGAGGAAACGGCATTAGGGTACATAATTTGAAATGCGTCACCTCGGTAGAACTCAATAAGACTGTCTTGTTCTGTTTGAATATTACCTAGACATTTTTTTAAAGAAGCCATTGTTAATGCCAGTTGATCCACTGGTATTGAGGTTGAACCCACCAGATCGCTGGTTTCGACTGCTATAAGGTTTTTCATTCTTGTTACTCTATTTACATTTTACGCTACATACTGAGTATGCAATAAGGCGACACTAGGTGCAAACGAAAATAATTGCTTTACCATACGCAATTGATTTAGATTGCATCACAAGCTAGCTAACTTTTTAGGCTAAGTGCAAGTGGTAAAAGCAAAAATATTGTAATTGTTGAGTGTGCAAACGAGCGTACTTAGTATTCATTTCGCATATTACTGCTTTAACAAGTCATCGCAGCATCATTATTGTATACTTTAACTAAGCCATACCTCTACAACAGTAAAATTTATGAAAATTATCGTTGATGCAGACGCTTGCCCAGTTGTCATTAAAGAAATATTATTTAAAGCAGCGCAGCGCACCGGAATATCGCTACTATTAATCGCCAATCATGCGATGAAAATACCGCCTAGCAGCAATATTCAGTTCATACAGGTGCCTGGAGGATTTGATATTGCCGACGACGAAATAGTTGAAAGAGCCCAAGCAAATGACTTGATAATAACGTCTGATATACCGTTAGCAGCAGACGTTATTGCCAAAGACGGCTTGGTGCTCTCTCCGCGCGGCGAAGTGCTCGATAAAGAAAATATAAAGGGGCGCTTAACCACGCGCGATTTTATGGATACAATGCGCGCAAGCGGCGTGCAAACTGGCGGGCCACCGCCTATGAGCCAACGCGAACGCAAAGAGTTTGCCGGGCATCTTGACCGTTTTTTAGCAAGCATCGCGCGTTAGCGTATTGTGGGTTAAGCAGCAGCCTAGCAAAAGCGATGGGCTGAAACTGCCTGCCAGTATCATAAACATCGGTATTAAAAGCGCAGAAAAAAGCGGTAAAGCTGCACAAAGCCAGTTTAGGTAAGCAACCGCGATAGAGCAGTCTAATGTAGTATTGTTGCTTTCTACTTTACAGATGGACAAATTTAATGAATAGTAAAAAGGCCTTAAGGTTACTGATAGATATAAAGATTTTGCCTTCTCTTTTACTGCAGAAAATTCAACGTCCTAACTCGATTTAATTTACGACGTTTATCTCGCTAAATTTAATTCAATCTGCTTTCACCACTTGGTGCCCGGTTCTGTTTTTTCTAAGCAGACTAAGCCATCAGTATAAATGTTTACTTTTTTCAATTGTTAATAATGCGCCAATTACGCATTATTAACGTCATTTCTTTGATACCATCAATAGTATAGAAGACCCACTGAAAGTGTTCATAATTATATTATATCACCACACATATTTTAAGGTAATTTAGCCAATGGAAATGGGTATTTTGGTCATATTGGTTTGCGTAGGCGGTTATTCAATGCTGGCTAAACGCTTATCTTCAACGGTTATTACCGCGCCAATGGTGTTCATCACCCTTGGTTTTTGTGTGTCCTACTTTGGTATTTTGCAAGTAAACGATTTTGACGAAGTGCTATACCTAACAGCCGAAGTCGCGCTTGTTGTGCTTTTATTTTTAGATGCATCACAGGTAAACCTGAGACACTTACAAAAAGAAAATAGCTTACCTCTGCGCATGTTGACAATTGGTTTACCGTTTGCCGTTTTGCTAGGCACTTTGGTCGGTATGTTGTTTTTTCCTACATGGTCACTAGCACTTATAGCACTTTGCGCAGCCATACTTGCACCTACCGATGCCGCCCTTAGTCAGGCGGTTATCACTAACAACATAGTACCTGAAAATGAGCGCCAAACCTTGTCGGTTGAAAGTGGCTTATACGACGGCCTTGCGCTACCGGTCATTTTATTTTTTGCCAGTTTTTTAACCCTGCATGAAACACAATCAAGCAATTATATTAAGTGGTTGGCCCAAGGCGGTAGCCAAATTCTTATTGGTGTTTGCGTTGGTGCAGCAGTGGGTTACGTTTGCGGACGCGTGTTTTTATTTGGTGAATCGCACAAGTTTTCCTCCAGTATTTTTGAAAGTATTGGTGTACTGGCCTTAAGTGGCACCGCTTATTTAAGCGCTACTATGTTGGGTGGCAACGAGTTTATATCTGCTTTTGTGGCTGGCCTTACCTTTGGTCAATTAGTTAAAGGACACTGTCGATTCATTTATAAATTTACTGAATCTGAAGGACAAATATTGGTTTGGGCTGCATTTACGGCCATTGGCATTGGTCTGTTACCGCAAGCTATAGATCAGCTCACGTTACCGGTAGCCGGATTTATTCTTGTGAGCTTGTTTTTTGTGCGTCCCATCGCCATCTACATATCATTATTAGGATCTAAAACCAAACCTGTCACGCGTTTGTTCATGGGCTGGTTTGGCCCAAGAGGCTTAGCCACCGCTTTGTTTGCTTTGTTAGTGTCGCGTGAAATATTACCAGAGCATAGTCAGGCGGTATTGGTTGTTGCCATTAATGCAGTTTGGATGAGTACACTACTGCACGGTATGTCAGCGGTTTTTTTAGCCAAACGCTACGGACAATTTACGGCCAAGAAACGTCGCTAATGTGTTAAAAGGAGCATTTTATGAAAAACCATAGCAGTACTGGCAAAGACCAGTTAGAACATCGTCTTATTGTTGAAGGCGCAAGTTGCGCCAGCTGCGTGAGTAAAATTGAAAAGGCGTTGAGTAATATACAAGGTGTGCAAAGTGCCCAAATGAATTTTGCACAAAGAACCGTCACGGTGGTGTGCAATGTAGCCGATGCTTCATTAATTTCATCTATAGAAATAGCAGGTTATAACGCAAAGATTGACACTAGCGAGTCAGAAGAAGCGATTGATGAAAAAGACAAAGTAGACGCTCAATACTATAAAGAGCTAATGCGTGATATGTCACTGGCACTGCTGCTGGGCGTACCGCTCATGATTTATGGGTTCACTATTGGCGAAATGACCGTCAACACGAATACCGAAAGACTCGCGTGGTTTGTAGTTGGTCTATTAACATTGGCGGTTATGGTATTTCCAGGCCGCCATTTTTATGTGGGAGCCTATCATTCGTTTAAAAATCATTCTGCTAATATGGATACGTTAATCGCGCTTGGCACGGGAATCGCTTGGTTATACTCAATGATGGTGGTTGCCTTGCCTGATTTGCTGCCACTAATGGCGCGCCATGTTTACTTTGAAGTGAGCGCCATGATAATAGGCCTCATTAATCTTGGCTTAGCGCTTGAAGTTAAAGTGCGAGGTAAAACGAGCCCAAAATTCTAAACCGCCTATTGGACGCTTAGCGGATGTTATTTCCGCCTTCTTTGTCCCTACTATCAAGATTATCGCGGTATTAAGCGCAATGGCTTGGCTGAACTTTGGGCCAACACCCAGTATTGCTTTTGCCATGGTTTCGAGTAGGCTCGGAACATTCACTGGCAATGGCAATTGTTGATAGCGCTAAAGAGCAGGGCATAGATCCGCGAATCATTAGCGATTTTATGTCAACTGCAGGGCAAGGCGTACAGGCCACTTTAGATAACAGCTCGCTTTTATTTGGAAGTGAACCTTGGGGAGTTGAGTAGTCGAGTAGTAATGTCAATAATCCACACTTAGGATTAGAAAAACAGCGTTAATTAGGCGGGACTTAAAATGTCTCGCCAAAGAAGCAATTAGTCTATAATGTGCACAATGTCAGTTAATATGCAATTTTTAAAACTCGCACAAAGGAGCAAATCAATATGTTTGATTCATCAACTCTAAAAGATAAAGTGGTTTTTATTGCTGGCGGTACCAGCGGTATAAATCTTGGGATAGCCAAGGGTATGGCAGCAGTAGGTGCGAAGGTGGCTGTACTTGGCCGAAACTCAGACAAGGCGCAGGCAGCCGCGCAAGAGATTACCCAAAGCGTTGAAAATGCTAGTGGGCACAATGCAATAGCCCTGTCTGGTGATGTTAGAGATCCCGAACAAGTAGAGATGGCTTTACAGTCTTGTGTTTCACAACTGGGCAAAATTGACTGTTTAATTTCTGGTGCCGCTGGGAACTTTCCAGCACCGGCTTTGGGGATCTCACCAAAGGGTTTTAAGACGGTTGTCGATATCGATCTGCTTGGCACATATAATGTGTTTCATTTAGGCTTCAAGCATATTAACAAAGGTGCTTCATTAATCGCGATAACGGCTCCACAGGCAGTAACAGCAATGCCGTTTCAGGTTCATGTTTGTGCAGCCAAAGCCGGTATTAATATGATGATTAAATGCTTAGCACTTGAATGGGGTGCATCTGGCATTACGGTCAATGGCATTTCGCCAGGGCCAATCAATGGCACTGAGGGCGCCGAGCGATTAGCACCTACGCCTGAAGCGAAAGCAACAATGGTGGGCCAGATTGCTAGCAAGCGGTTTGGTGAGACCAAAGACATAGCCGATGCCGCAATATATCTTGCCAGTGACATGGGTCGCTATATAAATGGGACTATTATGACAGTAGATGGAGGCACAGAACTTGGAGACGCTAGTGCAGATTGTCTTATTGTTCCATCTCGCTAATATAAGCTTTATTGACGCTAAATATGCTAATTTATCAACTTGATGCAAATTGTGAACATCTATGTTCAAGGAAACTGCAAATGCATCTATACTCATGGCGATGGCACTGTGGTTACTTCAATGATCGGGATTAATAGTTATAAGCGTTTTATGGCGCATATTTGACTTTATCTACCGACGGTTGGAAAGTCGCTAGGACGAGTCTACAAACCCGCAACGAAAACAATAAAGCTGACGCTTGGGAAATACAAACACTGCATGGCTTCAATGCGCTATATCCTAATGATCTTGCAACTGGACATGTATTAGGCGACGTAAGAGGCGCATTGACTTTGAGCAATGGCCTTAAGTAGATTTTGGCTTATTGAGTAAACTAATTAGGCTAGAGGTGTCGTAGCGATTGCCGCCGCGGGCCTGAACCTGCGCATAAAACTGATCTACGAGGGCAGTAACTGGCAGGGCGCTTTTATTTCTTTTAGCCTCGTCTAGCACAATACCTAAGTCTTTGCGCATCCAGTCTACTGCAAAGCCAAAATCAAACTCTCCTTTTATCATGGTGGACCACCTATTCTCCATTTGCCAGCTTTGCGCAGCGCCTTTGCTAATAACGTCTATGACTTTGTCTACTTCTAATTCAGCATTTTGGGCAAAATGAAGGGCTTCAGACAAACCTTGAACCACACCGGCTATGCATATTTGATTGACCATTTTAGTTAACTGGCCTGCGCCAACAGGGCCCATAAGCTGATGCTTTTGGCTATAACAATTTAAAAGCGCAATAATAGCGTCATAATGCCGCTGATCACCGCCCAGCATAACCGTCAGTTTACCATTTTGTGCACCGGCTTGACCGCCAGACACGGGTGCGTCTAAAAAGCTTATGCCTTTATCGCCGCAGGCGTGCGCTAATTCGCGCGCAAGCTCGGCAGAAGTGGTGGTATGGTCAACCAAAATACTGTTGCTGGTCATAGAGGCAAGTACACCATCTTTTCCTAGCACAACTTCTTTAACGTCAAAATCGTTGCCAACACACAAAAATACCACTTGGGCGTGTTCACATGCTAATGCGGGAGTCGCCTTGCTATGTCCGCTGTAGCTTGAAAGCCATGATTGAGATTTACTGCTGGTACGGTTATAAACCGTAACGTCATGCCCGGCGCTTGCTAAATGACCTGCGATAGGAAAACCCATCGCGCCTAAACCAATAAACGAAACTTTCATTTAATATCCTTTTTATCGTAAATAACGTGAAATAATAGTTATTCTATATAAGCTACACGACTCCCTGCGCAATCATCGCGTCAGCTACCTTAACGAAGCCAGCTATGTTGGTGCCTTTCACATAGTCAATATATTCGTCATCGCCTTTTCCATATTTGACACACTGTTTATGGATTTCCTTCATTATATTGAGCAAACGTTCTTCTAGTTTTTCAGCCGTCCAACTGTATCCAATTGAGTTTTGGCTCATTTCTAAACCAGATACTGAAACGCCGCCTGCATTAGAGGCTTTGCCTGGAGCAAATGCTATTTTGTGACTATGAAGAAGACGGACAGCATTGGGCGTGCAGGGCATGTTTGCCCCTTCTGCTACTAATATACAGCCGTTATCTATAAGTGCTTGCGCTTCTTCTTTATTTAGCTCGTTTTGAGTAGCGCAGGGAATTGCAATGTCGCAGCTTACTGACCATGGTCGTGCGTTTGCCACGTACTTTGCATCAAAAGTGTCTGTATATTCTTTGATACGTCCACGTTTGTTATTTTTTAAATTCATTATAAAATTGAGCTTTTCGTCATCTATACCATCCTCATCATAAATATAGCCAGAAGAGTCGCTCATTGTGACTACTTTAGCGCCAAGCTCTATCGCTTTTTTGCAGGAAAATTGAGCAACGTTGCCCGATCCTGAAATAACAACCACCTTATCATTGAGCGTTTGCTGCTTAGTCTTTAGCATTTCCACAACAAAGAATATGCATCCATAACCCGTTGCCTCTGGCCTAATTAACGAGCCGCTGTAAGACAAGCTTTTACCAGTTATTACTCCCGTAAACTCATTCTTTATGCGTTTGTACTGACCAAAAAGATAGCCGATCTCGCGTCCGCCAACGCCAATATCGCCCGCAGGAATGTCGGTGTTAGGCCCAATATGACGGAAAAGTTCGGTCATGAAGCTTTGGCAAAAACGCATTACTTCGTTGTCTGACTTTCCTTTTGGATCGAAATTTGATCCGCCTTTAGCACCGCCAAGGGGAAGGGTGGTTAAGCTATTTTTAAAGACTTGCTCAAAGGCTAAAAACTTTAGCACGCTTAAATTAACTGAAGGGTGAAAACGCAAGCCGCCTTTAAAGGGGCCAATTGCGCTGTTCATTTCCACTCTGTAGCCTCGATTAACCTGAACGTTACCGATATCGTCTACCCACGGCACCCTGAAAATAATAATGCGTTCTGCCTCGACCATTCTTTCAAGAATATGATTTCCCCGATATTTTTCATTTGCATGAATAAAGGGAATGATACTGTTGGCTACTTCGTCTACTGCTTGTAAAAACTCGGGTTCGTTAGGGTTACTGTCTTTAACGCGTTGAATAAATGCGTTAATGGTATTTTTTACCGATGGGTTATTTGTCATTATGCCTACTTTATTGCACCTTGAGGTGTTGGTTAAAACAGCGGTCAATTTGCGTGTAATAAATCGATAAAAAGATAATTGAGCGCGCATTATTGTTGGAAAAGATTACTATAGTAGATATTTTGATTACACATTGTATTATTTTAATAAGTTGACACTATGTAAAAAAAATATCAGTTTTCGGTAAATAATGACCTTAGACACGACGCTGATTAAGTAATTAGGCGGTGCGACTATAGTTTTTGTGTTAATCTTTAACCGTAAAATTCATCGCAATTATAACACCATACAAGCAGGAGAACCCATTATGCTAGTCACTTTTTCTAATCGTTCGCACGGTGACATAACAATGTTCGGCGATGTGGCCGTTAACTTACTTAAATTTATGGGGCACAGTGGTAAAGTACCAGGCGCGTTTTATGCGCAAGATGTCCCTGCCGCGCTAGCGAAACTCGAAGCTGAGATTGAATTAGTTAAGGAATCTGCACAATCACAAGAGCAGGAACAAGACAGTGACGATGAAACTTTTGATGTCAGTTTATCCAAGCGTTCTCTGCCATTAATTGATTTGCTGAAAGCGGCAATTCGTGACGAGACTAGCGTAATGTGGGTCGATAAGCGCTAAATTCTCATTAAATGTACGTCATAGCAGCAGCACTTTACATCCAAGTAAAACTAGCACAATACCCCCAAAAAGTTCAGCCTTATTACCCAACCAATTAGAAGTTCGTTGGCCTAAGTGTACACCTACATAACTGAATATAAACGCAGTAATGCCTAATAATAAACAGGCGTAAACACCGTTCGCGCTCATTACTGTGAGTGTAAAGCCTGCGGCGAGAGCATCTATACTTGTGGCAACTGCCAGTAGTAACAAGGCATAGTGAGAATATGTGCGCGATGTCGAGCTATTTTTATCTGCAAAAAAGATAGCTTCATAAATCATTTTAAGACCAATAATGACCAGCAATATAAATGCTATCCACTGAGCAAAACTGCCAAGCCAAGCTAATATTGCGATACCGCCAAAGTAAGTAAACAGGGGCATGATCCCTTGAAACGCCCCAAAATATAGAGCTGCAAGCCATGCTAATTTTCGCACGCGAGTGATATCGCGGACGCCTATCGTTAACGAGACTGCAAATGCATCCATACTCAAGGCAACAGCAAGGGTTATGACGTCAATCATGGTGACTATTTGTTATTTTCATGTTGTGATTTTTTAGATGTTAGATTTTATTACACTTTAACAAAGTATAACCGAAACTATGCGTAAATGATGTGGGTATTAATGATGTAATCATCCGTTTGCAGACGGCAACGGTAGAATGGCACAAGCAATATCTGGACACGCTTTATGAATAAATACAAATGTTTGCAGCTGGCGATTTGCTGCATTTAGAAAAGCTGAATAAAGTATTGTCCTAGCTGGAACATAAATAAAATTTTGCTTTCATGAAAAATTCAAAGGATATGAATTGGTCTGCTTAATGATGTGTAGGCTATTGTTTAATATAACATTACATTTATTCACATGTTATACACGAATAGTTCCAGTTATTATACACAGATATTAAAATGGCGTATAATGTATATTATGTTAAATAAGAACTTATCAAGGTTTAATCCACAATTGAGACTGTTGTGAAATTTATCGTATGATTAAGTAAAAGTGCCAGTAATTGCATTGCTCCCCTCTTTTTTACTCATCTATTTTCTATTTTAAATAAAAGTGCCTGTAATTAATCTGAATTAAATAGATAAAATTCAATTGGTTAGGAGCGTTATTAAGTGAAAATGACAGTAATTCTGAGCCTTAGGATTTTAGTATCACAAAATTGTGGGTTTTAAGGGACGCATCTGTTGAAATTAACAAGCGGTAAATCATTTATTACTTGGTCTGAAAGCTCCCGATGTCGGATAATTTTAGGATTTATATTGCTGTCATCTTGTGAGTGACCCTTGGTGGGTTTTATAGTACGTAATAACGGGACGTGATTACTTCAACTAGGTATAAATTGCAACTTCTGCACACTGTCATGTGCCTATTTTTGAGCAGCCGCCTGCGTGAAATGTAAACAACTAATTTACATAGAACAGCCGAAATAGACTATCCAAAGTATGTTGTTCTGGTCAAGTCCAACCAGGCACCCTACTCAATTTTCAACGCTTTTTTAACGATATTCAATTTCATTATCAATGCTTCGATGATGCGTGGCATTTTTAAAATAAAAATATATTAGGAGATTAAAAAAAGCTTACCAACGTCAGTAATTGGTGGTTATACTTTTTTATGCAAAGATTCTTATGTCTCGTATGGCACGTTAGATGAGCTGTTATGCCCGTTTGGTAAAAAACATAATACTAAGTGTATTACCAAGACAACAAATACAGCTGCATCCAATGGACTAGTTTACTTTACATTACGGGATAGATTTGAAAATAAACTAGAAAGTCCATTGATTAAAAATATTTCAGCGCATATAGGGTTAGGCGTTGAATATTTAAGAGAAATATCTATCTGGACAAACACCGGGAATGTCCAACATAGAAATGAACTTAAAATAATGTCTATCTCCTTAAGTGTCGATGAAGGTTTGTTGGTGCTAACATCAGTTAAAAAAAGTGAAATTGACAAACTAGAAGAAAGTAAATCAGACAAAATGAGAAAGGTTTAGGCCTAAAGAGTTTGGCAAAACATAAGCGAATAGTTATATATTCGACTGGTCAAATATTGAGCCTTAGACAAAGTAGTATCGACCAGTAAAAATGGAATAAACCATCTTCATAATTTCACCTTTTCTAATGACCGCAATATATCGATTGCGGCCTTTTTAGCCGGAGCAAGAGTGACAATTTAGTGGCAAAAGCAGTTTGCTTGATGTCGTTATAGGCATTGCAATACTCCTTAATATTATTGCAGTTGCGGTTACAGGTGTAATATTGCCGGTAGTACTGTCCAAGTTGAAAAATGACCCAGCCCTGTCGGGCCCAGTCATTTTAACTACCGTTACTGACATTGTGGGATTTGTCGCATTTTTAGGCCTAGGCAGTACTTTTCTACTGTAAGATGTGGATGACAATACCCTAATGGCATGAGCTTACCCCGCCACATATGTTCCATGAAAACCTAGAGGCAAGGTGCGTTTCATACTAGCTTGTGCGATGGGTCCGGCCTGCAAATTATTCGCTTCAAACACATTAACACCCGACTTTTTGTGTGAGCCTACATCTAAAAACGTTTGTAAAATATACCCAGCATGGGTTTCACTTGCGCCTGCTATCTGCTGCGCCGTTACCAAAATAGGCTCTTCGACCATAACCCCTTTTGGATAGCGATAACTGTCTACTTCACCATCATATGGGGTAAACGCCATCAGCGTATCGGCATGCTCAAGCGCTTGTTGACTGTGGCTAACGCCATAAATCGTACTATTTTGCATTACTGCTCGATCATCAAAGCCAGGAAACTCAAGTGTAGTTTGGCTTTTCACTAACTTTGCTTGGCCAGTGCGCATATTCGCTACTACGGTTGCAGCAAATGCCCGATCAGCGTTAATCTGATTACCAGAGCGCATCAGCTCGCTCATGCCTTGTTGCATCAAATTGGCATTGTCATACCAACACATGTTGACCTGCAAATTTCCGTTTTCTTCAGTAGCATGTCCAAAATGAAAGACAAACCCGGCCGGCAATTCAAACCACTGCTGTTGACTCAAGTCATCTTTGTTGACCACTAATAGCCTCGCTCCTAGCTGTGGCTGCCACTGAAATTTATCAACAAACGTTTTTCCTTTACCATTAGTGAAGGTATAAGGCGGCACAACAAATACAAGTGATTTTTCAGTTTGTGCAAAATCATGCATGAAACCTCTAAAAGGTAAGTCAATCACTTGGGATTTTTGCAGCCCTTTTTTAGGTTCAATATAGTAAACAATTACTTTACCGCTCTTACCCGCATAGGGCGCAAAGCCGCAATTCCACATATTGCCATCTTGATCTATTAATGGATGAGCAGAAAAAGGCATATTAGCTAATTCGTCATGCCATGTTTTTATGCCTTTCGTTTGTAAGTTTTCGGCGTCTAGACGATATGCTGAGCCTCCTTCCCACAGCGCAAGAAGTTCACTATCCCACATTTGCAATGCGGTATTGGCAGTATTAATAGTGTCGTTATTGCGCCCTGGTAGCGCATTTTCAATGACAGTTCCGGTGCCGTTGTATAGGAACCTTTGTGCTTTTTCTTCTTGTTTATATTTAAATGTATGTACGTATTGACCCGAGTGCGTAATACCGCCATCTTGTATCGAAAATTTTTGTACCATACCATCACCATCAAACCAATGCTGATAACGTACCTTGTCTCTTTGTAGCTTAGCGGGACCGTTACGCAAATAATTTCCGTTAAGCCCATGCGGCAATTTACCCTCGACCTTCATTTTTATGGGCGCAAAACTATCTTGTTCAACCGACTTCCAGCCTAGTTTCCAATCGTAGTTTGTTGCAGCGAAACATTTGCTAGCGCCCATTAATGTGCTGCTAATGCCCGCAACCGCAACGGTACTTAAACTTTGTTTAATAAAATCACGGCGTGGCAAGCTAGCTTGGTTCTTATGGCTGTTAGTAGATATCATTTTGATGCTCCAAAGGCATATTTTGTTATAATAGATAGTACTTAAATTTTGAAGGTCGTTTAAACTGCGCAAATTGACTAGCGCACAATAATTTCTATTGCTGATATGCCATCAACCGCAAACGCGGCATCAATGAAGTCAGGCTCACCGAATTTACCGACATTGTTGCTAAAGCCATATCCTTCTTGTGGTATACCAAACATATTAGTATCCATTTTGCCATTGTTGTTCACATCATGAAAAAGCTTAATAGCATAGGTTCCTTTTTCAAGATCCTTAAATGTATAACTCACTTTTTGCGCGCTAGCAGGCACGCTTGCATATTGAACAGGACTACCTTCACCTTTGTAATTAGCCTTCGAGTTGTATAAGGCAACCATTAAGTTACCCTCATTTTTTTCGATATGTTTAAACGTCACATTGAGTTGACTCGTTGTAGCGCTAACGCATAACGCAGTACTCAATAGTGTTACTGTAAGTAAAGTATTTAGAAGTTTCATTTTATTCATCCTGTTGGTTTAGTTGACAGGTGTAGAATAAGCAAAAAAGCACTTGTGCGAATGTGCCAAAGGTTGTTTTATTTAATGTGACTTTTGGCCTATCAATCTACAAAAGCGAATGCATCTTTACCATAACGAATATTCAAGGCATCGGTTAACTGAGCTTTGAGGACCAAAGCCATCGTTTTCAATTTCGATTAATCCAATAACACTCGCATCAAGAGCAACTAAGGCTTCAACTATTTTCACCAATCGTTCTTCATACTCTTTAAAGGTATCTGCGCCGCGATATAGCATTAGCAAAGTGACTCCACTAAGCGCGATAGAGCGACAAATAGCCACCTTCAAAAAACTTAGGATCAAGCCAAATAAAATAATTAAAAAACAAAAAGGCAAAGGCATTAGCCAAATGCTAATTAACTTTTTGAGGATGAATCCGACTTCTATATTTTACCTTTATTAGTTTTTATTATATCGCGGTATCTGATGTCAGCACCACGGGACTAAAACTACTGTATGCTTGCTTACCCTTATATGTTTTTACCCGCTGGACATTTAGCGTCGGGTACAACGTCGGATTATCTAAGACATAATTAATGCTCTCGTGCTGCTGAATATTTGCGTCTAGCCATACCTTTAAGAATTCATCATCTGTAGGTAAAAAACACGGAAAAGCTTTATCATGATAAGGCGCCATTTTTGGGTGTGTATCACGGGTAATAACCGCGCAACTGTACTTACCGTTGCTATGTTTTTGATACAGCACCCCTAATATAAACACAGCCCCACTAGACATATAATATTGGTGCTTGGTCTTGCCCACTTTTTTTGATTCACCAAGGCCAGTCGCAAGTAAAATAGCCCTTTTACATCGAAGACTATGCGACCAGTAAGGACTCAATAAGTTACGCGCATTGAAAGTTGTTCGAGGACCCACTATTAAAAAATCATCTTTAACGCTGCAGTCAAACCACCAGGTAGCGCTAACTTGCTTTAGAGTACCTTCTTCTTCAATGATGATATCAACCGTCTTATTGGGCTCTTGACCAAACGCAGGATAAAACGATTTATAAGAATCTGACAAGAAAGGACGCAACACAGCGCTGGTCATTAAGTATTGATCTTTACTTATTCCGGCACCATCAATCTCAACAAATCCACACATTTATTTTCCTATAAAATCAAGACCCCTTGATTTCTTTTTTACCTACTGGTCCGGTATCGAGGGGCATTGAACAACCCAAACATTCAGCAACGGCTCGCAGCACTTCATGTTCTTGTGGCGAGTATTCGTTATCTTGCGTGACTGCAAACACACATAATTGTATTACCTTTTCTTTTACATCAAAAGCCAATACCCTTAAAACACTCACTGCGCCGGCAAAATCTTCGATTGATACCTGAGCTTGCTCTCTTAACTGTAAATTACGAAGATAAAGTAAGTGTTCAGCTTTATTTAAAATAATAGGATGCTGACTCGGCTCGCAAAACTCATTGACCAGTACACTTAGCATCGTTTCAATATGCTTTCTAAGCGCGTCAATAGAAAGATATTTGACTTGTCTAGTGTCGGCTGTTTCAAATTCTGTTTTTAAATATTGCGCAACAATATTGGTAATAGACCATTCAAAAATACTCAAGGTATTATTAAAAAAGACTAAATAGCGCATTTGTTCAAGCATGCCTTCATAACGCAGACTGGGTATTTGACGAAGTTGCGGTAACGCGATTTCGAGCAAAGGAAGTCTATATTCTATTGGTAGGTCATATACCAAGTCACCAATATCGCGGGTGGTACAATATACTTCAGTTGGCAAGTAAGTTGACAAATATTGCCATTGTTTACCGATAACAGCATCATCTTGCATGCCCTCTTTTTTGTCATGCGGCTTATCTGTTAGCAATAATGCATACACATATGCTTGCGCGCCAGTAGGTGTGCGTACCGCGGCTATCAAAGATTCAGGTATTGCTTGTAAATAGGCTTTAGCAAGATCTAGTTGAGATTGATCAATCTGTCCAATGCCTGCGGTGAAGGCCAAATGGCTTTTCACGCCTTTACTGATATTTTGCTTAGGCACTTGCTGCTCGGCTTTGTGACTCCTCGAACTGCCTATAAGCTGACTAATACCAGCAGCGTTCGCGGATATTTGTGCATTATCTAAAACCCGCGTATTTTCAAATTTACCTGACCAGTTAGGCTGAAGCTGCTTGATACGTTTACCTAAGGGAGGATGTGTAGAAAATAAAGACGTAACCTTGTTAGTTAGTGCGTTTGAAAAAAACGCATGACTCATACTTTGTGCTTCAGCCGCATCAAGTTTCGAGCCTGGCTTATAACCACCGATCTTTTTAAGCGCATTCGCAATACCTTGGTTATCGCGGGTAAATTGCACCGCCGAGGCATCGGCTAAATATTCTCGCTGTCGTGATACAGATGCCTTAATAGCGTTCCCAAAAAATGTACCGCCATAGCCAATAACGATTAAGCCTAAGCCTAAAAACACCAGTTTACTGCCATCTTTAGAGCGACCTTTAAACGCCGATGCGCGCATAATGAAATAGCCAAGCAGGCCTATTAATAAAATTCCGTGCAAAATGCCCATTAAACGCATATTCAAGCGCATATCACCGTGCACAACATGACTAAATTCATGCGCGATTACGCCTTGTAATTCTTCGCGATTAAAACAATCTAATGCCCCCTGGGTAACCCCAATAACGGCGTCGTCAGTGCTAAACCCGGCAGCAAAAGCGTTAATTGCAGCTTCTTTTTGAAGCACATATACTTGTGGTACCGGCGTACCTGAAGCAATCGCCATTTCTTCTACTACGTTCAGCAGTATTTTGTATTGCAGATTATCGCTTGAATGCGTCACTAAGGTGCCCCCAAGAGATTCGGCCACTACTTTACCACCACTCGAAATCGCCACAGTTTTATATACGCTCCCGACTAATATAAAAACAAAAACAAGTGCCCCAATCACGCCAAAAACTTGCCAATCAAACTGGTTTTTAATGTAATCAACCGTGAACGGCTGGCCTTCAAGGTTCAGATATCCATTTAGACCCATAAAAAGAAAGTTGGTCAGCACAATTAGTGAAAAAACCGCCAAAGCAAAGAGTAAAATCAACTTTTTGGTTTGGCTACGCGCTTTGGCCTGAGATTGAAAAAAATTCATTAAGTCACCTAGCTACATTGCTTGAAAAACAAAACCTGTAAAGCCTTTAACTAATGGCCTTAAAATGACACTTTAGGCGCAGCTTGGATAGCCGCGCTGTCTTCAAATTCGAGTAAACTGGCATCTTGTGCATGACCGAACATGCCTGCAAAAACAGTCTGCGGAAAGCTTTGTTTGTAGGTGTTGTAGGCTAGTACTTGGTCATTATAGGCCTGGCGTGCAAAACCTACTTTGTTTTCAGTGGATGTAAGCTCTTCAGACACTTGCATCATATTTTGATTGGCTTTTAAATCAGGATAGGCTTCCATAACTACGTTCAACTTACCCATTGCCGAGCCTAATATTGCTTCAGCACCCATTAGCTCTTGCATTGCACCGGCATCGCCTGGCGCGTTTGCGGCACTAGAAAGTCCTTTTTGCGCTTGATTACGAGCAGCAATAACGTCTTCAAGCGTTTCTCTTTCATGACTCATATAGGCTTTAGCTGTTTCAACTAAATTGGGAATAAGATCATAGCGACGTTTTAGCTGCACTTCAATTTGCGCAAAACCATTTTTGAACTGGTTTTTTAGCGCAACCAGTTTGTTAAAAATAGTAATAACATACAGCACTATTAAAACGGCAATTACGATAATAACAATAGTACTAATACTCATGTAAGTTTCCTCATATAAAATTTATGTGCACATAATAGATCATCGAATTGTAGAATAAACGCTTATTCATCTATGTACAACACGCCAAAATTGCAAAAGTACTCGTTTACCGACGTCAATTAATTACACTAGCTATGTTCAGCCAACAATTCACTTTTTACACGGCATTTAGCCATGGTGTCTTGGTTCTCATGGTATTGGCTAATCGTAATTGATGCCGCAAAGTAGTTAATAAAAAAGGCGCAAAGTTGCCTTGCCCCAGCATCTCCTTTGAAAGAACACAACGTAGCCTCAAGCACACGAGAAAAGCCCGAGTCATTTTGCTTATTGGTTACATTGTTCATAAACGCATTAATAAATATAAATTAAGAGGATTGCTGTCTGCTTACAGTCTTCCGTACACAAAATGGCATTGTCAACTTTCCGAATTTAGATGATGAGAATAAGTTTTCAGTAGCTTATGCTAAATCCTGAGCGCAACTTAACCATAAGAATAAAAGCAGCCAATCAAATCGAGTGCACCAGGCAAACTGATATCGCCGTGCTTTATATATGCTATTAGAATATTTTCAAGCACATACCAATTCTGCTCTTCGAGATGAAACTTACCGGCGGGCACCTGCTGATACAAATATGTGCGGCTGGTTTTATTGTGTACGGCATGTTTGCGCTGCACTTGCTACCACAAAGGCCTGGTTTTTTAGTACTATTAGTGTCGGCCCCTCATCTTTTAATGGGCCTTGCATATGCATTGTCATCGCCTGAAGCGTCGGCGTTTTTGTATCCATTGTGGTCTATAGAACTTATGCTAATCGCCTGTTTATATGCGTATTTAGGCATTAAAACAAACAATATATTGTTCAAAATGACTTAACCTTATGTTAGCAAATGGCGCACTAACACTTACTTTTCGTCACTACCGAAACAAGCTTCTTTAAAAGTGAAAGTTATCCAAATCTGTTTGACTTGAATTACTATGAGGCGATTTTACTCAGTATGAATTGGCTAATATTAGACGCGGTATATTTGTGGCGCAAGCAGTATACCAATAAGCCAGGTTTGCACTGGGTATACGGCACAATATTAATTACGAGCAGCGCACTACTTCATAGTTACCTTAGTGTGCGCAGTAATCCATTCATCGTTTATCAAGAAACCGGATCAGGTATATTTTCTGTGTTGTATATTAATGGCTTTATTCGAGGCTTATACCACCTTGCACTTTCTTTTGTTGCATTTGATATTGGCCAACAAGAACACTACGTCTATTCAATCGTGTGGTTAGTTATTGCCGCTGGCCTTATTGTGTTCGCGCAGTCCTCTAATAAAACGCTTATTAATAAAGTAGGAACTAGTTTTCATTGCAATGACTGGGAGCAAAATTTCGACTTAGGTAATAAAACGGTCGCGATTATCGGCAGTTTTGCTAGCGCAGTTCAAATAATTTCGGCAATAGTAAACAAGGTTAAAAAGCTTCATTTAGTGCAAAGAATACCTCACTGGATATTGCCTAGGCCGGATTGGACCATTCCTATACTTTTGCGTAAGCTTTTCGCCTTAGGGCCTATTTACACTCTTATTAGAGGGCTCACTTATTGGCTTTTAGAGTTACGCGTAATCGCTTTTAATTGGCTGTAAGCGTATCTTAATATCGAACACTTATTATCCTGCCTTACAACAAGCTAACTGCACACTGCATGATCCCCACGACCATATAGTTGAATTTACTGCAAAGGGTATTCGCTTTGAAAAGTCAGGTGAAACAAACCTTGATGTTGTCATATTTGCAACAGTGTATAATGCGGTTGACGCGATGATTTCTTATTCTGTAATTGGTAAGAACGGACGAAAGTTATCATGCCAATGGCAGGAATACCCGCGGGCTTATTTAAACACCAGTATGCCGAATTTCCCCAATCACTTTGTGGTAACAGGGCCAAATACTGGCATTGGACATACCAGCGCAATATTTGTGATAGTATTTCAACTTATCTATATAATGCACTGCATACATGAAATTATTGGTAATAAAGCGCTGGCAATAGAACCCAGTGAAATAGCAGAAAGCGAATATACCACTATGATCCATCGTGAAATGTCAAAAACAGTATTGTCTTATGAACAATGCACAAGCTGGTATCAAAATGCGCAAGGTAAGGTTATTGCCATGTTTCCGGGTTTCACGTTTACGTTTCTTCGTATGTGCAAAGCATTTAAACCACATCATCACATAATTAAAAGGTAGCCTATGTTTCTTTTATTTTTAACAATTGCGTTTATCGTTTGGTGTCTTTTTTATACCAAACATCATGGTATAGGTAAGTTTATATATGAATCTAGCAATTCGCTGGAAACAAAAGCAGCTAAATTAATTCATGTAGCGCAAACCAAAAACGGCGAAGCGTTTTCGTACCTGACGAATCATCAGCCATCAAAACCTCCTATGCTGCTGCTTCACGGCTTTAGCGCTGACAAAACCATTTGGCTTAAATATGCCAAGCTAGCGAGTAAAGATTATAATCTATTCATTCCCGACTTAATGGCCCACGGTGATATTCAATATAATGAGCAGCAAAATTATAGCGCTTATGAGCAGGCCAAATACGTAAGGCGTTTTTTGGATATCATTAATTTAAAAGAGCCAATTAATATTGTGGGTAATTCCATGGGAGGTATGATTGCGGCTATTCTGGCCAAAGTCGACACTGCCAACAATGACGATGATCATAAAGCCATTGCGATAAATAAGCTTGTACTGCTAGACCCAGCTGGCGCTAAAACAGAATTGGCCTTGCAGCGCAAACAAGAAGAACACAATCCTTTTGCACACGACAGCGTAGATGAGTCTATTGCATTTTTTGACCTCACCATGCACAAGCCCCCTTTTGTGCCGCCTGCGGTGAAAGCTTATCTTGCGCACACTAATTTTCTATCAAGAAAAGAGCAGTTAACGCATATGCTCACTGATTTTTTTAATCCTGACGAATTTTTCGATGTGCCATTCACGACTCGCGCTAATCACATAATTTTAATATGGGGCAAAGAAGATCAGCTTCTGCCTGTATCTGATGCTCAGCACTGGGAAAACCTGCTTGGCTGTAAAGCGTCAGTACTTTGCGGCATTGGCCATATGCCCATGGTGGAGTGTCCAAAACAAACCTATTCATTCATACACTGATTTACACCTATATGCATTAGGTTTTGATAGAGTAGCCTGCAAATACATGTATGCTTAATACATAGCGTTAGGTCTATTTAACTGATTACATTATTAACGAGCCGGTAATCTTAGCTATGGAATTTATACTTTTACTGATTGCTTTTATATTCGGTTTTGCCTGCAAAATAATTAAGATGCCTCCCCTAATAGGTTTTTTGGCAGCTGGTTTTGTGCTAAACGCGATGGGCTACACGCTAGGTGCAGGCTTAAGTACTATAGCCAATTTAGGCATTACCGTAATGTTGTTCACTATTGGGCTTAAACTCAATATAAAAGACCTAGGAAAGACCGAAATTTGGTTTACCAGCCTCGCCCATGCTTTAGTTTGGGTACTAATTGTGTGTCTAATTATACTGCTGTTTATTAACTTGTCGTTGCCCCTCATTAGTGACCTAACTATTCAACAAGCTGCATTAATCGGCTTTGCTTTTAGCTTTAGTTCTACTGTGTGTGTTGTCAAAACTTTAGAGGAGTCGGGTGAAAGTAAAACACGTCATGGCAAAGTGGCTATCGGGATATTAATTATACAAGATATCTTGGCGGTGCTTTTTTTAGTTGCGGCTACTGGAAAACTGCCCTCTATTTATGCACTGGGACTATTTTTATTAATTCCGGCAACGCCCATTTTACGAAAACTACTAGAAGAGGCTGGTCACGGCGAACTGCTACCGCTAAGCGGATTGGTATTTGCATTAGGCGGATATTTCTTGTTTGAGCTAGTGGGCGTTAAGGGTGATTTAGGCGCATTAATAATAGGTATATTGTTGGCTCGCAGCACTAAAGCCGCTGAATTATCCAAATCGCTATTAAGCTTTAAAGATTTGTTTCTAATTGGATTTTTCTTATCTATAGGATTAACCGCGATGCCTACCCTGAACATGGTATTAATAGCGCTATTATTTAGCTTGTTACTGCCAATAAAGTACCTTTTATTTTTTAGCTTGTTCGCCGGCGCTGGCTTACGGTCTCGTACTTCCTATTTGACCAGTTTAGTAATGTCGAACTACAGCGAATTTGGCCTTATTGTGATTGCCGTGGCAGCAAGTGCAGGCATGTTGGGTAACGATTGGCTGGTGGTAATGGCAATGAGCGTTTCGTTTTCGTTCGTCATATCAAGTGTTTTGTATAAACGCTCACATAAGCTTTATATCAAGATAAAAGATAGCTTAAAGCGATTTCAGTTATCAAAAGTGCTGGCAGAGGATCAATACCCTAGCATGAGCGAGGCTGAGGTCTTAGTTATTGGCATGGGACGTGTTGGTAAAGGCGCGTTTAAAGCTCTTAACAATACTTTAGGCAATGTAGTATGGGGCATGGACGCGGATAGCGATCGCGTAAAGAGTTTAAAAAAACGCGGACAAAATACCATTGTAGGCGACGGTGAAAATATTGACCTTTGGGAAAATTTAGACATCTCCAATATAAAATTAGTGCTGTTAGCCTTACCATCAATTGACGACTCATCAAGCATCACTGCACAACTGCGTCAGGTCAACTACAAGGGGCGTATAGCCGCTATAGCCCGATATGAAGATGAAGTAGAATTCTTACTTGGAGAAGGCGTAGATCGCGTGTTTAACTTTTTCAACGACGCTGGTCTGGGTTTTGCTGAAGAAAGTATTTCGCTTCTGGATGAAATGGAAGTCGCCCAACCAAGTAACGCTAAGGATATGTAAAGATAGTAAATATGCTTTGTGGGACTGTCTGGATTGTGGCTGTTATCTTATTAATAATAGTCTAAATGAGAATGATTATATTTCATATCTATATGAAATATATACAGAAATTTTTCTAATCATTGGCGAGTGCGTTCTTTCGTGTTAGTATATCACTATCACCTTGGCCAAAGGATTATCTTATGAAAGGTTCCGCATCAGTTATTAAAGCATTAAATGAGATGCTCACCATAGAGTTGACATCTATTAATCAATATTTTTTACATGCGCGTATGCATAAAAATTGGG
This sequence comes from Glaciecola punicea, assembly GCF_001756615.1. Taxonomy (NCBI): domain Bacteria; kingdom Pseudomonadati; phylum Pseudomonadota; class Gammaproteobacteria; order Alteromonadales; family Alteromonadaceae; genus Glaciecola; species Glaciecola punicea. The sequence continues at coordinate 139,599 of NZ_LZXY01000001.1, forward strand.
GGTTAGAGGGCTTAAACACCGCCGCTTACAAAAAATCGATTAAAGATATGAAGCAAGCAGACAAGCTAATCGAGCGTATTTTGTTCTTAGAAGGCCTGCCAAATTTACAGCAGCTAGGTAAGCTTTTCATCGGTGAGAACACACAAGAATCCTTAGCCTGCGATGCTAAATTCCAGCAATTACAAATTCCAAAACTGAAAGTTGCCATGGCGGTGTGTGAGAAAGAACGCGATTATGTTAGCCGTGATATTTTAAATCACATTCTTGCCTACGAAGAGGAATATTTTGATTGGTTGGAAACCCAAGAATATCAAATTACTAAAATGGGTATTGAAAACTACCTGCAGTCACAAATTGACGCTTAATCCATGAAGGAGAATATTATGAAAGGCAATCAAAAGGTTATCGATGGTTTAAACAGCCTACTTGGTTACGAGCTAGCCGCTATGGACCAATATTTTATTCATTCACAGCTTTATGATGATTGGGGGTTTACCAAGTTGTTTGAGCGTATTAGCCACGAATCTGAAGACGAAAAAGGACATGCAACCAAACTTATTGAGCGTATGATATTTCTAGGTGGCAGTCCTGACATGGTGACACGTACGGGGCTACAAATTGGTAATGAAGTCATCGACATGTTAGAAAGCGATTTGCGTATAGAATATGATGTGGCGGCTAGACTAAAAGAAGTGATGGCTTTGTGTGAGACAGAACAAGACTATGTGACGCGTGACATGCTACTTGTTTTGCTAGACGACACTGAAATGGATCATGCACGTTGGTTAGAGCAGCAACTAGGGCTTATTAAGCGCTTAGGTCTACCCAACTACTTGCAAGCTCAGCTATAGCATTTAACATGTGAAAGAGCCTATTCAGGCTCAGTTATAAATAATACAGAGTAGACTATGGTTTGCTCTGTGTTCTCGTTTTGTAGCTCAACAAAAAGTTGCCACTGCATTTTGGGTTCACTGCAACTTCCCAAAAAGGTTATGCCTGAAGTATTATCAAGATGTGTACTGCTTTGCATAATAACGGGGGTTTTACCCATATACATATTATTGCCCTGTATCCACGCAGACTTAATAATAAAACCTGATGAATACGTGAAGTCGATAGTTAGTTCCTCTTCGATAACGGGCGTGTTGGTAAATTCGACGCTTAACTCGAGTGTCTCATTACTAAAAAAACAGGCGTTATTTTGTAATTGGCATTGTGTGGTTTTCGTTAACGGTTTGTTTACATTAGCCATATATATGCCAAAAAATACTATAATTACAAGGCTTGCGAAGACTATCATTTTTAGTGCCGTAGGTTTTTTATTCACAATAAATTTACCGTAAAGATTCCTTTATTGACCAAGATCAAAGCTTAGGCAACTAAAGTATCTTTTTGTATTTAAAAATATTAATATTATACCCAGACGAGTGCTTAGTTTACTGGTTTTTATACTATTCAAGCAGTGTAAGATACTATACAAGCTAATTATCACAAGTTAAGTTTTCTACTATTTCTCGACGCGGAAGTTTCAAAAAATGAGTCAAACAAGCCAGGTTCACCCTGATTACAATTACAAGGTAGTTAGGCAGTTCACGATCATGACGGTTGTATGGGGTATTGTCGGAATGACAATTGGGGTTTTGCTGGCTGCACAGCTTTTTGCACCAGCGTTAAACTTTGACATTCCCTATTTAACATACTCTCGGTTACGTCCACTGCACACTAATTCGGTAATATTTGCTTTTGGTGGGTGCGCTCTATTCGCCACCAGTTATTATATTGTCCAGCGAACTTGCCAAACAAGGCTTTTCAGTGACAAGTTAGCAGCTTTCACCTTCTGGGGTTGGCAAGCGGTAATTGTGTCTGCGGTTATTACCTTGCCTTTAGGATTAACCTCTAGCAAAGAGTATGCAGAACTAGAATGGCCAATTGATATTCTACTTGCAATAGTCTGGATAGCCTACTGTATCAATTTCTTTGGTACATTAGTGATTAGAAAGACCTCGCATATCTATGTTGCAAACTGGTTCTTAGGCGCATTCATGCTTACGGTAGCAGTACTTCACATTGGTAACAGTATGGCGGTTCCTGTGTCAATGTTTAAGTCTTACTCCCTTTACGCCGGCGCAGTAGACGCAATGATGCAGTGGTGGTATGGACATAACGCCGTAGGTTTCTTCTTAACCGCTGGTTTCTTAGGCATGATGTACTACTTCGTACCCAAGCAGGCTGGGCGCCCAGTTTACTCATATCGCTTGTCAATAGTACATTTCTGGGCACTTATTTCTTTATATATATGGGCCGGCCCGCATCACTTGCATTACACAGCACTGCCTGATTGGACTCAATCTTTAGGCATGGTTATGTCAATCATATTATTTGTACCTTCTTGGGGCGGTATGATAAACGGCATAATGACCCTCTCGGGCGCTTGGCATAAGCTTCGTACTGACCCCATACTACGCTTTTTAATTGTATCTTTGTCGTTCTATGGAATGTCTACGTTTGAAGGTCCAATGATGGCGATAAAAACAGTAAATGCGCTGTCACACTATACCGATTGGACAATTGGTCACGTTCATTCTGGTGCACTAGGATGGGTAGCGATGATTACTATAGGCTCGGTTTATCACTTAGTGCCTATTTTGTACGGCCAGCCTAAAATGTATAGCACTAAACTGATAAACGTGCATTTCTGGTTAGCCACAATTGGCGTCGTCTTATATATCGTAGCCATGTGGATGAGTGGAGTACTTCAAGGTATGATGTGGCGTGCTGTCAACTCAGACGGTACCTTAACCTACTCGTTTGTAGAATCGTTAGAAGCCTCTAAACCTTTTTACGTAGTTCGTTTTATTGGTGGTTTATTTGTAGTCACGGGGATGCTTATTATGGCTTACAACTGTTACAAGACAATTGCTGCACCAAAGGTACAAGAAGATACAATAGACGCCAGTCTTGCTATAGGGGGTGCTAAGTGAAGAATCCACATGAGTTGATTGAAAAAAATGTCGGCTTACTGACCATTTTAGTGCTAATCGCCATTAGCTTTGGCGCTATGGCGCAAATACTGCCGCTGATGTTTCAGCAGCAGGTACTTGAACCTGTAAAGGGCCTGCGTCCTTACACAGCTCTTGAAATGGAAGGCCGTGACATTTATATACGCGAAGGCTGTGTTGGCTGTCACAGCCAAATGATCCGCCCTTTCAGATCAGAAACAGAACGCTACGGCCACTACTCAGTAGCCGGTGAGTCAGTATGGGAACGCCCTTTCTTATGGGGTTCTAAGCGAACTGGCCCTGATCTGGCGCGTGTAGGTGAACGTTATAGTGATGAGTGGCACAGAGTACATCTAATTAATCCACGTAACGTGGTACCAGAGTCAAACATGCCTGGTTACCCGTGGTTAGCGGAGAATATTCTCACTGGTAAACATACCGCGAGAAAATTAGAAGTAAACAAAATGCTAGGGGTTCCTTACACAGAAGAAGATATTGCAGGAGCAAAAGCGGCTGTTGAAGGTAAAACCGAAATGGAAGCGTTGATTGCTTATCTTCAGTCCCTTGGTACACACTTACAATAAGGAGTGATGAAATGGACCAGGGTATTATAGGAAGTATATATACTGTTATCGTGTTTGTTGCCTTCATCGGTGCTATTTGGTGGGCCTTCAACTCAAGAAATAAAGATAAGTTTGATGACGCCGCGAACATCATTTTTGAAGAAGAGAAGCAAGAGAAGCAAGATAACAATCAGTCAAGCAAAAAAGATCAGGAGTCATAATTAAATGACTATGTTTTGGACAATATGGATCAGTGTAATTAGCCTAGGCACAATTGTAGGCTGCTGGGCCCTTTTGGCATGGACTCTATCGAATAATACCGGTGTTGCTGAAGGTGAAGAAATGGGCCATGAGTTCGATGGCATTACCGAGATAAATAATCAACTCCCTAAATGGTGGACTAATATGTTTTATCTCACCATGATTTGGGGCGTGCTTTATTTAATCGCCTATCCTGGCTTGGGCGCCTACAAGGGTCTTTTAGGCTGGGAAAGTTCGAATCAAGGTATATTAACGCTGGCTCAATCCCAAGAAGAACTCTTGCTAGATATCGCTGAAGATAACCTTAATGAATATGCAATTACGATTAAAAGAGCACAAGAAAGATTTGATCCTATTTTTGAAGAGTATGCAAGAACACCTGTTGAAGAGCTTTCGTTAAATGAAGAGGCTATTCAGGTAGGTAAACGTTTATTCCTACAGAATTGTGCACAGTGTCACGGTTCAGACGGTGCTGGTCAGCGTGGTGGCTTCCCTAACTTACGCGACAATGACTGGCTATATGGCGGTTCTGGTGACAAAATAAAAGAAACCTTAATACTCGGCCGTAAAGGGGCCATGCCTGGCTGGTTAGCACCTTTTGGTGAACAAGGAATTAAAGAGATTGTTGCTTACACATTAAGCCTTAGTGGAAGAGTCGTAGACCAAGGACTTGCCACAGCAGGCAAAGCACGATTCATTACGTGTGCGGCCTGTCACGGAATGGATGGTAAAGGCAATCAAATGATTGGTTCTCCTAATCTTACCGACAACATATGGTTATATGGCGGCAGTGAGCGTGCGGTAACTGAAACGCTAAACTACGGTCGTAACGGTGTTATGCCAGCGTTTGACAAAACGTTGGGTGAAAATAAGATCCACGTTGTATCTGCCTACGTTTATAGTTTGTCTAAATAAGCGAACTATTTAATCGGCTTATCCGTTGAAAAATGATACAAAAAGCCTCGTTTATCGAGGCTTTTTTAATTAAAATAAAGAAAGTGCGCTGCGCATTCTACGCAGCGCACATCACCAATAATATCACCTATCTTAATGGGCGATATTTTATAGGATATTTATGCAAGAAAGAGACACAAAACCTTGGTATAAGCACTTTTGGCCGTGGTTTCTAATGGCTATCCCGCTTTCCTCCATGATGGTGGGATCACAAGTAATTCGCCTTGCATATGATGGCACTAATTCCCTTGTTGCAGATGATTACTACAAAGAAGGCAGAGCAATTAACGCAAGACTCGATAAAATCGAAAATGCGATTGCCCTAAATATACAAACTACTTTAGATGTGCAAGATGGTAGCATTACACTGGAATTCATCAGCGGAGCGCCTCCCACAGGCGAAGCCTTAGTACTAGATTTTTTTCACGTTACACAAGACTTTAAGGATTTTACTGTCCTGTTAACACGTGATGCTGCTGGTATATATAGAAATAATGAAGAGTTTCCAATTCAAGGCAAATGGCGTTTACGTCTGCACCCTATAGATGACGTTTGGAAAGTTCAGAAAAAACTGAGTCTACCGCAGCGTCAGGCATTTAAATTTAATCCCTAATTAAACGGCCGCTTTTTACAAGCGGCACAAGGTATATTAAGAGTCGTTAATGAGCATCGTAATAACATCTGGTCACTGCTTTCACTGCGGTTTGCCCAATACCGAAGGCAACGCGTTCCCTACTACAATTCAATCTATTCTTCACCATATGTGCTGCCCTGGCTGTCAAGCGGTTTCCCAAGCCATTGTTGAAAACGGTTTGGAAAGTTATTACGAGTTTCGTACAGAGCCTGCTGCTCGAGGCGACGCAGCGCTTGACAATACTATGTCAAAATTGGCGGTTTACGACGAACCTGAGCTGCAAGAAGAATTTGTGTTTGAGGAAGGTAAATATAAATCTATTCAGCTAACAGTTGAAGGTATAACCTGCGCTGCTTGTGGTTGGTTAATTGAAAAACAGTTGGCTAAATTAGACGGTATAAAGCAGGTATCGGTAAACGTGTCATCTCGCAGAGCGATGATTAGTTGGGATGAAAGCTTATTAAAGCTGTCGGGTGTGCTGTCTAGGCTAAAGTCGGTTGGATACGAGTCTTTACCTTTTCAGCCTGATCGACATGAGGCTTCTTATAAAAAAGAACAAAAAGCGTTTATTAAAAAGTTAGGTCTTGCAGGCATAATGACTATGCAAGTTATGATGTTGGCTATGGGGCAATATTTCGATGTATTAGGCAGTCTTGAAGATGAAACGGTGTCTTTTTTCAACGCGGTAAGTTTACTGCTGACGACGCCAGTCGTGTTATATTCAGGCAGTATTTTTTATGTGAGTGCATTTAAAGCGCTGATGGCGCGCACGGTTAATATGGATGTACCTGTAACAATTGCTATCGTAGCCACTTATATAGCCGGCATACGAGTGGTAAATAAAAACACGGGTGAAGTATATTTTGAATCCATCTGTATGTTCATATTTTTCTTGTTAATAGGACGCTACTTAGAACATCGAGCACGCCATAAAGCATCGCTTACTTCTGCCAATATGCTAAAACTTATCCCCGTTACTGCGCAAAAGCAAACAGCAGATGGCTTTGTGTCAGTATTGGCAAAACAGCTCGTTAAAGACGATATAGTGTTAGTGAAAGCAGGTGAAACAGTGCCAGTAGACGGTCAGATTACTGAAGGCAGAAGTTATTTTGATGAATCTATGTTGACTGGTGAATTTGAACCTGTGGTAAAAACGGTCGGTCAGCGAATCTATGCAGGCTCGCTTAACCAACAAGACTCTATTGTAATGGAGGTAGAAGCCTCTGTTAAATATGCGATGATGAACCAAATACTGCGCTTGCAAGAATTGGCAATGGCGAATAAACCCAAAGTAGCTGCAATTGCTGACAAACTATCCCGCTATTTTGTGGTGGTGGTGCTTGTTATAGCAGCTTTAACTTATTCGTACTGGACGATGCAAAACGATCCGCATGCGTTTTGGATTGCTATTTCAATCTTAATTGCTACCTGTCCTTGCGCACTCAGCTTGGCCACGCCTTCAGCGTTAACGTGCGCCATGGCGAAACTTAACGAACTGGGAATATTGCTCAAAAGAGCTGATGCTTTAGAGCAATTGACACAAACCACCGACATTGTGTTTGATAAAACCGGCACACTGACTCGCGGAGAATTTGCAATTGCACGCACGTGGATAAACCCAATCAGTGAAACTCACTTTGATATCCAAAAAGACACTGTTAAACCCTATGTAATGGCATTAACTAACTGCATAGAGTCTCGCTCAGAGCATCCTATTTCGAAAGCTTTCGAGCGTTATATACACGACAATAATGATACTGAATTTTCAAGTAACGATTTCTCAATAAGTGATTATACCGTGAGTATTGGCGAAGGGGTCAAGACTGCCGTAAATCAACAGCATTATCTGTTAGGCAGTCAATCAATGATATTATCTTCACTAAATGCGCCACTAAGCCGTGAAATTGGTGAGGCAATTAAAGGTGCAAATGTACTGCTGTCGTCGGGTGGCGTTGTATTAGCCGCTTTTTGGGTAACGGATACAGTGCATCCAGACGCCTTAGATATTGTGCGCCAGCTGTCGCAGCATGAGCTCACCATCTTAAGCGGTGACACACAGGTAAATGTAAACAGCATTGCCATCGAATTAGGTATCAAAAATGCGGTGGGTAATAGCACCCCAAAAGACAAACTCGACTATATTGGCAAGTTACAGGCAGATAAAAAGCGCGTAGTAATGTTAGGCGACGGCATAAACGATGCACCTGTATTGGCGGCGGCGGATGTCTCAATAGCGGTTGGCAATGCCTCTGATTTGGCCAAGAACGCTGCTGATGTCATACTGCTTAATCCAAAGCTACAGTCGGTGGTAGATGTGCTTACGATGGCTAAACGGACAAAACGCAAAATCAAACAAAATATAGCTTGGTCTTTAGGCTATAACATTTCGGTGTTACCATTTGCCGTCGTGGGTTGGTTAACACCATGGCAGGCAGCGCTTGGCATGTCGTTAAGCTCTATAATTGTGGTTTATAACTCAACCCGGCTGATGCGTTAAATGTCTAATGAATACTGTTTAATAAGGGCAATGCGATGAGAACTAAATAATGAGCATAATTTATGTATTAATACCGCTGGCAATTATTATAGTAGCTATAGCCATTGCTATATTCTTTTGGGCGGTAAAATCTAATCAGTTCGATGATTTAGAACGTCAGGGCTACAGTATTTTGTTTGATGACGACATACAGCAAAATAACACAAATAGCGCGAAATCAAGCACTAACAAAAGTGTTGAAAATGACGACGCTGATTTAGACAAAGCTTCTTCAACAGGTGAAGCCAACAGTAAAAGCAAAACGCCCATCAATAAAAGCAAGTCATAGTGTCAGAGTATATTTATTTATCGGCTTTTCTGATTGGCTTGGCAGGAGGTGTTCATTGTATTGGAATGTGCGGTGGTATTGCAGGTGCCTTTACCTTTGCTATTCCTAAAAATAAATCCCATACCCCTTATATAGCATGCTATAACGCAGGCAGAGTATTTTCGTATACTATTGCAGGCGCGGTAACTGGGTGGCTCGGCAGCTTGTTTACTTCCTCTGTTGTAACCGGGTTGTTAATACTACAAAGCCTAAGTATTGTTTTTTTATTGCTGTTGGCACTTTATATTAGTGACTTGTATAAAGGCTTAATACACTTTGAAAAAGCAGGTGCTCGTTTATGGCGACGCTTAGCCCCTGTCGCTAAAAAACTAATCCCATTTAAGAGCCCTGCCCATACCTTCCTATATGGCATGGTATGGGGTTGGCTACCCTGTGGTTTAGTATACTCCGCGCTCACCTGGTCTTTAGCTAGCGGTAGCTTTTTACAAGGCGGACTGTTTATGCTTTGTTTCGGGATAGGGACACTACCAGCGCTGGTAGCGTCTAGTATGGGAGCGAGTTTTTTAATCCCAATTCTGCAGCACAAAGCAACACGATTAGGTATTGCCGGCATATTGTTCTTGTTTGCGCTATATTTGATTGTCGATTTATTCAAGGGTGTGGCATTATAATGAATAATAAACCGTAAAAAGGAATTAGCATTTATGTCTAACACTGAAGTCGCTATTAACTGTCAAAGCTGTAGCTTTAGCCATTTATGCCTGCCTGTTAGCCTGAACGAACAAGAACTTGAATCTTTAGATGATATTATTGAACGCAAAAGGCCTTTGCATAAAAATGACAAACTCGTTAATGCAGGCGATAAATTCCACTCCTTATATGCAGTCCGTTCTGGTTCGTTTAAATCCTACATTAGCGATAAAAATGGTGTTGAACAGCTCACAAGCTTTCATTTTCCAGGTGATATCATAGGTTTCGATGCGCTTCAAAATGACATCCATCAGAGTAATACACAGGCGCTAGAAACGGCTATGGTATGCGAGCTACATTATGAAACACTTGATCAAGTGGCCAGCCAGTACCCAAAGCTTAGGAAACAAATTATGCGTTTTATGAGTTCTGAAATAAAACACGACCAAGAGTTTATGATGCTGCTCAGTAAGCGAAGCGCTGAAGAGAAACTGCTGTATTTTATTAATCACTTATCGCAGCGTTTTAATGAGCGAGGGTACTCAGCCAAGCAATTTAATCTACCAATGACCAGAAGTGAAATTGGTAATTATTTAGGTTTAACGGTTGAAACAATTTCGAGATTATTAACGCGTTTTCAAAAAGACGGATTAATTCAAGTTAACGGCAAGTTAATCACCATTACCAACTTTGATGGTGTGCAGCAGCATATTCGCTAATGCAGCAGCATATTTGCTATGAACGATATCAAAATTAGCGAAAGAAAACCGTTAACTGCGCGACCAACATAGAGACAACATGAAAATAGGATTAGCATTAGGCGCAGGTGCAGCCAGAGGTTGGGCCCACATTGGCATCATCAAAGCCCTGCAAGATCTCGGCGTGAAGATTGACGTGGTAGCCGGCTGTTCCATAGGCGCATACGTGGGGGCAGCATTCGCTAGCGGTAAACTAGACGAACTGGAAGAATGGGCTTTTACGCTGTCTGAATGGCAGGTATTTAGCCTATTGGGAATAGGCTTTAAGCGCGGCGGCCTAGCCAGTGGTCAAAAAGTTTTTATTAAGCATAAAGAAGAATTTTGTGCGCCTACATTTGAAGAAATGAACATTCCGTTTACGGCCGTTGCTACCGATTTATATTCGGGTAAAGAAGTGGTGTTCAATCAAGGCGAAGTGAACGATGCTATTAAAGCATCCTGCGCTATTCCTGCTCTTTTTCCGCCTGTAGAACATGAGGGTCGTTGGCTTGTAGATGGCGCGGTAGTAAATCCCGTACCAGTGAATCAATGCAGGCAATTAGGCGCTGATTTTGTCATTGCGATTAATTTAAGCGCTGACTTTAGACCACAGCTAATTGAAAAGTTTGAAAAGGAACACCAAGCGAATCAGCTCAAAACCGACAAACTCTTGGGTAATGCCAGCGGTGGCCTCGTGAAGCAGTGGTTCTCTCCTGATCCTAAGCCAAATAAACTGCAGGCACCGGGTATTGTGAGTGTAATGAGTAGCTCACTGGAAATTTTACAGGCTAGGGTAACCCGTTCTCGTTTGGCAGGCGATCCGCCTGACCTTCTTATTGAGCCTCAGTTAAGGGATGTGAGCTTGTTGGAGTTTCACCGCGCCCAAGAGCTATCTCAAAAAGGCCGAGACGCAGTCAACAGATTAGCGCAGCAAATAGAGTTTCAATTAAATTTAGTAGGAAAGTCGGACAGAACAGAAGGCACCGATAAGAAAGCCCTACTAATACAGTAAAGCCATTATAAAATAGGCTTAACGACTTGTTTTAGCCGTAATACGTAAAGGGACGCTTGGTAATATCACGTTGTTTAATATTGGCAGTTCGTTAGAACTCAATATTAGCTTGCCATCCTTTATTTGCATGCCATTAGACAGCGCTGCCGTTAAGTTTTTGTCTTTAAATTGAATCGTTAAACCGTCAACTTCGGGCATCATAAACGACATAAAACCACCGATATCATCAAAAAATGTGGCGAACTGGTCATACAATAAATCTAACTCTTGGCTCGTATAACTAGATTTTACATGCTCTGGTTTTGTCTCTAACTGTACCGATATATCACAAATGTTAGAGGGCTCTGTTAAATCGAGGATGACAACGGCGTCTGCGAGCCTAAGTGCCCTTTCAGATGGCAATGTAAATCGATATTCCGGCGTAATTTCTATAGGGATTTGCTGTTTTTCAGTGCTGATTCTTGCACTGTTTATTTGGCATAATGATTTGGTCCGAATATTCATAAATCCAAATGCGAACTGCAGCGCATTCGTTTCTTGTGAATCCAATTTTTTAACATGGCTGTAAAACGTTTTGTAAGCAACTTGTAATTCTTCAGATTTTGCCGTTTTTGACGCACTTAGCGACATTATTACTATTGTTAAGCTTATCGCAAAGGTCTTGCCTATTCTTACAATCATGGATTAATTAATTCCTCGTTTATTCTCATCATATGGTGTAGTTCATCAATATATTCTTCACCGCGCTCAGAATATCTGATCAAACCTTCGGCCATTGCGTGCGCGGTAATTGGTTTTTGATTCATGCGTGATTTTTCGCGTATTCTACGCATGTCTTTGTATGCAGGATGACTATTTAGATTTCTCATGTAGGCATACATGGCACTGGAGAGGTCATCGAACTTGGCCACTTCGTGAGCTGCACCGTCGGGGCGTCTGCTCGGCACGAAGCCGCAGCCTTCTCTGAAACACCATAAACCAAAAAAGTTGTACCCTTTTGTGGCAAAACGTGAGGTGCCCCAGCCTGATTCATTTGCGGTTTGCACAAGTACTAATTCGACTGGTATTATATCAATTTTGCGAAATAGCTCTGTAAAAATAGCGTCAAATGATTGACTTGTGTCAACGCGGTACTCGTTTAATAACCAATCGAACTCCGCTTGCTGCTTGCGTGAAAAGTCTTCCCCTGCTAGCTGTTTCGCCTGCAAGCCCTGCACATAGAGTCTTACATTGCGTATATAGTCATTTTGCGCTTCGGCAACAGGTTTTAGATAGCTAAAAAAAGCCTCTTTTTTATCTCTGACTTGCGTAAATTGGGTAAAGTCAGGTACAGGTTTATAAGCATGCTCAATAGTGGCAACTTCTTTAACGCTAGGAATATCGTTAAACTCATCAGGTTGAGGTTGAAAGTACATCAAACCAATAATTAATAGAAGTACAAAGCCAAGTGCAATCGATATTATTTTAAACTTATGCATTGAATAATCCTTCATTTTTAATTGATGACTCATCAGACTCTGAAGATTGATCTATACAAAATAAGTCTTGATATAAAACAGCCTTAGCGTTGAAATACAAAGGCCCAATCCACAAATACGCAATTCCAAAACTAATAAACACAACAACTAGCATAGCTAAAAATATCAAATATAGTTGTAACATTTTCCAAATATACACATTGCTCATTTTAATGGAACACATAATTGCTTTAAGTGGTCGTATTTTTTTGTCTGCAATCAAAGGCAAGGTAAAAGTGGTTACTGCAAATATATAAAAACCAGGAATAAAAAACAACGTAAAGCCAAAAGTAAACAAAATATCGACACAAATAGACGCAAGTGCAAGAGCGGGCAGTAAACGAAAGTATTGAAATATACTAAAAACGGGTACCGATTTGTCTCGCATAGTGTTTATTGCTAGCATATTCACGCCTGTCCATAAAGGGGCTAAGGCGAACGTTAAGGTTAGCTCTATCATGACTTGCTGTGTTTGTGTTAACGGCGATTCTGGCGTAATAAGTAAGGCTATGTCAGTAATGCCAAAAGCGTCGATGTATACTAAATAGATAGCTAAAGTGGTAGCCCAAATGCAGGCTAAGGCTAGTACCAAGGTCCAATTATTTTGTGAAGAAAGCGTGTGGGCTCGTTTGAGGATGCTTTTTATATCAAAATCGTAGCCGCCATTAAATCCATTGAAGCGACCATTTTCAGCAGCAGGCTCATTGGGTGAAGAGTGATTGTTTTCAGGTGGTGGCGTATTATTTTCTGACATATCGCTCTTTAGTTACGTTAAGCTTATAAGAATATATGCACTAATTATAGCAAACTATTGTGATTAGGTGCTATGCCCATAGCAGTATTATTGCCATGACTATCAATACTAGTCCCATCGCTCGATCAAACCAGTGTCCATGTGACTGATAGCTGTCGCGTATTTGTTTGAAATTGGTGATATAAGACACAAAACAGAACCAGGCACCTGTTGCTAGGGCTAAATAAACACCGTAAAAAGTTTTGGTGGCTAAATTTGTGTCAATGGGAATGGCAGCGGTAAAAAGAGCTAAAAAGAATAATGTGGCTTTAGGATTTAGGCCATTGGTAAGAAAACCAATGCCAAAAGCTTTGTACCAAATAGACTTAGTGCGCTGCTCAGGCGATTCATCTTTGAGACTGCTAGGCTTACTGCGCAATGCTGACACTCCTAGCCATATGAAATAGGCTGCGGCTAAATATAGTAAGGTTTGGTAGAGCCAAGGTGTAGTGGCGATGACCAAGCTTACTCCAAAAATAGAGTATGCAACGTGTAGTAAAATACCCGACCCAATACCTAAACTTGTCCATAATGCAGGACGCAGTCCTTTTTGCAGTGACTGCTTTAGCACTATCGCAAAATCGGGACCTGGACTAATAACCGCAACAAAATGCATCAGGGCGATTGCAGCCCAAACGCCTGCATCAATATTCATGTATTGCCTGTTGATAAAGGTAAGCTGCTATCGGCACCCCATTGCGACCAAGAACCGTCATATACCTTTATTTCATTTATGCCAGCTATATATGCTGCTTGGGCCAGAATGCAGGCCGTAACGCCACTTCCGCAGGTAAATGCTAGTGGCGCGCCCTTATAAGGATCAAACACTTCTTTTAATGCTTGCAGTGGTAAAAAGTGGCCGTGTTCATCCTGTATATTGACGTAATGAATGCTGTTTGAATTAGGAATGTGCCCTGCTCTCACATTTGGTTTTGTCTCAGGACTTAGCCCTAAAAAGCGTTCTTCGCTTCTTGCATCTAATACCGTTGTGGTTTTAGCTTGTAAATTATTGTTTATAAAGTCTTTGCCGACAAAACTAAATGCAGGATCTAATACGCAGGTGTATGTCGACTTTAGGTTTGCCACGGGCGTATGTAGCGCATCTTGAGTGGGTAAACCCGCACGCAAATAGCCAGGTAGGCCGCCATCGAGTACGCGTACATCTTTATGGCCCATCGATTTGAACATAAACCAAACTCTTGACGCGCAGAAGTTGCCATAGTCATCATAAATTATAAGGGTGTCTGTATTTTGGATACCAAGTGAGTCGGCTTCATTCGCAAACTTATGGATATCGACCATAGTATTTGACAACTCACTTTGGGGATCGGCAAACTGTACTTGAAAATCAAATAAAATTGATTTTGGAATATAGCTATTGGAATGTGACCGCACAATATCGGGTTTAAGACCTGGGCCGTCGCGCATAGTAGTGTACAATATTTTGACGTGTGTGCCTTTACTGCTATTTGCTTTAGCATAAAACAAATTGAAATTACTAAGGGATATTAGAGTATTTGTAGGGGGCATATAAATCCATAATTGATGTGGTTTTACATGATGTTGTATGTAAACTGTGTGCTTGTCAAATAGGCCTATTTGGCATGCCTATCTGAATTACAGTTTACACATGAGTTGGAGGTAGAATGGTGCCCGGGGCCGGACTTGAACCGGCACACTATTGCTAGCGAGGGATTTTAAGTCCCTTGTGTCTACCAATTTCACCACCCGGGCAACGCATATTTCACTCATTATGTCTTGCACAAAATCTGGAGGCGGAACCCGACTCCGTTAAGTTAACCTAAACTACTGTTTTAATTAACTAATTACAAAACGTCTTTCTTAATGTACCAACGTATGTACCAACAAACTTTTTTTAGCTGCTTGCTGAACAGAACCGCATTATACATATTGAACCGGACTGTGCAATAACAAAATTGAACCAAATAACTAAGTGAGCAATTTATGCACAACCAGATAACTTACGAATATTTTTGTGTTCTTGGAGGACTAGCAGATAAAAGATGTTATAAAATTTTAAACCAGAATGGTTCTTATATTTATTTTACTTATCACATTAATTTAAACTAAGGAGTGTTTATGAAATAACTACGCGCGTGTTATATATATATAAGTAATACTTAATAGTTATCTTATATATATAACCTTTATAAATAACGTGTATCCGCTTGTGCTGGCGCACCGCTTCTACACATCATTTATAAAGGGTATCTCTGCTGTGGGTTAAAACTACCATACTTTACTTAATAATACTATATATATTATATATGTATTAATACTATATATATATTAATACTATAATTATTTATTAGACTAAAGCGTATGTGTTACCATTTGCATTCGCAGTTAAAGCAATTAAGTCTAATAAGTTAATTAGTAACAAAAGGAACAACTAAATGTTTGATAGTGGTTGCCGTGATAAAAAATATCAATACTCTTTATCACAACCTAAGACAGAAAAAAAAGATTACCAAGTGATAAGTTCTTTTACCACTAATGAAGAAAATAACAAAACAGATATACTTGAGCTTATGGGAAAACTCTCCCCTGCTTCGCAAGTGTTGTTGTTGGAATTAAAACGCACTTATACACCAACAAATAATGTTGTTACTTACCCTAAATTTTCAACTACCGATTCTCAAAAATATAAGACTTTTAGTAAATACATAACGCCTATAATTAAATTAGGTATTATTAAGCGAATTGCTATTAATCATGTAAGAAATCTTGAATTGTCTGAAGATAATTATAACTACTTATTTAACCCTGAAATAATAAACTGTACCAGACAGCAACAAGCTAAGTATGTTTGGAAAATGCTTAACTAACATCTATTAGTAAATCCTTTCTATAAGCCCAACGTCCGTTGGGTTTTTTTGACTTTATAATAAATAGGCAATCTCTTTATGACTACTACGTATACAAATCGTAGCAACCTAGCATTGTCAGTTGCTACGTGGTTAGCGCATGATACTTACGATCACAACCCTGATAAAAATCACTTCTCTGCTACCGACTTACTAAAACCAGTCAAGCAATTGGTTCTTGCTACCAGAGTACCAGCATCACAAAGCATTCAAGACATATCAGGCCTAGTTGCTTCGCGTATGGGAACAGCAATACACGACAGCATTGAAGAAGCATGGGTTGGGTCAAACCGAATCAATAACCTCATAGCGTTAGGAATACCCAAGGGTGTTGCAAAGCGCATTGTAGTGAACCCTGTGCCATCTGAAGTAACAGATGACCAAATACCGGTCTACCTTGAGCAACGCTCTACAAAGTCCATTGAGGGCTTTAATATCAGCGGTAAGTTCGACTTCATTGGTGAAGGCAGAGTCGAAGACTTTAAAACCACCAGTGTATACACATACATTCATCGAACCAACGATACAAAGTACATTATGCAAGGCAGCATTTATCGCTGGCTTAACCCCGACATCATTACCCGTGATGATATGGCTATTCAGTTTATATTTACTGATTGGTCAGCAAGAGATGCAAACATACAAAAGAATTATCCACCCGCTAAAACTCTCGAACATAAACTCTTACTTAAGCCTTTACTTGAAACAGAAGCCTTTATCCGTAATAAGTTAAAGCTTTTTGTTAAGTATAAGGATGCACCTGAAGAAGCTATGCCAGCTTGTACAGATGAAGATTTATGGCGAAAAGATACCGTATGGAAATACTACAGCAAGCCAGATGCTAAACGCGCAACTAAGAACTTTGATAACCCGGCTGAAGCTAATGCTATGGCTTCCATGAAAGGTGGAATTACCAAAGAAGTCAAAGGGAAAGTTGTAGCCTGTAGATACTGCGCTTCATTCCCAGTATGTAAGCAAAAAGACGACTATTTACGCACAGGAGATTTAGAAATCTCAGGAGGATAACCACACATGCGCCAACTTAATTATTTTAATCCAGATGAACGAAAGTACCACCCCAAAGCTGAGAAGCTTGCTCAATTCCTATGTAATCACTGTGAAAATGAAAGCCCTATGTTCTTTAGAATGATAGTGTCTTATCACCTGTCTAAGATTGCCTCAGAGATGCGAGCTACTGTTAAGACTCACAAGCAGGCCAATCTACCTATTAACATGTATACGGTCAACCTAGCCCCTTCAGGCGCAGGGAAGACCAAAGCCATGAACTTCATGGAAGAACAAGTAACCAACCTATTTGCAGAACGCTTCAAAGAAGAGTTATTGCCTGAAGTTACTGAAATCAATATGGCTAAGTTAGCCGTTCAACGTGCTAATAGAAATGGTACAGATGATGATGCTGAGTTAAACCAACTTCGTGCTGAATTTAGTTTAGCCGGTGAATGGATGACTTCATTTGATAGTGCCACTCCTGCTGCATTAAAACAGTTTAGACAAAAGCTATTACTCGCTAATGCTGGAGCCTTAAACTTTGAGATAGACGAAATTGGTGACAACCTTACTGGTAACGCTGAAGCTTATTCTAAGTTCTTAGAGTTATACGATAAAGGTAAAATCAAAGGCTCATTGGTTAAGAACACCAGAGACAATGTAAGAATGTCAGAAATTAAAGGTGGCACTCCTTGTAACCTGATCATGTTTGGTACTGGCTCATCATTACTTGATGCATCCAAGACTGAAGAAGAGTTCTTTAAGATGCTCGAGAAAGGGTATGCAAGAAGATGCTTCTTTGCTTACACCAATGACGTTGTACGCGATCTTGACATGAGTGTTGAAGACATCTATGACCGTAACGTAGAAAAGTCTGCTAACGCATTTATAGATGATTTTAGTGAAGAGTTACTTGAGCTTGCTGACTCCATTAATTTCAATAAAACATTGGGAATGGATAAGAACGAAGAGTACTTGTTGCTAGAATATCAAATGCACTGCATGGATAGAGCCAACACAATAAGCCAGTATAATTTTATTGAACGTGCTGAGATGGAACATAGATATTTTAAGACGCTAAAACTAGCGGCTGTTTATGCTTTCATTGATAGCTCCAGTAAAATTACAGCAGATCACCTTTACTATGCTATTACCATAGCCGAAGAATCTGGTGCCGGTATTGGTCATTTACTCAATAGAGAAATGCCCTATGTCAAACTGGCTCGTTACTTAGGTGAAGCCAAGCGCCCTGTTACTCAAGTTGAATTACATGAGTACCTGCCCTTCTACCGTGGTGCTAAACAGCATAAAGAAGAAATGCTTGATTATGCTATTAGTCATGGGTATCAAAACAACATCATCATTAAGAAACAGTTCCATGATGGGATTATGTTTTTGCATGGTGAATCTTTGCAAGAAACCAACCTTGATGAGTTAACGGTTAGTTATTCAGACCACATGGCTTACAACTACTTTAACGATGCAATTAAATGGGAAAACCTAGAAAAGTTAACCCAGATGAAAGATATGCATTGGGTAGCTCACCATGTCAATGATGGGCATAGATGTGAAGACAAGATTATTCCTGGGACTAACTTACTTGTCCTGGATATTGATGGTGAAGTGCCATTAAGTTCAGTGCAACAGTTGCTTAGGCAATATAAGTCTATTATCTATACCACTAAACGTCATGGGATCACTGGTAACGGCTGCAACGGTGAAGACCGCTTTAGGGTAATCATTCCTATGAAGTACACACTTAAACTTGATGGGAACGATTACAAAGAGTTTATGCAAGGTGTCTATCAGTGGCTACCATTTCACTTAGATGAAAGTACAGGCCAGCGTTCAAGAAAGTGGGCTTGCTACGACAAAGGTGACATTTACACCAATGATGGTGAGTTGTTTGATCCCGTAGAGTTTATTCCTAAAACCAGTAAGAACGAGAAACGTAAAGAAAAGTTATTAGATCAATCATCTCTTAACAATTTAGAGCGTTGGTTCATTAATAATACTGGTCAGGGTAACCGTTCAAACCAGCTAATTAAATACGCCCTACTTTTAGTAGATAGCGGCAAAACAATGGTGAAGATTGAACAAGCGGTTAATTCATTAAATGATAAGTTGCAAGACTCATTACCAGATGAAGAAATCACAAACACTATTATGTTATCTGCCCGTAGAGCTTTTAATAAGTCTGTATCCCCTTAACTAAATTGCCAACATCCGTTGGCTTTTTTGATTATAAATATCTCTTGGAGAAACCAAACCAATGTCACAAAACGCACAGGTCAGTAATGACAACTTAGTTTTAATTTGCGGTAAATCAGGGGCTGGAAAGTCTGCTGCATTACGCAACATTAAAAACCCTGAAGGCGTAGTTTATCTTAATTGCGAAACAGGAAAAAAGCTTCCCTTCAAGCACAAATTCAAGCAAATAGTGATCACCGAACCTCACGAAGTTGAACAAGCGTTCGATGAAGTTGAGAACATGGATGATGTACACACCGTTGTAGTTGATTCTTTAACTTATCTTATGGATATGTACGAATCACAGTACATCTATCAAGCCACTGATGGTCAGAAAGCTTGGGGTGATTTTGCACAATTCTTTAAACGATTGATGCAGAAGTATGTTGCTTCATCATCTAAAAACGTCGTGTTTATTGCACACGTTAAAGATGTATTAAACGAAGCTGATTCTGTTATGGAAACCAGTGTACCTATAAAGGGTGCGCTTAAAAATAACGGAGTTGAGTCATATTTCTCATGCGTTATTGGGTGTAAGAAACAAACCCTAAAAAACCTTGAAGACTATGGCAGTGATTTATTGCAAATCACAGCAGAAGAAAAGGCTTTAGGTTTCAAGTATGTCTTTCAAACCAAGATTACTGCCAAGACTGTTAACGAACGTCTTCGCGGCTCTATGGGCATGTGGACAGACAAAGAAACATTTATCGACAACGACGCGCAAATGGTATTAGACCGTTTGCACGAATACTACGCAGATTAAGGAAACACACAATGAACTTATCAAACTTAAAAACAAAAGAGAACATCGTATTAGACAGTGACCGTACTGGTGGCTTTCGCACATTAGAGACTGACGTTTATGGTCTTAATATCAAATTTGCTTACTTTGCTAAGTCTAAAGGCGGTGCTATGGCACTTAACCTTGAAACTGAAACCACTGGTGGCGCTAAACTAAGTCAACAGATTTGGATTACGTCAGGCGACAAGAAAGGCAACAGCAATGTTTATAAAGACAAAGATGGTAACGAACAGTACTTACCGGGCTTTGTCGTAGCTAACTCACTTTGCTTATTGGCTTTAAAAGGCCAAGAAATTGCTGATGTAAGTGTTGAAGAAAAGACTATCAACATTTATGACTTCACAGCAAAGAAAGATTTGCCTACTAAAGTAGATATGTTAGTAGACTTAATTGGTGTTGATATTCGCGCTGCTGTACAAAAGCAATTAGTAGATAAGAACGCTAAAGATGGTAACGGTGTTTATCAACCTACTGGTGAAACCCGTGAGCAAAATGAAATTATCAAGTTCTTTAAGAACGATAACAACATGACTGTGACTGAAATTACCGCACAAGCTGAAGAAGCTCTTCACCATGACAAGTGGCTTGAAACCAACAAAGGTAATGTCTTTGACAAGTCTACCAAAACTGGTGCTACTGGTGGTGCTCCAAATAAGCCAGCCGGTAATAAAGCGGCAGGAGCTGAACCTAAAAAGTCATTATTTGCCTAATGATAATTGCAGGCCTTGATCCCAGCTTACAGAACTTCGGGATGTCAAAAGGTGTACTGTGCGAAGATACAGGCACCTTTAACCTTACCCACCTTCGCCTACAAACCACTGAACCTAGCAAAGCCAAGACGCAGCGTAAAAGTCACGACGACTTTAATCGTGCTACCACGCTCAGAAAGGCTATGTTCGACTTTATCAGTGATGTTGACCTAGTGATGGCAGAAGTTCCAATAGGCTCACAAAGCGCCAGAGCATCCGTATCCTACGGTATCTCCGTAGGGCTCTTAGCAGCAATACAAAAACCCCTCATACAAGTCAATCCAACAGAGGTTAAGTTAGCAGCCACAGGAAATAAGACAGCTACTAAAGCTGAGATGATTTCTTGGGCCATAGAAACTTACCCTGATGCAGATTGGCTTACCAAAAAAAGAAAGGGGGAATTGCAGTTTACACATGCTAATGAGCACTTGGCAGATTCTGTAGCAGTCATCCATGCGGGTGTTAAATCAGAAACATTTCAGCAGTTACTTGCATTTCAAAGGAAAGTATCACCATGAAAATAGTATTAGAAGAAAAAGACCTTAAGGCTGCTATTACACAGTACCTTCAAGGTTCAAATATATTACCCAATACAACTAGTGTCACCGCAGTTGATTTTGAAACAGAAGGGCTCTCAGTAGAAGCCACAGCGACTATTGAAACCAATCAAAGCAATGCGACCAGTTATCAAGAAAGCAAGTCTAGTCCGGTTAAGCGTACTCGTAGGTCTAAGGCTCAAATAGAGTCTGATGAAGCAGAAGAAGCTAAAGAGTTAGCGGCTGAAGAAGCGCATGAAACAGGTTTGAAAACAACTGAGCCAGAGCCTGAAGCAGTAGATGATTCTCCTGCTGAACAGGAAGAAGAAGAAGATACTGACGAAGAAGAAGTTAAGCCAGTAGCGAAAGATAAAAAATCACTGTTCGCGTAAGTGAAGAAACTATGTATAGCAATTAAGGTTCTACTTTGGACACTTATTTGCGGCATAGTGTTAGTTGTGTGTGTGGTAGGAGGTTACGTTATCGGTATATTAGGTAGCCTCCTATTCCTTTTAGGGATCATCGCACTATTTGTAACTAGCTTCTTTGTTTCAACCGACACTACAAAAACACCAAAAGACCCTTAATCGGGTCTTTTTTATTTAGGAATATTACAAATGCATAATACATACACACGCTGGACTGACGAAGATGAAAAACTAGTCATGGAACATCGACCTTGCAAAAACGGCTGACACCGACGCCCTCTAAAATTAGTGCCCACTTAAAAATAAGTGGACACTATAAATAAGATTCAGCAATATGTAACGGGCGTACGCTTTCGAATATAAAACGAGAATTGCAAATTTCTTCTTGTAAATCAGTCAATCTTAAACGGCATATTTTCGTTTGCATTATTGTATTGAAATCCAATAAATTGGCCATTATGGTCCATTTTAGGTGCTAAAACACCGTATTGCTTGCTACTTACTGCATGTGGTTCATTGCCTTCAAAATATAATTTTTTAAGTAGTAGTACCGCTTCATCATAAGACAACTTAGTTGCCACTTGATTGACCACCTGATATTCAACAACGACATTACCATCTATTAAAGTTGGTACTTCTGTTTGCTTTTCACTGTATACATCCCACTCGTTGACCTTCCAAAGCTTTGACGTGTTAGCATCCTTGTTTGCGATGTTAAACGATTTTAATACATAACCTAATGTAATTATGGAAGCCACTACGAGCGAAGTCGTGATAAGCACTTCTAAATCCTTACCTCTAAAAAAATAATTAAAACCACCTATAATTATAGCCGTAACCGCAAAATTTATGGTGTAATCTTCCTTGCCGCAAAATTCATTAATTACAGAATTTCTCTTTATATAAAACGATATTAATAGGGTTGTGACGACCCCTAAAATTATAAATATTCTCATCTCTAAAGTTAAGAAGAGCGACACTATGACTGCGGCGACCACTACGACTATTATCGTTTGGAATCCACTTGTTGATATCTCTATTCTCATTTGGTAATAATTCTTTGTATAAAAGTACATAAAATATACCCGAGTGCCACCTAAAAAGAAAATATTTAAAGTGGCAAACTCTATTCGGTCAACAAATTTGGGTAATTGTTTACCTTGCTCACTTAAAGTTTCTGTAAAATCGGGGTAATGCCGCTAGACCAAATGGTAAAGCTGATATTCCGCACCCCTTTTAAGAATAAATTTTCTGATATGCTTCCCCTAAACATTCTGTTTAGGGCTATTTTATTGTTCACACTATTAAGCTTGGCAAAGATGCCGCGCTCAAATGTTTTGGCCCATAAACAGTAACCGCCTTGATGGTAATACAATATTTTCATCTGGGTACGTTTAGTTTACGATTGATAAACACAAACCAATCGCCTAAATGCGCCTGCAACTGTAATTGATTAGTGACCATGGCCGCTAAGCCATCAAATTGCCTGCGCATATCCGTGTTGCCAGTGCACAGCCAAATTCGGCTATTGGAATTTGATAACATTAGCCTTGTGTACTTATGTTAAGCACCACTCCGTTGGGCAAGTTACGTTCAATCTCCCATTGGCGCGCGACTACTTGATTGCGTGGCTCATGATGCGAAAACGGCAACCAGTCATTGGCGGCGGGAGGCGTTAGCGTTAATTCGTTGAGTTTTTTACGCTGCAAGTAAAACGTTGACGGGTTTAGCGCATGCTGGCGGCAGAAGTCTGCAATAGACAGGCTGCTTACTTGCTGTTGTTGTATAAGGTGTTGCCATTCTTGTGGGCTTCGTCTTTTATGGGTCATTGATATTGTCTCCATGTGAAATCAATGACGCTATTGTAAGGGAATTGAGTTTTATGGGAATAACGTTCTAAAATGACCGTTTACGGTGTGTTACACACACCTACACTCATGTTATTTGATGGTATAAACGGGCTTACACTCTCATGTTAGTCTGGATTTAAATGAAAGCTAATGGATCTTATGTTTACGGAGGAATTAATACTGCAAGGTAAAATTTACTTTATTCTTACTAGTAAGTATATAGTATAGAGCAAAAATTAGACTTCTTAAAAAATAGTGTTCAAAATTGAACAAGAAACCTATAATATTCAGATGTTCAATATTAAACTAAATCTGACTTTCCCAGACCCCTCCTAGTCATACCACACAAATAGGTTATTAAAATATGAAGCTTAACAAAACAGCTCCTTCTGACTTAAAGAGGTTAGTACGTCACCCTGATATTCCATTTGATCCTGATAAAATTTATGACACACCCGAGAAAAACCCTTATGAAACAAAAAAGGAACTAACAAAACAGACGTATCTTGTAGATAAAGAAATACGAGAAAAACAAAGGCGCGACAATGCAAAAAAAGGTATCTACCCAGCCTATGTTGATTTTGATGCGTTAATGGAAATAATACCAAAATTTTTATCATTAGATGCAACTGCAGTCAGTATATTTAGACTGTATGAATCAACCTCTGATCAAGTCAATGATTGGGCAGGACGCGCCGTATATAGAGCCCCGAACAAAGACGATTTGACTCAAGTGATCAAATCATTGCTAGAGCAAAAATCCCCTGAACTTCTTCTGATGCAGAAGTACGAAGTGTTGCAAATTACGTCTATAACTCAGGCTGTTTCTTACAGTGCGGCGTTGAAAAGAATGAAATTGCAACTTGCTCTTGCGAGAAGACTTGAGCAAAAAGATAAAGAACTTCACAATAAAGATAAAATAATTACCAATTATGAAAAAGAGATCGTGTTGCTTAAAGCGTCATTAGCCGCTGGACATGGGAATGACAAGAGGCAGAACGCACTCAATCTAAAGAAACTCAATCCATGTATGTCTAAGACTGCAATAGCCAAGGCAGTTGGCTTGGGCAGAACCACAGTATCGAATCTTTTTAATCAACCAGAAAACAAGTTAGTAGACGGTTGCACTTAACCTTATTTTTATTTGCCCAACATCCGTTGGGTATTGTGATTAAATTCTATTAATACATATGCTTTAAAAAACCTGCGCTTTAACTCATAGGCCTTTGTCTGCTTACCTAATCCAAAACATATAAAGTTGAAAGTTACCTTATTTGAATTTTCGGCAAATAACGGCGCTTTTGACCGGTGTTTACAATAAATAGCCACCTGCACATTTTTAACTAATTCGACATAGCCGCAGCGCAGCGGAAGGCTATGTTTGATTAGTTAATAATGTGTAAATGGAACAAACCCAGATTATGCTTGAAGAGAGCAGATAATATAAATCACTACATTGCCAACGTTCGTTGGGTCAGGTAACACTTATTAGCGAATAAACAGAAATATACGAAATAATCAAACGCCATATTAAGTATGCCTCTTACATGATGTACTTGCCTCTTAGGTACGTTTTACGGCACTTCTTGGCTTCCACTATCATGTCTCACATCATATCAACACAGGCTCTTCTGGGGCTTTTCTTGTTTATAAACCAATCATTTATTTTAACTGCTTAAAAGGCTCAGCATGTGGCTTGCACATAGACTCAAATGCTAGGGCTACTACATGTGTAACATATTCACCAATGTCAGTTCCAAGGCTCATTTAGAGTGGCTTAAGAGCTTGATACTAATCGTACAATCAACAACAATTTAAATAGGTAATTATGAATACAAAATACCCACCCAAAGTATTAGTCGAAACGTGGTTTTTCTTAATCAACCAAAATGACGATTATGCTTTACAACAACATGCTAGAGACATGTTAACCGGCGCCTTCGGTGATATGCACAAGGCTCTTTATTATATAAATGAATTCACATTACAAAGCCATTTTGATTTTGGTACTGGCTCACAAGGCCCCTGCTCTGATCTAAATCAATGCCCCAGCATATTGTGAGTTAATTTTTATTAGGTTTAATTGCCTGCATTACTAAAGTAACGACGGTTGTTTAGATGTCATTATACTCTCTGGTTTTGGTGTACCGTCCAAGTTGAAACACCCGCTTGATACCAAAATTAATATAGACAAATGGATCATGAGTCTTTTATATCAATCAAACGCTCTCTAATAAGCTCTAAGACAATAAGTACATCGTCATGAGGCATCTTAAAGTGTTCCTCATTTGAATAGCGCCTGCCCCTTTCTATGAGCACATCTAGCAATACTTCTATTTGATCAGAGTATCTCAGTTTATTTTTGAATGCTTCTTTGCATGGTAAGTCAGTAACTATATTCATTTGGTTCTCAGATCCAGATATAACGTGAGAACATTTTAATAACTAATTAGTTACCGTATAACTGTACATTGGAACTGTTCTTTTTGGTGTTTTAAAGTATTCTTTTCAGTGTGGTGATCGCTGTATCTAACACTCCAGCCATTTGCATAACTTCGTCAACATTTAGCAAAAAACTTACCTTCCTCTGGTTTAGCCGCAAATACATCTATAATCAATATAACGTTAATGGACGTGCATGGCTTTCCATCCTACGTTCTTTGGCACTCACTTATTGGTCAGTTATTATGTGCTTACATCGCCCTACTGCTTACCTAAACTGTATATTATTGAATTTGGCAGCCGCCTCCAGAAGCATATTAACTAACGGCAGTTACACAGATTTTGTTACAGCCTCCCATTAGCCCAAGTGAATCTGCCTTCGCCTGTTCGCATGCCATCGAGGTAATCACCCTCATACACCTTACCACTAGCCCAAGTGAATCTGCCTTCGCCTGTCAGCCTCCCATCTACGTAGTCACCGTCATACATATCACCATTAGCCCAAGTGAATCTACCTTTGCCTGTTCGCATGCCATCTACGTAGTCACCCTCGTACACATTACCACTAGCCCAAGTGTATTTCCCTTTACCTGATTTCATGTCATCTACGTAGTCACCCTCGTACACATTACCATCAGCCCAAGTGTATTTCCCTCTGCCTGTCAGCCTTCCATCGACAAAGTCACCCTCGTACACATTACCATCAGCCCAAGTGTATTTCCCTCTGCCTGTCAGCCGCCAATCGACGATGTCACCCTCATACATATTACCATTAGCAAAAGTGAATCTGCCTTTGCCTGTCAGCCTCCCACCTACGAAGTCACCCACATACACATCACCACTAGCCCAAGTGAATCTACCTTTGCCTGTTCGCATGCCATTGACGAAGTCACCCTCACACACATTACCATTAGCATAAGTGTATTTCCCTTTGCCTGTCAGCCTCCAATCGACGAAGTCACCCTCATACACATCACCATTAGCACAAGTGAATCTACCTTTGCCTGTCAGCCGCCAATCGACGATGTCACCCTCATACATATTACCATTAGCACAAGTGAATCTGCCTTTGCCTGTCAGCCTCCCACCTACGAAGTCACCCTCATACACATTACCATCAGACCAAGTGAATCTACCTTCGCCTGTTTGCTTACCATCGACGAAGTCACCTTCACACACATCGTCATTAGCATAAGTGTATATCCCTTTGCCTGATTGCATGTCATCGAGATAGTCACCTTCATACACATCACCATTAGCATAAGTGTATATCCCTTTGCCTGATTGCATGTCATTGAGATAGTCACCTTCATACACATCACCATTAGCATAAGTGCATTTCCCTTTACCTGATTGCATGTCATCGAGGCAGTCACCTTCATACACATCGCCATTAGCATAAGTGTATTTCCCTTTGCCTGTCAGCCTCCCACCTATGAAGTCACCCTCATACACATTACCACTAACCCAAGTGTATTTCCCTTTGCCTGTCAGCCTCCCATCTATGTAGTCACCCTCATACACATTACCACTAGCATAAGTGTATTTCCCTTTGCCTGTCGGCCTCCCACCTACGAAGTCACCCTCATACACATCACCACTAGCCCAAGTGTATTTCCCTTTGCCTGTCAGCCTCCCACCTACGAAGTCACCCTCATACACATCACCACTAGCCCAAGTGTATTTCCCTTTGCCTGCTTTCTTGGCATCTACGTAGTCACCCTCATAAACATTACCGCTAGCATAAGTGCATTTCCCTTTGCCTGTTCTTGTGATTTTATCTCCTATAAACCAGTCCCATCCAGTTTCAGAAGCTCTGACGACTGGCTTCTCGCCAAACTTGCTGTTAATTTCTATGATCTTCTTTGGCAATGAAACATGGTGAGCGATAGGGTCAATGGTATCTAGCTTTTCGTTAAATCGGCAATCTTTCTTCACTCCCATAACATTAGTCTTACTGCTCCTTACAGATCTTTTTTCTTTCCTATTATGATTGTCAATCAACCAAATAAAAAAGACTAGTAGCAGGAGTATTAATTGCAATTCCCAGATAAAAGCTGTGAGGGCGACAATTACAAAAAAAAAGATAACACCTAGTACTGCAAAAATGTTGAATAATGCCTTACTTTTTCTATCTAACCAACCACCAATTTTCTCAAACAAAATTAATATTGTTATGCCAGCGAAAATCAACCGAAGAATTGTAAAAAATGATAAGTTCCCAGGAAAAGAATCAAAGGCACCATAGTCCGTGGGGTTGAAGCGCTCTTGCCCAGAAACTTCTAATCCTAATAAACTTAATATTAGAATCAAAACAAATTTAAACGCTACAATATACAATTTTATCACCTTTTCTACGATGGACTATTTACCTAGTATCTGAAGCATCTCTGCATGGACCAATCATTTGAATTTCATCGGAATAATCTTGATCAATTTATCAATAATACTAACAATTAATTTTTAGACATATTTTCAATAATTCTTATCAAGCCCATATCGCCTTATTCAAAACGCCGCTATGCAAGTTGCAATCTGACCTTAAAGACAGCTGTGACGATGGGTAGTGCACAGCGTTACTCTGTCCTTTACCCACCTTGTGTGGTTTTTATAGCTCATCTTCACATAGAGCTTTTAATAAATTTGGAGAGATGGGTGACGTTATGCTTTTATTTGCCGTGAGGTATCCAATAACTTTACCGCCTTTAATCATCATGGGCGGGATACTGGCGTATTCATTGAAAGGTGAATGCGAACTGTATTTACTTCCAAACGTCGTATACTCTTTCCAGATATAATTTGCACTGTATTCACTTCCATAAGTAGCGTATTCGTTAAATAGTAAGCGCTTAACCACCCTCGGTGTAGTTAATATCTTATTCTCTTTAACATGCCAAGGCAACAACGCTTCTATGTCTTCAACCGTCTCAGCATAAGGCAGCTTTTTGAACACGTAGTTGAGATAAGCATAAGGCTCAAGTCCATCTAACTTGGCTGTTTGGATAAGGCTATAATGTACTGCGTTAACGTCTGCATCGGCAGGTGTACCTGCGAATAGCCACGCTTTGCGATTAAGTTGAGCTCAACATAAAAGAAAAAATTGGTTATTTAGCCAAACCGCGACCGGCCCAAACGCCAGTGCGGTGCTTGATAGCGTTATCGAGACCTAAGGCTAACGGACTAATCCCCTTCGATTATCTTATGCACGTGCTAGAAAAATCTATCGAGCCGAATTGCAACGCAGAAAGTCTAATGCCATGGAATGTTACGCTAGACTAGGTGTAATTGGTCGGACGCTTACAATATTTTAAAATAACTCAAATAAATTTTCTCTAGCCTACGTTGATAAATTTAATCCTAGTTTACCTTCTCAGGCACTGGGAGCTTTCAAGAGGCTATTTTTCTCTACTTTATTTTTATAATTTTCTTAGATGTTCCATGTAGTTACCTACTATCCTAATTTATTAAACGTAAGCTATTTGATTTTTACGCTAAATGAAAAAGAGGAAATATTGTCCTTGTGTTGAGTTTGCGAAGAGAAACTGTTAATTTCAAAAGGTATGTAAACTAATGTTTTTTCAAGGGGCGTTTAACGAACAAACAAAGACGTTTTACTGGAGGTATGGTTTGTTTGAAATATATGTTTTTGGAGTTTTTGCTTCATTTTTAATGGCAATTTGTAATAAGGTTTTAGTGGATGTTGTGAATAGACTATTTGGAGTCTATACATATTCTCAGAATCTTCGAAAAATATTGCCATATATTTTTGATGGCAGTCCATTTATTGCCAGGCAGTTAAAAATGGTTTCGTTAGCAATACTCATATCATTGACGTCATGGATTGGTTTTTTATTTTTCCTATATACGACAATTGACGGCTGTTTTGGTGCTTTAACAGAAAAAAAACAGTTTTTGACAGAAGATTCAAAAAAGTATGCAATGCCTTTATTCAACAACCCACACCTTAGTAGAGAAAAGACTTTTGCTTACAAATGTATGTTAGACATATCCAATGGCTATGACCATAGCTTATTAGGTGAGGCTATCTATGAACGGGAAGAAGAAATTAATAATCAATTTAAACGCAAAAAAAAGTACTGTAATAGAAAAGAATTCCCTGACTTAATTAAGGAATTCTCTGGCCTAATAGCAATTTCGGAATTAGAAAAACTTGATTTTTTTGTAGATGAAACTTTAAAAGTAATCCGAAAAGACTATCAATCTTTTAAAGAGCAAGATTTAAAAGATTAACAGTGCTCTATCTTTGTTAGCTTCCCAAGTTTTTTTAATGAGAAACGCTGTGCAATCACTTTCTCTTGAGAAAATTCATCTGTGAAGCGGCATGCCATATGCTGAACCTATCAAGAGGCGGCAAAACTGACAAAGCGGTCATTCGGTAACACTCAAATAAGCGGCTAGCGTAAGCTTTCCGCGACTTCCCGCTTTTATTTGCTTTGTTAGGTCTTACTCGTTAGTTATTAAAACATTTAAATGCGACACCCATTGCTTGTGCATCCGGCGATGACCAAGCTAATTGTCGTCTAATAGCACGCACCGACGTTTAGGTCAGAATGGGTTACTGTGTCTGCATCAGGGTATCTCTCTGCAGTCTCGTCCCGCAGCCTATTTTTAATTTCCATCATTTGCTGGTTTCGGTCCCACAGCATAGTAATGCTTGCATCAACTTGAACCTGTCCGAGCATTGTGCAATTTGCAATATGAGCAGAATCTGAAGGTGTGATAAAGCCCTCTATGTCTGGATTGTTGTCGCGTCATTTTTTAATCAATGGAGACAATAATGCCGGCACATGCAAGTTTTTATTGCGTCTAATTAACACCTGAATTCAGATCTTCAAACACTGCAATAATTTCTAACACATCCCCTAAGAACATGCGCGCTTCATCTGTGGATGTATGTGTCCTCAAGTATTTAGGGATAAACTCAGAAAACTCTTCTAGATTAGTTGGTCGTTCTAAATCCAACATATCTAGCACGTCACCTCTAAGTAGTCTCTTCGCAGAAGGTGTCTGAGGAAATTCACGCTCAATAATTTGCTCGTTAAAAACTCTCAAACGAGATTTCAAGCTTTGAATAGATGAAGCTTCATCCTGAGCTAACTCATCCTTTATTTCAGATTCGCTTACTATGGTGCGTTCTAACTTAAAGGAGTCTAATTCTAAACTACTTTCTACATTACAGGTAACTTTCACAGCAGTAACTGCGTTACTAAAGGGTGTTGCTATTCGATTTAGCTCATCAATTATGGGTTTGAGCTCGGCATCTGGGTTTTTGAACCAATCCGTCGACCATATGCGTTTAATATTCCAACCTAAATCTTCCAGAACACCCTGCCGCACCCGATCACGGTCTCTAGTAGACTTATTGCTGTGATAAGTTGCACCATCACATTCAATCCCCATTAAATACCGTCCTGGCATCCCAGGATCTCGCACGCCAACATCAATTTTAAATTCTTCAACGCCTACTTGTGGCACACATTCGTAACCTGCAGCGGTCAATTGTTTCATTACAGCAATTTCAAAGTCACTATCGGGTTCTCCCTCTGAGTTTCCATTTTGCTCAATCAAGTCACCACTTTCTGCGTAGGCCAAATAATTCTTCAACGCTTTGATTCCACGGCTCTTCGTTTCGTCAACGATAATCTGCTGAGAACGCATAGAACTGTATACTTGTATGCGTTTTTTAGCTCGTGTAAATAATACATTTAAACGACGCCAGCCTTGTGCAGTATTTATTGGGAAAAACCTTTGCGGTATGCTGGTGGCACCACGGATCAGAGGACCATAAGTGAATGAAATTATAATAACGTCACGTTCATCGCCCTGAACATTTTCTAAATTCTTTATAAAGATAGGGTCTTCTGTTTGAGAATCTCGCTTTAGTCCACCATCCAGAATAGAATCGGTTGAACGTGCTGCCTCAAGTAACGATTCAATTTGATCCCGCTGCTTGGAGTTCATAGCTACTATGCCTAAGCTTTCATTTTCATTATGGATGACATGGTATTTAATCGCCTCAACTATATGCCTAGCTTCTTCGTTGTTAATACCAGTAGCAAAAACACCATTTTTTACATGATTAAACTTTATCCCAAACTCATCAGATTGAGCCCATGGAGAGGGAAAAATAACTAATTTACTGTCATAAAAATGTCTATTAGAAAAATTAATTAAGCTCTCATGACGAGACCGATAATGCCACTTGAGCATTTTTTTAGGGTAATACGAACTAATCGCCTCCAATATACTTTCTGAATCATTTATGACGGCCAAATCACCATCATCTTCCATACCGTCATTTGACGTAGCTCGCTCAAAAAAGCTAGTTGGAGGAAGCTGCTTAGGGTCACCTACAACCACTGCTTGCTTGCCCCGAGCAAAACAACTCAATGCAAATTCAGGTTTAACCTGCGAGGCCTCATCCATTACTACTAAATCAAAATGTAATTTACCAGGCGGTAAATATTTGGCGACAGCCATTGGGCTCATCATAAAACAAGGTTTGTAACCTAACATGGCGTCGCCAGCTCGCTCAACTAGCTTACGTATAGCAATATGCCCTTTTTGTTTAGATATTTCATGTTCCAATAAGAAATTACCACTAAAGCTAGATACTTTTGCTCCACTAGTGCCTTCATCAATTTCTCGCTCGAATGCTAGTTGTGCAACTCGTTTTCGTTGAAGCTCCTTTAATCCATTATCATACTTTCGAAACTGTTCTTGTATTGCTGTTTGCTCATGGCCGGAGCGGTTTGACAATTCAGGCTGCTGCGAATATACCTTGTTTGCTAAACAGGTATACATGGCAAAATTCATTACTTGCTTTCCGTATTCCAAAGTAAAGTGCGAATCAGATAAGTAGTCTTTTAGCCTACCCTGCCCACCTTCTTGCATTCGATCTTTTGCATGTAAATATTTAGTCCAGCTATCTAACCATTCAATACTTCTAACAGCTAATTCATTGCGGTCACATAGATCGGCTAAACCAAGACCAGACCCTTTAGCCCATTGCTCACGGTCAGAATCTATAGTGGACATAATAGATTTTTCTGAGCTTAAAGCGTCATTTTTTGAGTCTTGTAAGCTTTTTGAACGATTAACTAAATCAACTACAACGACTGTGCTTACTCTCTGAGTTAACAGCTTTATGAGCGTTTCGTTATTTATCGAATCGTACATATCTGACAAATAATTAACGGTTGATGTTAGAACTGAAAAGTCTTTAGGTAAGACCCCCTTTGAACCCAAGTCCAGGTTCAATGTGCTATCGAAAAAGCGTTCGCTTATTTTTGCTTGTTCAATTTTATCCCTGTGCGTACGGACTTTTTCTAGTTGGGTCAAACTATGTAATAGCTCTTTTTGGTCAATGTTAGGATTGTTCAGATACTTTTGAATTCCCTCTAAACTCAGCTGAATATTTACTAGGGCTTTCTGCAGTGGCTCTGCATTGGCAGTTAAGTTAAAATCCGAATCGGAAATACAATCAACTTTAGTGAATACTATCGCAAGAGATTTAAGGTTAGTCGTCAGTTCAGATATTTCCAAATCAATCCCACCGGATTGTAGTTGCTGAATACCTCTGAAAATATCTTTATTCAAGCTGAATAAGGCACTAGCCAAAACAGTCCTAGCACCAAAACCAATACCATACTCCTTTCGCGCAGCCTGATACCAATCCATTAGTGTTTCAATTCGATCACTATTAGTATCAATACCATTAAATTCGCGTCCTAACGCAGTTTGGTATTCGACAGCATTTTTAAGGTCGTCACACGAATCTTTCCAAGCTGCCAAATCGGCTAAAGACTTTGAGATTGTTTTTTTATTTATCTTTCGATCGTTTGTGAAGGCAACAATATCTTTTTTAGCTTTACGCCAACGGCCACTGAATACAGAAAACAAGCCACTCTCCTGCATTACATCAGATAAAAACTTTATATCTGCAGAAGCAGGTTTGCGATCTAGTTTAAAGGTTGTAGCTAAACTTTCTTTTATAGCCAACAAATCTTGTTGTTTCGTTTTAAATTCTGAAAAAATTAAAGGTAAAGACTCTTTATCATAAATATCATCGCGGTAACTCAACATTTCTGAGGGCAGTGCGATCACATGTTTAATGAAACATGCAAGCTCAGTGAATCCTGATTGTGACACTGAAAACAAGTTCTCTAATTCACCTTTATACATCGTAGGCAGGTGAGGCATTAACTCACTTCTCTTATTCGCTATAGATTGAACTATTTTGATTGTGGTCTCTAATCGTCCAATTGACCTTGCTAAATCATCAAATTGGGCTTTATTACTAACGCCTAAAGTAGCAATATTCTGAATAGACTCTTTAATCGTAGTTGATTTTACTAAATCAGATAATAAATCTTGATTGAATACAGTTCCTAATTCTTCAAAACTGGCACAAAGTACGTAGGCTGTCTTTATATAACTATTTAATTTTTCTATATGCTCTTTACTAATACTTTTAAATGCAGGTAAATACTCATCTCCACCTAAAGATTTAATAAGGCTTAACTCTTCAACCCATAGCTCTAGCTCAGGAAGTTTTAACGATCTTTCTAACTCAATGCTATGCTCATGAGATAACGTTATCAACTGCTCGTGAATCGTCTTTAACTTTTTTGTCCAGTCCTGCAACCCCGTTTGCAATTGACGCTCATCATTTCCACTTATAGATTTATTATTTACGCCGTACCAAGGATGGCTGAGCCAATTCCGAGTAAAAGGTAATTGTTGACTGACAATTTCCAAGTACTTAAAAAATAACTCTAATTGTTCTAGCTGTTCGTCTAATTCAACACGGGTAAAACTTTCTCCCGACGGCCCCTCAGGAGCTATCATTCCGTATTCCAGCGGGGCTACTTCTTTTGCATATCGAGTTGCTGCACACAAAATCTCATGAACAGTAAACCCAGTATTTTTCCATGGTTGATTAATCATAAAGCAATAATCTTGAAGTTGCTTTCTGCTTCTCTCATAGCGTTGAACTTGAACATCATAATCATCAATTTTAAATTTATGCTGATTTTCGAATTGAATGCGCTGTTTAAAACTATCCAGTACCATGCGCTTTTGCGCTTTATCGCTGTGTAGATCTAAACAGAAATCACCAAGACCCGCTTTATCTATTCGTCGCTTAACGACATCAAGAGCAGCTTGTTTTTCTGCCACAAAGAGAACCGATTTACCTTGTGATATCGCGGCAGCAATTAAATTAGTAATGGTTTGTGATTTTCCAGTACCTGGAGGTCCTACCATCACCATATTCGCCCCTCTCATAATATCGATTAGAGCGGACATTTGAGATGAGTCTGCATCTTCAACCATTGGAAAATTATCATGTAATGAGGGCACATCATCCAATATATAACTGTCGCCATAACCACTACCATTGACGCCTGAACTAGATGAGCCAGATAATTTATCCTCACTAAAAAACTTACGAATAAAATCATGCTCAACTAAATTTGCTGCTCCATCGGGCCACCGAGCAGGATCTAGATCGCGATACATTAACAATCTACCGAGACTTAATGTTGCTAAGGTTGCAAAACGGCGTACACGCCAATCTGCAAACCTCACGTCACCTTTCTTCATTTGCAGTAAGGCATCAACGTTAGAAAAGTATACTTCAGGATCAAGTAGCTTATCTTCGTCTTTCTGGTTAAATATTGAAGGCAATTCAATTTCAAAATCTTGATGAAGCTTTTCACGCAATGTAAGGTTTGCGATAATATCTTCACCAGTAAACATAATTTGGTATCGGGTGACACTTTTAGAAACGTATTTCTCTATTTTCACCGGAATCATATATAGCGGAGCTAAACGCGTCTTACCACCAATTTTATCAGCCCACTCTAAGAACCCTAGTGATAAGAACAGGATATTATTTCCTGTTTCTTCTATTGATATTTTTCCCGCGCTAGCCAGTTTTTTCATGGACGAAGTAAGAGCTGAATCAAATATAACTGTTTGAATATTATTGTCTTGATGCCTATTATCATCAGCATGGTCAGAATCGAAAGGCAGGTCATAATCAGTATTAATCCCTTTGATATTTGCCCATTTTAGAGCCGTTGGCATTGGCTTGGCTGCTATAAATTTATTTTCTTCGTCATTCCAAACTAAATATCTGTGCTCTATCAGTTCCTCTTTAGTAGGGTCGTCGACTGCATCCATAGTAAATGCCTTACCACCCAACAGATGTTCAGCAAGTTGATCCGGCAATTCATCAACTATTCTCACGAATCCTTTTGCATCTTGATTTAGATTTAATAACCGAGAACGACCACCACTTATGTCTAAAAGCTTTTTACGCATTTCTTCAAAGGTTTTTGTTAAGAAGCCATCAGGATAAGAGACTGCTGTTTTCTTGGTAATTGAAGTTGGTTTGTCGATAGCATTCATTTTATTATTCTTAATAATTGCGCTTGAATCGTTGACTGCAGAGTTGCTTTCTACTGCTTGGATATAACGGTCGGTTCCTCCGCTGACTTCATCTAACCAGCGTTTAAATTCTAATTCAGTAAACATTTCGCGCAACAGCGGTTTATCCATTTCATCAATGGTAAAAGAAGACAGCTCTAAGTTTAAGGATAATTCGGTGTCAATAGTAGCAAGCTGATACGAAAGCAAAGCTTGTTCTTTATATTGCTCCATCTTTTTTGCCATGGTTTTCGCGCCGCGAAAGTTAAGCTCAGCAATTTTATCTAAATTTTCATATATAGCTTTCACGCCGCCTATGCCGTTTAACATCGCGACTGCGCTTTTGTCATCCACACCTGGCACACCGGGGATGTTGTCGACTTTGTCACCCTTGAGGCCAAGAAAGTCGATAATAAGGTCAGCCGGCACGCCAAACTTTTTAAGCACACCGTCTATATCCATCGTGGTGCGTGTCATGGTGTTAACAAGTGTTACGTGTTTGTCTACCAACTGCGCCATATCTTTGTCACCTGTGCTAATGACGCAAGATATGCCAGCTTGTGACGCTTGACGAGCTAGTGTGCCAATAACATCGTCAGCTTCAACGCCAGGCTGCACTATCATGGTAAAACCCATTGCCTTTACTATTTTGTGCAAAGGCGCAATTTGTCTTCTTAGTTCATCGGGCATGGCGGCACGATTAGCTTTGTACTTAGGGTAAATATCATCTCTGAAGGTTTTGCCCTTGGCGTCAAACACCACTACCATATGGGTAGGCTTATAGTCTTTCACCAAAGATCGCAGCATACTAACTACGCCGTAAATCGCGCCGGTATCTACGCCTTTTGAGTTTGTTAGTGGGGGTATGCCATGAAAAGCTCTAAACAGATAAGAAGAACCATCAACAAGCACTAAAGGTGGCGTGTTATGTTTGTGCATAATTTGTTTACTCTGTTCTCGTTATTGCAGTAACGTAATGAATTCTAAGCAATCCAGTACCATGACATGGTCTAATTAATTCAACCACAACACATCTTTTTTTTAAGTGCATCGGGACCACTAAAAACATCGCA
The DNA here is from genome assembly GCF_001756615.1 of Glaciecola punicea. Classification (NCBI taxonomy): domain Bacteria; kingdom Pseudomonadati; phylum Pseudomonadota; class Gammaproteobacteria; order Alteromonadales; family Alteromonadaceae; genus Glaciecola; species Glaciecola punicea. The sequence goes on from NZ_LZXY01000001.1 coordinate 177,065, forward strand.
CCTAAAAGACTTTAACCGGAAGTCTTTCTCGTCATCGTATTGAATTCTATACAACAAATCCAAAGAAGTCCTATCAAGTATATAGTTATACTCTACTCTACGGGTCTACCATACTTGTTTATATTGAATCCTAACTCTATCTATATCTGAATTATAGCTAGGAACTGCGCACCCTAGGGTCTGTGGGAGCACGTCATGCGCTACATAGTAGTCTGCTCCTTCTTGCCCCTTTCTGGGTTATGACTTAAATAAAAATCCACAATTAGAACACTTGTATGTTGGTTTGAGAAAGAGTAACAAAAGGCCGATAGGAAACAAAATAATAACAAAAAACCAAATTGCGCATCCTCTCTCACCATTTGAAATACTTGAACATTTTGGACAAGACAACTGCGCCATAAATTAAACTCCCTCTAAATGAAATAAATAAAACTAAGTTTATTAACCAAATTAAACTGAGCTGACATTAATTACCGGCAAGTTGCATTAAACTATAGGACTTGGTGTCTCTGGAACCGTCAGAATACTTTTCTAAAATACTCAGTTGGGTATCATCTATCGAAAACGTTATTTTTGAGTCGTATTCACCATTGCCCCAGCGTCCTGCATCACTAAGCCAGACTGCCCTATTTCCCTCCAGTCCAGACCGATATTTCTATAGTTTTCTGTCCCCTGCCTAACATAGGTCCCTATGTGTCGTGATACTCCCATACCATAACAATTTAAGTTTATTTTTCTTCAGCAATAGCTAATAGAGGCGCTCTAATCAACTTCCACAATTTTTATAATTACTTTCAAGACATCGTTTCGAAAGCGCCTGTGCTTTTGAGACATCATCCATCGACATTTCATTTTCTAAAAAGTCAAAAAGCGATTTTGTATCAGCGCCGTTACTGTTATACCTAGAAATGTTAGCCCAGCTATATGATGAAATAAAACTTTGAGGCACACCTTCACCGCTATAGTACATAAACCCTAGGAGAAGCTGCGCTGCAGCCTTGCCTTGCTCCGCTGCCAACCTATACCACTTTGCTGCCTCTTTAAAATCTTTAAGAACGCCCTGCCCGCTATAGTACATGATCCCTAGGTAAAGCTGCGCTTCAGCCACACCTTGCTCCGCTGCCAACCTATACCACTTTGCTGCCTCTTTAAAATCTTTAAGAACGCCCTGCCCGCTATAGTACATAGCCCCTAGGCGAAACTGTGCTTCAACTAAGCCTTGCTCCGCTGACAACTTATACAACTTTGTTGCCTCTTTAGAATCTTTAAGAACACCATCGCCGCCTTCGTAAATCATCCCTAGGGCCATCTGCGCTGCTGCATCGCCCTGCTCCGCTGACAACTTGAACCACTTCGCTGCTTCTTTAAAATCTTTAAGAACGCCCTGACCGCTATAGTACATACCCCCTAGAGAAAACTGTGCTTTAGCATAGCCTTGCTCCGCTGCCAACCTATACCACTTTGCTGCCTCTTTAAAATCTTTAAGAACGCCCTGCCCGCTATAGTACATACCCCCTAGAGAAAACTGTGCTTTAGCATAGCCTTGCTCCGCTGACAACTTAAACCACTTCGCTGCCTCTTTAAAATCTTTAAGAACACCCTCGCCGCGGTCGTACCTAACCCCTAGGTTAAACTGTGCTTCAGCATCGCCACCCTGCGCTAATTGTTGAATAACTTCTATTTTTGAAGTTTCTTTTTCCACAGTAGCACTTACATGTATTTGAAAAAATAACAACGCGCTGATAAAAAGTAGTTTAATCATATTTAAGGTCCAAAGAAATCTACCATGGTATGTGTTAAATAGTGTATTACAGGCTCTTAGTTGAGTAAACCATAGTTTAAAACAACGAAATAAATAATCATTTTATGGCTTGAATGTCAGGTTTTGTGGGGTTCTCAAGGGTTGAATGCGTTCTGCATATTCCAGCATTCGCGTTCAAGGTTCAGTAGTATATTACGCTTTGCTTCAAACGTATCCCATCTTATATAAACGGGTATTTCCCAATGGCTTATATCAACAAGTAAATTATTAATGTCAGGACTAGCACAACCATATAGTGCTTTTCTTAATTTGCGTATACGTCTTATGCGTCTATGCTTTAGCCGTTCAGACTGGCAAGAATAATTTAAAATCTATACACTCGCGGCAATAGTAGCCCTGTTTGATCGCGTATAAGCTCTGGCGCTGCTTTAAGCATTTAGGGCATACATTATATAGCTTATTGCGTGCGCTGCTGTCATCAAGCGTCAAGCCTATAAGGTGAGGCTTGTCGTTAATTGTGAATTGAGCGAAACGCTGGCACCTTTCCCATTAGCAAAAACGGCTAAATCATCTTCGCAAAAACCATCTAATGACTTTAAAAGCCAGCTGTAACGAAGGGTAGCTTATAGCCTTAATACCACTTATAGTCACATGAGTCGCACAATTTATAAAATAGCTCATTGAGATCGAGCTAACGGTCTAAAATGACCGCTTACATTAGAATGCACTTTTTTGCTTGTATAGGTACAAACTTGAATAACTTCTTTTGCCAAATCAACGCCAACTATAGGTGTCAGTCGTTAGAACTACACTAATCTAAGTTTACTATCCAAGGTAGTATTTCTTCTGGGTCGGACGCTTACTCAACAGCCATTGCAATTCCTTCTAAGATATCCATAAAAAATCCTATATTATTTGGTACTCACTTTCATTGTGGTAGATTTTAATGGTTAACGGTGGTTCGTTGCAGGCAATCCTTCGTTGTAATGTTTGGTAAATGAATGGCTATAGTTCAATAGGTTATGTAAGTCAGTCCTAGCAATAAGCCGACCTTCACATTAGCAAACCCAAAAGAAAGTAAATTTATCTCCTTAATTGCTTTGTAAATTATTAATCGTCGTTTAATATTTAGATTAAAGCGAGTAATTATGAAGAGTTTAGCAATAACAAGCTTTCTAAATAATACACGGTTATTTGAGCAATATAGTTAGGATGAAATTATGTACAATTTAAAACACATTACGCTGGTATTATTTATTTTATTTTTGGCGGGGTGTGCTACGAACTTTTTATCGATTAGTCTGAATGGTGTGCAAACGGGCTGGAGTAAAGCCCAATTTTTGCAATATTTCCCTAAAGATGTGGGTGTACCGCCAATTTTGAGAGCCTCACAGCAACAATCGAACGGCCAAGTGATGGAAATATTTACATTGCCGTTGATCGAGCCGAACTATGACAGAGTGAACTATTGGTTTGTTTTTAAAGGGGGCCGCTTAGTTCAATGGGGGAGGCCCAAGGATTGGCAAAGTGTTTCTGGTCGGTATGAAATTTCTTTTAATCCAGAGGCAAGCGTCAGGTGATCATAATTTAGTATATATAACAACGCCAGGTAGTGAAATTAAGCATTAATATCTCTTTTAAAAGCTCAGAAGTGCTGAGGTGATAAATTATGTTTACGACGGCTTTGTCGGACGAACTGCCCTAATTAAGGTCGTTCGCAATCCGAGAGGCCAGAATAATATGTTTAGCTCAAAGGTGACATTCAGTTTACTTCGATGTACCCCCGCAGATTGTTGTATATTAAAAGCACGTTAGGTTTCCAAAGAGATAATGATTATGGAAATAGTATTTTATATTATTTTAGCTCTAACTATAATTTCGTTATTAACATTTCCAATGTACTCAACCCCGATTGTTTTCATTTTAGTTTTTTTAGGGAGCAAGTTTTTAGATGACGAAAAAAAATACAGCTTAAAGCAACATATATTTAGAGCTATAAAATTTACTTTCTTTGCATCTATTTTTATTTGGATAATTTATTTCATGATCACTGGATCTGGCCATAGGTTTGGTGGGTAGATGGGTAAACTTAAACGACTATTGACACTATGTTTTAGACTATTCTCATATTATTTTTAGACGCTTTTACGGCGGTGTCCCCTTACTGAATTGATGCAAAACTATTGCTGATTATTAATTCGCTAATTTCTAGACAAAACTATGCGAATACGAGGATAGAAGTCGATATTTAAATTTGAAGTTTAATGTTGAGTATTCCAGAGTTATTGATTACAAGCCTTAACCATTTTATTAACAATGCGCTGCTCTGACGGAATATACTTCAACTCATATTTAGCCATTACAGCATTAAAATGAGCGATGTAATCGCACCGATAGGAATGATTAGGTGGAAGCCATTCATCTAGACCTTTAGCACCTTTCTGACGATTGAGCGATGCGCTAACTAATAGTAAGTTATCCAAATCATTAGCAAACTTCTGTTTTTTTTCCCTAGACCACATATCACCACCATGTCCATGTGCGAATTTGAGCGGAACGACATGATCTAAGTCTAAATCTTTAGAGTTGGAATAATTTTCTCCGCTATAGGGATCATACCAAGAACCCGTGAGTACATTACATTGATCATCTGATTTAAACCCTACTGCTATTTTTGACGTCGATATTAACAATTCATGCCTTGTATTTTGACAATCGCTATCAGCATCTATCCAATGATTCCAATCACTACGATCATACAAAGTGACAAAGCTTCGATTTTCATCTATTGCTTCTTGTTCAGCTATATCTATTGATGACTTAAAACCTTTGTATGGTCTACCACCCGAAGATATGCACAGGTCCATGTTTGCATACGGCGTGAAGTTTTTGGTTCTAGCAAAAGAGCCACTAGTTCCATCGTGACAGATACCAGATGACGATTTTTTAACTAAGGTTACCTTTGTCGGCACTGGTGTAACTTGGGGCTTTGGGGCACTCGCTGATGGCTCTGGTGAGCATGATAAGAAGAAAGTTCCTAAACAAAACAACATTAATAATTGAAAAGATTTTATCAATTTAGAATTCGCCTTTCATTTTTGTTGGATAGCATCAAAGTTTAATTTATATAAAACTAAAAATTTATCCTTTATTAAAGTATCCTGCTAATTCAACTAAAACAGGCTTAGCCGCACAAGTATGTTTCTCGCTTAATAGTTACAATCGCTCGCAAATCGGCAACTATACCAAGATACAGGTTTGCCCTATTACACTTGTTGCTCCTTGCTGCTAACCACAATTCAAACGGAAGTATTAAGCAATAATATTAATCTAGTCACAGAGCTTGCAGAGACGCTCTACCAAGAGAGTTTACACGAAGGTCAAGGTCATATTCCACTAAACAAGAGACAAGACCAACTAGAACGTTTAGCGACTGGCCTTGATCATATAAGAGGCGCATTATTAGCCGGGCATTAACAGGCTGCCTATAAACGTAGTTAAGTTCATCTGCAATAGCTGATATCAAAAGTTAAGCGTCCACATAACTATGGGTAGTTTGGGTTATGGATTATCAGTGGCATATCTACGTGTACAGGCGAAGTAATGCTTGTAAGCTGGAGAAAGGCTTGGGGAATATTCACCCCAACACATGATATTATGCTACACGTCGTAATTTCGAGCATAGCAGCTCTGTACAAGTTAATAAGGAATACATATATGTCACTCGGCAGAACTATTAGAATTTACCTTGATGATGGCTCCGTTAGCGGTATCAGACACGCCGAGATTGTTAACTGGACCGGCCAAGCTGTATGTTGCCCCAGACAGCAAATTAAAAAGCTATCACTTTGGCCCGAAGCACAAAAGCCAGGCTGTTACTTCTTATTCGGCATTGATGATGTAACGGGAAATCCAGCAGTGTACATTGGCGAAGCTGAAAATGTTTACGAACGATTGACGCATCATTTGGCGAAAAAAGACTTCTGGAATGAGACTGTATTTTTTACTAGTAAAGACGAAAATTTAACGAAGTCCCATGTCAAATATTTGGAGGCTGAGTTGCTCCGAATCACTAAAGAAGTCGGGCGTCATGAGCTTCAAAACAGTAATATTCCCAGGCTACCTGCGTTACCGAGAAGTGAACAAGCGTCGATGCAAGAATATATATTCAACCTTAAAACATTGTTGGGGGTGCTAGGCCATAAGACGCTAGAGCCATTGCTAACTGGTTCTGTTGAGCACACAGACAATAAGTCAGGTTCAAGCGACAATGAAGAAAGCAACGAGACTTTTTTTATCAACGTCAAAAACCTTAATGCTAAAAGTTCACTCAGTGACGAAGGTATGGTCGTCTTGAAAGGCTCACAAGCGAATGTAGAGGCAAATAGCACGTTGTCTAGTGGCGCCAGCAAACTTAGAGATAAATTAATAGACACTGGTGTACTTACAAAATCTGGCGACTTTTTAGTGCTAAATCAGAATTATTTGTTTACCAGTCCGTCGCAGGCAGCCTCAATATTAGTGGGTTATCCAATTAATGGTAGAAGTAAATGGAAAACCATGGATGGTATAAGCCTCAAGGAATATGAGGCCAATAGTTTAATAGGTTAAACAATGACTAGAGATGCGTACTTGCGATTTTTTGAAGAAGGATATATTACAAAACATCAATTCTTTGAATTTGGTCTAAAAGAAACAATTTCCGCTGATATTACCAAAGCCCAAGCAGAGTGGGAAAGCCTGAAACATCGTATTAATAGCAATGAGCAGGTATTCATCCGGGCATTTGGGAAGAACTCTAAGGAGTCACATTTATACCAGTCGTTCTATAAGAAAGTATTGGGTAATGAGAATGTTCTTATTGATAAGAATAACAATACTGAACCGACTAAATTGATCAGAAGCCTGACTGGATATACTAAAACAAAGACCAGTAAATTTGACATGGTACAGAATTATCAAATTTCTCATGTGTTTGGACGCACAAAAAATGTATTTGCATTTACAGCTCCGTGGAATCTAGTTTATCTTCCTAAGTTGCTAGATCCGTTCACGGGACATGAAGCAAAGGGTTCGATGGTTGATGAGTTTACACAATTATTTCAAAAGCAAATATTTAATAAGTTCGAATCTATGATTGCTGATTTTAATCAATTGATGTCAAACGATGAATTTAACGACAACATCACCGAATATTTTGAACGTCTCGCAAATGCCGAAACAATAAATATTGATGAATTCGGTAAGTTGAAAAAGTCAGTTACGGAAGGGTTTAGCCAGATAGTGCTATAACTCGTAACTAAAATTGCTTTAAATGATTATGGTTGCTAGTACTACAACACTATCGTTTTACCGTCAATTGTATTCTGAAAAACCTAGAATCCAAATATTCCGCTAACAAAGGGAGAAATAATGTGAGAACGTGGGTTAATCCGGCGCTTACCTTTAATCTAAATCTAATGTATAAGACACTGTGACTTTGCCGTTAGTGTTTACTATTTCATAACATCTCACGTAATTAGCGCTAAACTTGTTTACAGTTAAAGCAGATTGTAAAATCTCGCACACATCACTAGGACGATACCCATCACTTTCTAACGCGTCAATTATACAACCTATTTCGAATTCGTTGCTAAGCTGTTCGCTGATTGTTAGCGGTGGCGATTTTTTGAATAAACTAAACATTTTTACACTCCTAAAGTCTACAAGGCATTATTAACATTAATACGCTCAAATAGTTTATACCCGTGTCTAAGGCGATCTTTATTATTAACAATTATCATCAAATTTAGGCCACCTGCTATAGCCTATACTTGGATTATTAGATTGATACGTTTTTATATATTCAACCTCTTTGACCGATAATTCAGAATCTGTGCAGGTGGTTGACTCCCACAATATTTCTTTTCGTACTGAATAATCTTTTTGTTGTTCGATAGGTAGCTTTCTAAAATCTTCATCAACTACTTTCTTTGATGGACTACCAAAATATCTAAAACTTTCATAGGCAAGTTTACCAATATAAATTTTGTTAGTAGCTAAGTATGTGATTTTATATATCTGCTTCATTATAGACCCTAGTATCAATTGTTGACTAATCTACCATGTATAGGTCGAATATAAGCTTAAAGCACCATCATATAAGGATTTAGTAACAATAGCTTATGATAAAATTAACTATAAGAAGTGGCGAAAATGCAAACATTAGCCTATTAAGTAACCATACTATTTAGATGTTTCGCATATTAAAACGCATCTCTAATAACAAGTGTTATGAAACCAAGTAGGCACATTAATACGAAAAAACCTAATGCGGCAAGTATTTGAAAGTGTATTACACTAGCAATTATTGTGAACCCACTGGCCAATGCGCCGAGGCCAAAAACAAGGAGCCAAAACCATCGTTGAGTTAACAAAAACAGTGCTGTTACTCCTACAATTATTAATGTAGCTTCCATTTACTGTCACCTAACGCAGAACTAAAGGACGAAAACCGCTTTTGTTTTTGTTCACCTTGAATCTCTTGTGTATGCCCAGCATGAGCACAAATGAACAAGGTGAAAGTCCTTCGGAGAAATGCCACTATTAACAATCCATATTTATATAGTTCACTTTTAGTACACATTAATTTAATTAAAAAGTTGGGGATTGTCAAAGTTTATGCAATATCTATAATACGCGTCCTAATCAATTCTGATAGCATCATTACGTAATTGTTACTTGTTACCAAGTAATCCTCGCTTTGTGTCGCTATACCGCTAATTAGCAGCATTAAAATCATAGCATCGGCTTGTTCATGGTTTGTCGTTGTGGTGTCTTCTTATCTTCAAAAGCCGACCTTAACAGTGCACTCTATTAAATATCACCAGCCCACATTTGAATTGGCTCAGGCGGATTAAAATTCATGTTTAACAAATTATCAGCAATACAGTAATTACTCAACAACCTCATATGGCCATTGAAAAGAACTATATAAGTATTCTCCGCCACCCTCTCGGTCTGTTAATTTAGCCTGAAGTTTGAACTTAGTGCCTACCGGATAATTTTCGCTCAGCCTTTTGGCGCATTCTACCGACAAATCTGGTGAATACTTTCCTCCTGCGATTGGGCGTATATGGACACGTCCCCGCTTGCCTGAAAATTTAGCAGGCATAAAACTTTCTACTAAAACCGTTTCATATGAATTGCTCTGTGCCATTTAACCGCCTTATTACATTAATCAATGTACTTGTTACGTGCACTCAATACATGTCAAGAAGATGGTTTGTGCTGCTAACTTAAACACTACCTTGTCAGCAGCAACAGCTCAAATACCAATTTAGAAAAGCCTTTAGCTTTAGCGGGGTCTGACATTAGTTGCATCATCTGGTTTTGATGGGCTTCACTGCTGCTTAAAATAGCGTCATCTATAGCCTTGCTGAAGTCACCTAGCATGGCTTGTTCGGCAGTATTGTTATCCATCTGCTGAATGACAAACGCATTTTCACTTACTTTATCCCTAATCGTATATGCGTAATTCACCATATCATTCTTAGAAAGGTTGTCAGTAATGAACAGCTCATTTAGCCGGTTTACAAGCTGAGACAAGAACTCGGTCTTCTTATCTTTGGGAGAAGCTTTGCCTAGTCCTTCACCTGGCATTAATTTACCGTCTGGATCATCTATCTGTAACTTAATATGCTGCTGTTTAATTTTTGATAGCCGGTAATGACTAAGCTCAATGTTACTCAAATCAATATCATCCTCGTCCACTGCCGCTTCGCGCAACAATGGACGTAAATTACGCGCATATAAACTTAGCTTTTCTAAGTCTTTATCATTGTAGTCAACAATTTGAGACATAAACTCATAAAAGCGCACGAAGGTACCAAGGTCTTTCTTAAATATCTCTAAAGCATCTTTCTCTTTTTTACAGTCCTTAAAGCTATTCTCAGCGTTTGCAATTAATACAGCATCGTTGGTCTTCTTAGTGCGCTCAAACATCTCTTTGGCTTGCTTATAGGCCTCTAACGCTGACTTGTATCGTTTAGCCCACCTTTCAACCGCTGGCTTGCAAATGTTTGCAATGGCAGCACTGCTTTTATTCTTAATAAAGAACGCACTGCAGAACTGTTCGACCTCTGGCCAAAGAAAGATCCCCGTTGCACGTAACTTATCATGCAGTTCAAATATTAGGTTTGGATCAGATACATCGTCTAATTCAGCTGTTTGAAAATAAGGCTGAAACGCGTTTAAAATTTCATCAGAATCATTGAAGAAATCCAGTATAAAGGTGCCTGTTTGCGCTTTGCCGGGGAACATACGATTCAATCTGGAAAGGGTTTGTACGCACTCTACACCGCCTAACTTCTTATCGACATACATAGCACACAGCTTAGGTTGATCAAAGCCAGTTTGGAACTTATTCGCCACTATCATGACTTGATAATCGTCGGTATCAAACGCTTCTTGCATCTTCCGTCTGTGTAAATTGGGATTCATGTTAACTTCAGTAAACTTATCACCTAAGAAAGCCTCTGAATTTGGGTCTTTCTCAGTAAACTCGACTTCACCGGAGAAAGCCACCATGGCAAATATCTTGTCATAACCCTTCTCAGCAATGTATTTATCAAAGCCTAACTTATAACGTACCGCTTCTTTGCGGGAACTAGTGACTACCATAGCCTTAGCCTGACCACCCAGTAAGCCCATAACATTGTCTTTAAAATGCTCAACTATCACCTGCACTTTTTGACTAATGTTGTAGTCGTGTAAACGAACCCATTGGTTCATCTTAACTTTGGCTTTCTTACTTTCAACTTCCTCGTCCTGACCTTCTATCTTCATTGCCAAGTTGTAGGCAACTTTATAGTTTGTATAGTTCTTCAATACATCAAGGATGAAGCCCTCTTCAATGGCCTGACGCATACTGTATACATGATATGCCTCTGGTCTATTGGTTTTAGATGGTGCTTCATTAGGGTTAGGTAATTGACCAAATAACTCCAGTGTCTTCGTCTTAGGCGTTGCAGTGAAAGCCAAGTAGCTTAAGTTCTTAGAAGCCCTACGTGAGGCTACTGCTGCGTCTAGTATGTCTTCAGTGCCTAACTCTTCTTCAGGATCGCTAGAGTCAACCATCAACACTTCTTTCAACTGCCGTGCTGTAGAGCCAGTCTGAGAGCTGTGTGCTTCATCTGCTATAACCGCGTATTTACGCTCCTTTAGACTCACACTATCTTCAATGGCTTTGAGTACAAAAGGAAAGGTTTGAATGGTAACAATAATGATAGGTTGAGAGTTCTGTAAAGCACTGGCTAACTTCTCAGATTTAGAACCATCGCCTTCATTGTTGTTAATCCGCCCTACTACACCATCAGTGTGTTCAAACTGATAAATAGTGTCTTGTAGCTGTTCATCTAATACCGTTCTGTCAGTAACGATAATGACAGAATCAAATTGTTTATTACCACTTTCGTCACGCAATGCTGATAGCTGGTGCGCTACCCAAGCAATTGAATTAGATTTGCCTGAGCCTGCACTATGCTGGATTAAGTATTTGTGTCCTGCGCCTTCTGTGCGAGCGGCATTAATAAGTTTAGACACTACGTCCCACTGATGATAACGAGGGAATATTAAGGTTTCTTTCTTGTACTTTCGTCCTTCCCACGTTTCTTTTTCTTCTATCTGTAGATGAACAAAACGGCCTAGTATGTTGAGAAGGTTTTCAGGCAGTAATACTTCGTTCCACAAATAGTCAGTAGCGTATTGATTTACGTCTTTCGGCACATCATTACCGGCTCCGCCTTCGGCTGTGCCTCTATTAAAGGGTAGAAAGTATGTGTCGTTGCCCTCTAAACGAGTAGCCATGTACACTTCATATTGGCTTACTGCAAAGTGTACCAGTGCGCCACGTTTAAAGGTCAATAGTGGCTCACGCTTTTTCGTAATTGGATCTATTGCAAAACGAGTTGTTTTATACTGCTTAATGGCATTTTGCACCGCTTGCTTAAACTCTGATTTAAGCTCTAGCGTCACTACCGGCAAACCATTCACAAACAAAACTAAATCTATACGCCAAGCTTTGGCTTTAGTGCCTGTGTCAGCTAAGTGTTCTTCTGTTGACCAAGGTGAATACACTAACTCTGGCACGACTCTTAGCCTGTTGGCTTTATAAGCAGTCAGCGTATCGGGGTTGAGTTCGTGGTCTGGTTTAAACTGACATAAGCTAAAACGGGTGCCTCTGTCACGTAATTCATGACGCAGTGCGCCTAATGTGCCGAAGGTACGCATCTCTTTATTGGCAGCATTTGGGTCTGCTTTATTAAGTTGTGTTGCCACTCTTTCTAAGAACTTACTCTCTGGGTTGGTTGGATAGAGTGCACAGAACTTTTGCCATTGCTCATCTTGCGTCTCTTGCACAAAACCAAGTAAGTCCTCTGGATATAGTGCCAGTTCACGGTTGTAGTTTTCGGGTTTACCTAACAGCCAGCCGTTTGATACTAACTGTTTAATCATGTCGTTTTGAAACGTAAACTCGTTGGCTTTACCGCCACCTGACAATATGCTCATGCAACTTCCTTGTTAGTATTCGATAGTTCAGGTGCAACCCAGTTTCTTACGTCAATTTTACCGGTAACAGCTGCTGAGATTAATGCTGTGCGTCTCTCAATCATTAAACCAATAGCTGCTAGAGCTTTGATTTCGATTTGCGCATATTGTTTATGCAATTTATCAAGCATTTCCACTGTCTTATGTTGTTCTTTTAAAGGGGGAAAAGATGCTTGTACTGTACCTATACGATCTATATTTAAATTAGCCTGGGTACTTTGAGTTGATGTTTGTTCTAAAGCTTGCAGCGCGCCTATTAAAGAATACCTTAAAAACTCCAAACTCACATCATGATTTGGCTTGAAACCCACTACGCTATCTGGCGCATAAGCCTCGAAGCTTAATATAGCCGTATCACCTATGTTGGCAGCTATCGCCATTACCAGAGTGCCTGCCGGAAACTTTTGGCTAACACTAATACCCCTTTCATTTAATGTTTGCTTGAATCTTAATATATCCTTATCTGCCCGTGCAATATCACCAGTCTGTATAAATGGATATTCGCCTTCGTAAAAAGCCGGATCATTTCTTGGCCTATGACCAAATTTCCCTCGGTAAATTTGTGTAGCATACCGATAGTTCTTAACCGTCCAATGCTCAGGCACTTCACCTAACCACTCCACACCTGAGTCACGCATAGGTGCATCTGGATTAAGACCTTTAGTAACTGCATGGCTTATGACTGCCTGACGTTTCTCTTTTAGTAGTTTGATTAGCTGTTGCTGTTTGTCGATTAGGGTGTCTATTTTAGCGGTTTCATGGTCGAGGAATTGGGCAATCTGTTGTTGTTCTTCATCTGAAGGTATCACGAGAGCAGAATTTTTTAACTCATTCCCGTTGACATGAGGAATGCCCATTCCGTTTGAATGCTTTCTCATTTCAGGTTCTATACAAACGCAAAGATACCAATAAAATCTATGGTTGATATTTGTTAGATACTCAGAGGCAGCCATTGTTGAAGATACTATACCTTCTTGGCCATTAACGAATTCTCCCGCGTTTGAACCATCCCAAATTATTAAAACTTGGTCTTGCTTCGAAATATAAGAATTTCGGTTTGGTAATGCATATGAAGCATTCGCTTTACCCCGCAGATAATCCATCGACAGATACTTTACTGCGCCTTCTTCATATTCAACTAATAATACTTCTGGATTTTTTCCTTTCTGAAAAGAGGCAACATATTTATGTCTTATCAATGACCAACTTTGCGGTATACCAACTAACCATTCAGTCCCCGAACCTCTATATTCAGGATAAGCCGTATATTTTACGTTCGAGACTGCTTTGCCAGTCATTACGAATGTACCTCTTGCAGTAAACTCATAATCTCCGCTGATACAGCATCTAAATCAGCATCAATCTCTGCCAAGTCTCTGGGCGGTTGATACAGGTAAAAATGTCGATTAAAGGGTATCTCGTAACCCACTATGCCTATTTCACCGTCTTTAGCATCTGTCTTACTGGCATCAATCCATGCTTCAGGCACATGCGGATAAACTTCTTTGAGAAAGTAGGCTTCGTTTAGGGCATTAACAGATTGCCTTGGATCTAGGGCAACATTCTCATTGTCTCGAAGGTCACCATCAGTTTTAAACTCAAGTACCTTGCCTTGATATTGCCCTTCACCTGCAAACAAGCCATATAGTGGTTTAGCCTTAGCATTGTGGACTTTCTTAATCACTTTCTCTGCTGCTGGATTTTTCCAACTTACCGCAGAGGTGATTTGTTTCTTTTCTGGGGCTTCTACACTCAAATTCTTAGCTTTACACGCGGCTTTCCAAACAGTCTCATAAGTATTCATATCATCGCATTGAGCAGTGCCGATGGTACTTTGTAGCTGCTTCGCTTTAAGCATGATATGTTTTTGGGTAAGCCATGTTTTGCTATCAAGTAAGTCTTTAATCTGCTTTTCTTTTAACTCACTGAACTGACTTTTAACATAGGCCCTAATCTCTACTGAATGCTCCTGTAACTGCCCGTAAAGCTCACAATTAGCATCATCAAGCCAATCATTGCCATATTGTTCATACGCCCATTTCATGGGTGCATTAAGCGGCTTGTTAGCAAAGCGTAATTCAGCAATACGTTCATCGCTAAACTGATAAGACTCACGCAAAGGACGTTCAATGGTAATTCGACGATAACCAAACTCGTGGGTATCAAATATTTTACTTGCGAAGGTTTTCGCTGCTTCTGCCTTAGGATTAGCAGACTGACGACCACGGTTACTTTTCTGTTCTATTGGCTTATCTAACTCTCGCGCATCAACCACATCAAAGCTACCAAAGGTGCGAATGATAGTTGCAATGTCAGACTCGCCCATTTCATTACGTTTAGAGCCTAATGATTTACGCATCTTGCCGTAGAGGTTTGCTCCATTAATGAGTTGCACTTTACCTTTTCGTTCAGCAACTTTCTTGTTTGATAAAACCCAGATGTAGGTAGCAATACCGGTGTTGTAGAACATGTCATTTGGTAAGGCTACTATGGTCTCAAGTAAATCAGTCTCTAGTATGTACCGACGTATCTCTGATTCACCTGAGCCAGCACCACCAGTGAACAAAGGTGAGCCATTAAGAATAATACCAATACGTGCACCGGTGTCTCTTAATTTACTGATAAGGTGCATTAAGAAGAGCAATGAGCCGTCTGATACACGCGGTAAGCCAGCACCGAAGCGTCCATCAAATCCTTTGGTAGTACTTTCTTTTTTAATGTCTTCTTCTATCTTTTTCCAATCCACCCCGAACGGAGGGTTAGATAACATGTAATCAAACTTCTCAGCATAAAGGTGATCGCTAGACAAGGTATTGCCAAGTTTAATGTTAGTGACCTCTTGCCCTTTAATGAGCATATCAGCTTTACAAATAGCATAACTCTCTGGGTTTAGTTCTTGTCCGTAGGCCACCATGCGAGCATTTGGATTAAGCTCATGCACATATTCCATACCAGAGGATAAAAACCCGCCTGTGCCTGCTGTGGGATCATATATGGTACGAATAATACCTGGCTTGGTTAATGCTTCGTCATCTTCCATGAAAACCAAAGCAGTCGTAAGCCTCACTATGTCTCTTGGTGTAAAGTGCTCACCGGCAGTGTCATTTGAACTCTCAGCAAAGCGCCGAATTAACTCCTCAAACACCAAGCCCATATCATGGTTAGAAATACCATTTGGATTAGTAGATGTTTGGGGGCTTAAATCAATATCAGAAGAAGAAACCTTTTGAACAACTTTGTACAGTAGGTTGGCATCATTAAGCTGCCCGATGAATTCAGCAAAATTGAAGTATTCAAAAATCTCACGCGCATCTTTAGAAAAACTCTGAACATAACTGATAAGGTCAGCCTTGATGCTCGACTCACTCAGCCTTGCTAAGTCTAACTTTGATGTGTTGAAGAAAGACAAGCCACCTGATGCACGTAACAATAGTTTTTCTTGCGCTTCTTCTGGCAAGTTCATTGATTGAATTCTAGCAAGCTCATTGAGAACCTGATCTTTAGTACCCTCCAAAACACACTCTAAGCGTCTTAGCAGGGTGAATGGGAGGATAATGCGACCATACTGGCTCTGCCTAAAATCACCTCTCAGAAGGTCAGCGATAGACCAGCAATATGCAGCTAAGTTATTCGGGGCTGAGTTACTGCCGTTTTGACTCATGTAATAATTTCCTTTGACTGCAAAACTATGTTTATTTGTGTTTAAGCATGCATATTGTGAAAAAAATGATTTTAATTAGACACGTAGAAAAGGGAGTAAAACGCCCCTGCTTGAGTGAAATAATTCTTAGATAACTAAAGTATACGTTACTTAATCAGAATTCAATTGTTGGTATATTTTTATACACACATATATAAGTAATAGTAAGCCAATCGACCATATAATTAATCAAAACTATTGTTCGTAATATGCAAGGCTGAACTTTAGATTACTTATGCGAGTTCTATAGTACAGTAAACCCTCCCTCAGATTTAACTTTATACAAAACGCTTGTTGCGTCTAATTATGGATGATTATGAACAACTTTGATAAATTACCAAAATACACGACAAGTTAAAGATACGCTATGATTGAAGTAAAAAACCAAACGAAGCTAGCGTGTTTGGTGCAAGGAGACTGGACTGTGGACGTAACCTGCAGAAGCTTGAACGAAATGATTGAGATTGGTGTAGTGTTAAAAGAATCAGTGACTGAGTGGATTAATTTTCAAGCTGGTTACAGACTTTACTTGTATAAAACCTATAACTAACAAAGATTGTTGGTTACAGGTTCTAAGCCAATAAATATTTTTGAGTGAAGTAATGATGCAGGCCTTGTTTATTATTGGAATACGCAAGACCGGTGCAGCACAAAACGTGGAGAAAAGAGCCCTGACACCGTGAATACTAAAGTAATTGTTAATAACACCCAAACCAACTTAATTGATTTATCTTTAATGCTAAAGTCTGGAGCCAATGATTTAGGCTCTGCAGTTATGCTGATGATAGCTTTTTACTTTGCAGCTCCCCATATAGCAAATGCGACAAAAGTAGCTTTAAGTAAGTTTGGTAAGGTACATAGTAATAATAAATAACACTATATGCCCAGTATAGTTAACCTAAACTATATACTTATGTTACCTTTAGTCACATGGATGACCACTTACAGCAAAGGATTTCTAATGAACCCATTGAAAACATTGACACCTAAGTTACAAAATCGCAGGTATTCTTTAATCAAATTGAAAGGTAAAACTAAGCTTGCTTGTTTTGTCGATCAAGAATGGATTATAGATGCTACGTGTAAAAGTATTAATGAAATGATTGATAACGGGTTAGTCAGTAAAGACTCGGTTAGAGGTTGGGTATCCCAGCAGTGCTTCACATTTCATTAGGGTTTACCATAACCAATTAAAACACCACCAACTAACGAACCAACAAATACAATAGGCACTAAGACCCTTAGTATAAGTGAGTAGATAGTCTTGGTGGTTTTTACTGTGGGCTCTATTTCATTTAGCCTATCACCTATTTTGCTGTGCTCAAGTTGGTGCCTCTTATTAAAAAATTAGAGGCGACTGATATGCTGACATAGGGGGGATCCAATATCGTAGGTAATTTAAGGGTTTTGAGTAATCTATGCGAGCCTAAGCATCATGCTAATTTAAGTTGGCGCATCAAATAAGCCAAAACCAAGAACAATAAAGTATCACACTCGCAGACTGCAAATGGCGGGAATCCGTCCTTAGCAATTGAATATTTTTAGGCCGCTTTTCCGACTTAGCTGGCATAAGCCTTTTTTGTTGTCAGACTCAAAACAGCAAATATCAGTAAAAAAACTAGCTTGTATTTAATTCTGAGAATGGCGTTTAACTGTTCCTAGCATTTACTTTATTTTGCAGAACTTTAGATCCAAAGCGGACTTTACTTTCAAGAAAAACACGGAAACATTTGAGGCTTCAAAAGTGTAATAACTGAACGACTAAGATGGTTGCTCAAATGCATTGTTAACGTTTCAAACACCGGCTCTGCTTGCTGCATCCGAGTGCTTTGACTTGTTAACTATTTGTTCTTTTGTGGCACAGACTATTTGTCGGATTTTCTGCACCCTCTCATCAGTTCGAAATTTTTCTCTCTGCTCCTTTTTTGCTCGGCTTACACCAACGCCTTTATATTCATTGTGTAGCAAGCAACCAGTTAACTCCTGAGCCAGTTTCGATATTTCTTGATTTAGAAACCTTTCCATTTCATTAATCATATCAATGAGTCGCTTTCGTTCTTTATTGTCGTCGGTATAAGCACCAAAATGATCAAATATGTAGGTGTATTCTTTTGCTTCGTGATTGTCTATCTTATTGCGAATTTGACTATGTATTTTATTGTATGAAAAGTGATTGCCACACCTTGAGATCAACGGATTACAACCTTCACGGTTATCACCAGTTTTGCCCACATAAAGATTGAAGGTGTCACCGTCTGTTGCTACAACCACATAGACTGCAAACTCCCTTTTTAAGGCTTGCGAATTCAGATTAAAAGTATGCGCCATGATGCTCCGGATAGTTAACGCCCTAATAACAGGCTAAAACTAGTGGGCTAAAATGGAGCGGAGCGAACAGCCCGCTGTTTTTAGTCCTTGTTGATTAGCTTGTTAGGCTTAAAATGACGAACACTTTCCAATCTCCATAGTCGGTGTGTCACTATCTTTGTCAGTGATTTCATTAATTTTTGGCAGAACATTATAATAACCGGCGGTATATGTTTTTATAAAACGACCATTAACTTTATTAAACTTAAAATCTAAAAGTATTCCCTCACAAAATAGAAAGCCAGGCTCACTAAACTCATCTTCACAATATGCAAGAACGGAATCACTACCCATTTTTTGTATTTGATATTTATAACTCTCATCTTTAAATGTAGTGATCAAATACTTATTATCACTTACTTTAAAGTTTGCTTGCTTCCAACTATTTGACTTATCGTTGAAATAAAAACCAGTAGAAGCGTCACTAATACACAAATATTGTTCTGCGCTAGCAGCAAAAGATATAGATAAGAATAGAATAGTTATACAAGTCTTCATTTGAACTCTCCTTTAAGCCTAACGCCCAGCTCACCGCGCGGAGTAATTTGGCGATATTTTTTGTTTCTTTGCAAAAAAGTGCAAAATTATGGAGTCCGCTGGAGCTATTTGTTATGCATTTTAGTGTTATTTGAGTTTTGAACAAATAAGAGGCTCATCAAAACCTTCTACGATTAGCTTGTATACATCGCCATTTCGAAGAACTGTAACTTCTGGTTGTAGTTCTAGAACTAATTGCAAAGTTAGCCCCGTGACCTCATAAATGCTACCTGATGTTGTTTTAAAAATATGCCCCTGTTGGATAGTGCCACTGATACTTCCTTGGAGGTTTGTTTCCTCAAAGACTTCCCATGAATTGCCAGAACTCGCTCCACTACCTTTAGCCGTTGATAGAAGCTCAACGTTTAATTTTTTATCACCAATAATAAGTTTCCCTTGGTCTGGGCACACAATTACGGATGGATAATATTCATACATATACTCATATTCGTATTTTACTTCCCAAAAAGAACCATCAAGCAGTTTAAATACTTCGCCATCATTGCCCATAAATGGAGTTGGACTTTGGATCGAGGATTCGTAACACCCGCCTGCAATTGCCGTATTGGAGAGAACCAAGAGAATTGTTAACGCCAATAATCTTTGTGTCAGTGTCTTAATCATTTTCTTTCCTTGCATCGGTTTTATGCATAACTAGTTATTATGAAGACTGCATTGTAACCACTAGATATTGTCATTTTAATAAGCCCCCATACTATATTACTTTTAGTAGCTTACCTTTTTTTTGATGGTTATTTCTACCGTTTTCTGTGTGTTTACTATGCATGCATAGTAACCGCATATGCTGTTTTAATGTTTATTCATATAAAACAACAACCTAATGTAATTTGACCTATGAATTGATTTTGTTACTATGCGAGCATTGTAACAAAACCAGCACATCTATCCTAAAGTACAGGAATTATCTGGCCTGTAGGACAATTGTCTCTTGTGTAAAAACACCAATTTATGCTGCAGAAGAAATTCTTAAACCACTTTCAATTACTGAGGGACTTATTAGAAAGGTACTTACTGCAAGTGCAAAGGTTATTGATGCTACCGATGACTACTTCGATGGAACAACCTTCAAAGTAAAAGGCTTCTTTCAAGAAGGCCTAGCTTTACAAGCTAAGTTGTCTAAAAAGCACTATAGACGATAGTGCCCAAAATAATAGAAGCTCACTCACCTACTCTATACATTTAAGTAGGTTTCAATATAGTTAATTTGACCCATCAGAAAACCTCACGCGCAAAACAAAGAAGTGGGCAGATATATGAGTCCTATTACAAATAGCTTCTTGAAAGCTCCCAGTGCCTGAGAAAGTGAACTAAGATTAAATTTATCAACGTAGGGTAGAGAAAATTTATCTAAGTTATTTTAAAATATTGAATGTAGGTTGAAACTATACGAATATGTGCGTTCGAATTAAAGTTTGAAACTATGTATTAATGTTTGAACCTGAGTAATTAAGTTTGAAACTACACTTAGGAACCATGAAGTGAAATTCATAACTCTATAGTATTTATCCGATTCAATTTTTTGTGAAGTATTGATGGCTGATGTGCGTTTAAGCACCTATCACTAGTAATAGCCCTAATAGCCGGTTTAGATCCTTAGTGCGTTTTAGCTGTTTGTCTTGTGACGGGCAAGTATGTGCCAAAACCGGCCAGTCAGCTTATCGCCGGAATTGGCGGTAAGCCGACGAAAAAGTGCATTAATTGACATGTTGCTCCACCGACAAACCACTCATTAATACAATGTGAAGTGCCGAAGTTTTCAGGTGATTGACATCTTATTTTGAAAGACTATGATAAACTCAAGATAACGAAATTTAAGGGCTTTTAATTTTGTATAAACACTTAGCTATAATTTTAGGTCTTATTTTTTTCAGTGTTAACAATGCAATAGCAGTGGAAGATAATAACAATCCATTTGAAATTGGGATTTTTGAGCTCATAGCAAAAGCCAATGATGAAGAAGAGACGTTGTTCGTAGGTAGAGCGAGTCTTAGGTGCTCTGCACTACAATCATTAATATTTAATTTTTTTTCAAAAGCATCACCACAAAAAGATTGGTCTAATCTACAGACAAGTGCCTCAGCCCTACTGAATGTTGGTATTCAAATCAATCAGCAGAAGTTGACAGAAAGAGGGATTAAAAACGACATCTACAAGCAAGCTAAAGAACAAGCTTTTAATGAATTTAAATCATATACCGAGCTCTATACACAATGGTTGAGTGCTAATGCAATACAGCAGGGAGAGTACTTAGGCTCATCACCAAGCGCAACGTCTGAATTAGAACAATGTAAAGCTCTATCAAATACGGTAATTAATGGATAAAGCTTGTCGAAGACCTAAGTGTTCTTTCTGTGGTCATCCAACTCAGATCTGATGAACTTCTGGTATTCGAAAATAGATTCCGTTTTACTGCCAGGGTGTAATTGACCGATCGCTGCTCTTTGATGCCAGTGAGAAGAGTTTTAACTTACGACCGCTTTGTAAACGTTAACCGCCGAAAATCGAATCTATGCGAACGGCCGGTGATCGCTCATTGCAGCCAGTCAAGTTTGATTAATCGTATGATGATTTTTGGCTAAACATAATCTAATATTTCTAATTCGCTAATGACGGTAATAGGTCGATTTTGTCCAAACATCTGCGTAGCTAGCGGCCGTAAATATTCTTTAACAGGGCTTATTCGATTATTGATGAATTTTTGAATTTGTATCCATGTTTTTATGCAACACTGCTCGGAACCTAAGCGTTATTAATAAGTCAAAACTTATAAGACTGGCCACATGGCGCTTATACGAAATTGCATCTTATTAATATAAATGAATTTGAAGAATCTTTTCATTCACAAAAGCGATGCATAAAACAAAAGAATAGCCGCTGGTTTTATGGGTTTATATCGCTGTCTCTATTAATCCATACACTCATACTAGTTATACTTTCACTGACAATCCCAGCCTCTTTTACATATTCAACGTTTAATGACTCGCCCTTAAAAAGCTATATTTTTGTTGCTAAACCGCAAACAAGCTTACCTATCAATTTAGATACACTCGGACTTACCTTAGCCACTACGGAGCTTGTCCCGCAAAATTTTGAACAAGTAGAGCAAGACTCTATTGAAGCTGCAGCACCCGTTCATCCAATTGAATCCGCTGTATTTGCTGAACAAAATGCCGAATCTGAAGTTTACAACCAACCAGTAAGAGACTCTTCACAAAACTTAACACCAATTAGTTCTGAAGAAGTAAAAAACACTGCGTTAATTAATAAACAAAACATTGTTGGTGCTGTAAGAGAATATCAGGCAGCAATAAACAGCCAAGCCATTCAGCAAATGGCCGAACAAGGCACTAAAGATTATCAAAAACGTCGTCTTAGTCCTGTCATGCAACCACCAGCAATTTCTACACGAGAAGAACGTGAGGCTATTTTACGCAGGGTTGAAATTGACTGCACAAACGCGGCAAAACAAGGTTTGAGCTTTGTATCTGGTTTACTAGGAGGTACTATTGAATGCAGAAAAAATTCCACATTTCAGGAATATATTGATAAGCGTTTGGAAAAAGACGCACCGCTTGATCAAAATAATTGAGACGTATTGATATTTGTTTCTATATCCCTACACTAGGGCGTGTTGATGTTTGCTATACATAAATTAATCAGCCCATATTGGTAGTCACATCATGGCAAACCACAGTTTTTGGTGTCTGCGATAACTTGCCAGCACCACCAATAGAGCTTGGTTAATACGAGTTCAAAGTATCTTTACTTAAATCAGGTATACATATAGTGTTTAATAAATATGCTATTAGGAAATATTTATGGGCAGCAGGATGAATTTAATTAAGTTTCTTTCGATTTATGCAATGCTTTTGCTAGTTAATCCTTTACATGCGAATGCTCAATCTATATTCAAACCAGATAATTGTGAATTTAATATTTCTTTCCCCGGCGAACCTAAGGTATCCGAACTTGAATTTGCAAATGGACTTACCGCAAACAAAGCAGAGTACTTTGGGAAGGAATCATATTACCGAGCAGAATGTGCCTCTATAAACAACACAGAATTGTTAAATTTGAAGGCTATGATGATGAAACAAGCTGAGTTGGATGGCTTAGAAGGGGTGGGAATTGAAAGTGGTGAGGATACTGTTGGCAGTTATTACAAATTGAGAGGATACAAAACGATCGATGGTAGAGTCGTCACTTTTAAAATCAAATCTTATAGTGGTGTGAACTCTTTTGTTGTACTTTACGCCGCAGAACCGTCTTCAGTCTTTCCTACTGATAATATTAATCTTTTTTTGTCAAAGGGTATAACATTAAGAAAGTAAATTTTATCAACCGTTATAAAAAAGTAGATGCTACTGTCTAGTCAAAAGTCGGGGGATAAAATATCTGGTTCAGAACATTCACTGTAAATCTTCCTAAGCCATTACGACAGTTTGGGAGGCTAAGCTAAACCTAACCACCCTACTTCAGAAAATGGCTTTACTGTAACCGGTGAATCAGCTTGTGCATCACCAGAAAACTTTGACGTAGCATTAGGTGAAAAGTACGCTTTAGAAAACGCTCTCAGTCAAGTATGGAAAATTGAAGGCTACTTACTCAAAGAACACTTATACCAAGCCAGTAACTTTGAGCCAATATAATGGAATTATTTACAGGCACTAAACTGGTAAAAGCCAGAACAATGAACCGTGGACAATATAATACCTACCGTGGATGGGATATTCCAAAAGATGAAAACCCCAATGACGAAGGCTACTTAGTTGAATACATAAACACAGGTAAATCTAATCACCCAAACCATGAAGGCTATGTATCATGGTCACCGCTTGATGTGTTTAACGAAGCCTATAATAATATCAGTACAGGTATACCATTTGGTTCAGCGTTAGAACTATTAGAACAAGGCAGTAAGTTAGCTCGTTCAGGATGGAATGGTAAGAATATGTTTGTCTACCATGTACCGGCCGCTACTTACCCAACTAAGACCCAAGTAGCTAAAACAGAATTTGGTTTACACGTAGACTATGGTGCTTACTTAGCAATTAAAACAGTACAAGGCGTAGTTAATACATGGGTTCCTAGTATCTCAGATATACTCGCTAAAGACTGGGTAGTTATTAAGTAATAGACAGTCAGTGAATTTAAACTAAGCCCTCTTAATAGAGGGTTTTTTATTATCTAAAACTTATAGCTAAAATTATAAAAATAATATTTTAGGTTAATGCTAAAAGTTAAATTTAGTTTAAGTAAACTTAACAGGAGCAATCTCACCCTAGTAATAATAGTGATAAACAAAAAGGTAAAGATGGGAGTTCATAATCATAATATTCAAAAAGGTAAAGTGAAAAATTATAATTGCCTATGACTTCATTACTACCCCTTTAAGCGATAAAAAAAATTAGATACCCCCCTACCTATTTTGTGAGCCTTCGGCTTAATAGCGGGTAATACCACCCACCAATTGGAGTACATCATATGATGGCAGTAATCAAGCAACTATTAGGTTTAATCTCAATAGGCATAGCAACCTTGCACGACTTCGTTGGCGCAGCTAACGACATCAGCAAAGTAGTAAAGATCAACAGCCAAGCATTCCACGACGAGGAATTGCTTGAAGCACAGGACAAGATCACCAAACTACGTTCTCGCTTAGAACTAGCTAACCTTGTACCAACAGAAGAGAAGTCAGCATAAGCTGGCTTCACCCTCTCACAATAAGGAACATACACCATGTTCAGATTACGTATCCTACGTAAGCTACTCAAGCTAAGACTTGAGTATACAAACTTCAACTGCTATCCGCAGTCATACTACATTCAAATAGTCACCAACTACGCAAACATCAACCTTCAAATCAAACAACTAACAAGGACTCTATGAGTCCTTAAAACCTCACACAACAACAACACCCAAGACAGTACCGTTAAGGGTAGCATTCTTATTACTTACTAATACTAATAAGCTATGTACCTACTCGTAAGAGTAGGACTACCTAAGACAGTACCATCTATCATCTTACTAGTAGTTCACAGGGTAGAGAGGATATGAGGGACTATTATGGTGTATATTACTGATATATCCTTACCATATTTAGTAGCTTCCTCACTATATATCCTGATTAACTCTCTTATCATTCCTATACCTCACCTATACCCTAACTCAGAACCTTCGGTTTAATAATGAAACAATTAACCTAAAGGTAATATCATGTTAAATAAGCATATCAAAACTCTATTAAACCTCCTCATATCTGTAGCATTTACAGGTATAAGTCTAGGCATTATCTACATAGTTATGAACCATAACTTAAGTATAGAAGAAGACATTGCATTTAGTGTACTAGCACTAAGCTCCCTTATTATTGCCTTCTTTCCAGAAGGTACTGTTAAGCTTTTAAGTAGTTAACTTTAATTAGGCCCTTTAACTAGGGCTAAGGATTTATACAATGGGTAAGTTACTAGGTGAGCTACTCACCAATGACCAGTGTTGGGATGAATGGGATAAAGATAGAGCATACGACATTAGTTACGATATGTTTGAGCAAGGCTTACCAGATAACGCTATTGACTCAATAGAGTCTATTGATCTTGCTTTTGAAGCTATGGAAGCTACTCAATTACCTAAGCCAATCGACCAAGCTAGTGAAGACTTATACTTTGAGTTTCATGCTGAAACAAAGACAGTTATCCCTTATTGGGAACACTGCTTAAACAGAATTAACAAGGCTCTTTCTTGAGCCTTTAAATAAGAGGTATTTATGGAATTATATAAACGAGAAGTAAACTTTATAAACGTGTTTATGTTCATCATTAAGCTACCATTTATAGTTGCTATATTTTCAGTAATAATAGTATTTGTAGCAATTATGTACGCCTTACGTGTTATCACTATGACAGTACTTTATACCTGTGTTGGTGTTCTATCAATATTCAATAAGGATTTATAATAGTGACTAGGCATAAACAATAAACTCCCTTAATTGGGAGTTCTTTTCTTTTACACAACACAACGCCTTTTGCCGTTGGAGAGTTTAATAAGGTGTTTTACTTGTGTCAATTCGCGTTAACAATTCCTACAGCCTTCGGCTTAAATGTGGGAATAATCCCTAATCTTTAGTAATCTTTAACAATCTATAGGAATCATTAATCATGGCTTTTAACCGCGCACAGAACAACAATGCTAATACCGATGTAAACAAGCCTTTAGCTTATGCTAACGTGAACATCACCACTAAGAATGGTAAGCAGAAAGTAGGTGCAATCCCTATTGCTTCTTTAAAAGAAATTCATAAGTCTATTCTTGCTCATAGAGATCAAGCAGAAAATATGAAGTTCACAGTAGAGTTGGTGTTTATAGAAACAACTGAACTTGAATTGGACTTAGGTGTAGCTACGCCTGCTAAATCAGTAGCTAAGAAACCAGCTAACAGAACGCCTGCTAAGGCATAATAAATATCAGAGTAAGCCTTAAGGGTTTGCTCTTTTTTTTCCTCGTAAGACACTGCTATAGCTCAATAGCTTCTCTTAACATGTATTCGTAACCTTCGGTTTAATGGTGGGCAATCTTGCTCTCTTATTCCATAGGAAGAATATTATGTTTGATACTGATTTAAATGCGTATGTTTTAGAAGATTTGTGTGAAGAATTTGTCCCTGAATACTTTGAAGAATTAGACTTTGAGTAAGCCTTTGTGCTTGCTCTTTTTTCTTTTAGATAGACAGAAGTAAGGACAACTAATGATACTAGACAGAATTGAATATCAAAAGGCTATGGAACATAAATATAGTCGCAAGAACATACGACAGAAAGTAATTGATGAAGTGTTCAGTGATGCAACCTACATTGACATGTTAGAACATGGCGTAGAGCTCCTGAATGACTTTCTAAGCAACGATTACTATGAATCCAAGCAAGTAAGGCTTGCACAGTTTAATCGTGATACAGAGCAGACAGTGAAGGATATATTCATATCACTGTTCCTTGTACATGGTGACCAAGACTATACCGCTGTTGTGGGTAGTATTGTGAAAGATTTGAAGATGTCTAGCACCATTGATGGTGTGAAGACATCTTCTGAAATTTTAGCAGTGTTGTGTGAAACCAACCTGTTTGATATTTACAAAGACCACAAATACGACAGTCTTAAATTCAGGATGAACTATGAGTTGTCACCACAGCTACAGAAGTTTATTAAAGAGACTAAGTATTTACCACCAACGATAGTCGAGCCAGATGAAGTAAAAAGTAACTATGATAGCGATGGTTTAACTACTAAGGGATCTATGATCCTTGGTAAGGGTAACCATCACGATGAAGAGTTATGCCTTGATTCACTTAACTTATTTAACCAAGTACCACTTACTTTAAATGTAGATTTACTAATGTCTTTTAGTGAACAGAAACCCGGTGAGTTTACGAACGAAGACCATGAACAACAGTGGTTTAGATTTGTAAATCAATCCTACCAAATATACAAAGAACTCATTCAAGCTGGTAATGAATTTTACCTTTATCACAAGAACTGTAAGCGCGGTAGAACCTATTCACAGGGATACCATGTAAACACGCAAGGTAATAAATTTAGAAAAGCTATTATTGAGTTTGCAGAACAAGAGGTCGTAACATGTTAATTAGCGAAGAACAATTTGATAAGGCACAAATAGCTTTAGTTGAGGGAACAGCTCACGTTGAGATTGAAGCATGTAAGTTAAGTGCAGAACCATTTTGGTTATCTGTTAACGGCCTATTTGTAGAAAACTTTCCAACTTATACAGAAGCTTGTGAATGGGTTATTAGAACAGTTAATGATGGCTCATAAAATATTAAGTAACTAATACCTGCTGTACTAGACACTGCAACTAAACGCATGGAGCGAAGTAATAGGTATTAGTTACAAACCAATTAATTAAGGAAGTTAATATGACTTTATTCCCAATTCAACTTAACGACATAAATCAAAGAGATTACTACAAAGATACAAAGCACAAACAGACTTATTGTAAAGAATTTAATGAATGGTATTTCTGCAGTAAAGACGGAGAGCCACAAGAACAATTAAGCGCAACTGAAATAGAGGAAATAACAATTGAATAATTACTTAGTAAAACTAGCGTTAACTATAGACGGGTATGAGAAGCATAACCATAAACTTGTAAAAGCCACAGATGAAAGCGATGCAATACTCAGTGCATTAAAGGCAGAAAGCCACGGGGAATGTGGTTTTAATGCTCACAGTGATTGGATAGATTGTGGATCTATGATCTACGCTGTTGAGTCTGTAAAAGAACTTAATGAAGCAACCTATGACCTACTGCAAATATACCTGTAATCCAACCTAAGCAACTCAAACCTTAAACCAATCAACTTATACCACATAAGCTATGTGATGCTCCTAGTGATCATTACAGGCTTAATTGTGGGCGGAGAAATAACATTATGTCAGATGCAACATTATTTATAAAACAGTGCGAAGCATTAGTGCTTACTTTGACCGAAGCAAAAGAAATAGAAGATGCTCGTTTAGATATGGGCAACTGGGTAGACAGTTTCAAAGACCCTACTGTCAAACATTTTTGTAATACCGTTGCTTGTGTTTGTGGCTACCAAGCCATTAGTAATAGACTTGAGCATTTTAAGCAAGGTAATGCAGGTATGTACACTGAACAAATAGCTATGCGTATTAGCAACGATTTAACCGGTGCATGTCCTGAAGGCGGTAAACTTGCTCGATCTATTTTCTTTGCAGATAGGGACGAAAGGTTATGGGCGGCTACCGACTCAGGCTTATTTGGTGAATGTGATTTACAAGATTCAAACCACTTAAACGAGCATGAACCTTCATTTGATGATGCCATCGAGCATATCAAGGTAGTTATAACCAAAGTTAAAGAGGAATATTTATGAGTGAACGTAAGTGGCAAAAAGAAATACAAGCTTGGTTAGACGGTGATGAATTACAGTACTTAACCATACCATTAGGTTGGGTAATTATGGACGTTAGTAAAAATCACAAAAATCCAATTACTTGTCCCGAATATCAATGGCGAATTAGATCAGTAAACCCTAGAGATT
Organism: Glaciecola punicea; assembly: GCF_001756615.1. Classification (NCBI taxonomy): domain Bacteria; kingdom Pseudomonadati; phylum Pseudomonadota; class Gammaproteobacteria; order Alteromonadales; family Alteromonadaceae; genus Glaciecola; species Glaciecola punicea. Next base: position 206,118 of record NZ_LZXY01000001.1, read on the forward strand.
TAGCCGCTGGTAATTATCTTGCTGGCATGGAAAATGAAATTTTAAGAACACCTGAAGTACAAAACGCTTTTAAAGCAGGCTGGGGCAAAGCAATTTTAAGCACACCGCAAGTCCGAAACGCTTTTAGAGCAGGTTGGGACAAAGCAATTGAATCAATAACTTAAGGAACAACACTATGCAAACAACGGGGCTTGAACAAAAAATAAAGGATCTTGAGTTTAAAATTAATACAACACCTCGTTGGCTTGGTAAATTCATTTACCAACGTATGTTGCATAAAACTAAAGCTATTCACAAAGATAAGCTTACTGCACATAAGCAACTAAAATTGTGTTATGAGCATCGGCAAGAAAACAATCACAGTCATTATGCAAATCATAATTGTGACCACTGTAAAGCACTTGATAAAATAAGTACTTTGAGTTCACGCGGATCAAACAGAAATTAGATTAAGGAAAAACTATGCAAAGTTTCACAGGCATCGAGTACATAAAGATAGATTTAGCTAACCACTTTGGTTTAGACAAAGAAGTATATGAAACCCGTATTCAATGGGTTGATGATAACGAAGATAACCTTGAAACTATTACTGATGCTGATGAACCTGCTATGTTTGCTGGTGCTCTTATGGCTTACCGTAAAGCACAGATAGGCATTGCCACTGGTTATATGGTTGGCTTTGATGCGGTTAGTTCTGGTGTTCAATTAATGGGTGTTATGGTCAACTGTATTACTACTGCTATGAATACTGGCTTGATACATCAAGATGTAAGAAGTGATTTATATACCACTGGTCAACATGCCATGAATGATAAGTTAGCTTCTAAATTAGCCATACCAAGAGCTGATATGAAGCAAGCCATTATGACTTACTTTTATGGTAGTAAAGCAGAGCCTGAAGCATTGTTTGGTGAAGATACAGATGAGTTAAAAGCTTTCTATTCTGCACTTAGGGACATTGCACCGGGAGCTGTTAAAGTCATGAACATGCTATTGAACGCTTGGCAACCATATGCACTAAATCATTCATGGTACTTACCTGATGGCTATCATGCCTATGTACCAGTCAATGAGCATCTTGATATGAAAGTAGAAGTTGATGAATTAGCTCATGCTACCTTTACGCACAGAGTAGAGATAAACCAAGGCAGTCAAGAAGGTTTATCATTGGCAGCTAATATTGTTCACTCAGTAGATGGCATGGTTGTACGTGAGATGAATCGTCGCTGTAATCACTTACCAGAAGACTTCATTAACGAGGTGATAACTTCTATCACTACTCACCTTGTGTTGTCTGGTTCGAGCTTACAAGGCCGCAAAGACTACTCTACTTTTATTAGTGTGGTAGAGCTTGAGCGCATTGGTATGCAAGAAGTAAGTATAAGTGATTTCACTGATGCTCAACTACGTGTGTTAGTTGAATTAGCAAACCAAGTATTAGAATATAAAACCTTTCCCATTGTATGTGTGCATGATGAATTTAAGTGTCATGCAAATCATATGAATGTACTAAGAAAGCACTATGCATTAATACTAGCGCAGATAGCTAAGAGCAATATATTGCAGGACATATTAAGCCAAGTGACTAACACTACTTATTATGTACCTAAGATGGGAAACATCGCAGATCAAATAGCACAAAGTAACTACGGCATATCATAAAGCTTATTGGGTACTCCGTACCCTTTGGCCCGTGATCTTAGGATTAATACGTTATTTAACATTAACGCCAATTAATTAATACATCAAACCAATAGTACTAAGTACTATAAAACTAAGCCCTCTTCGTGAGGGCTTTTTACTTTCCAAGACAGGACACAGACAGTCATGCGTAAACTACACATAAGAGAATTAAGCTGTTTTACACAAGTAGCGCAAGTCATTGGAGACAGTCAAGCGCAGCTACAACTATGGTTAGTTGTTCACAAACGAGAAGTTATATCTGTGGATGCTTACACTTTGCACACAGCTTTTAGTTGGGAAGACTCACCACAAGGCTTTACCTATTGGCACTCAATAATGAGAGGACTTAAACCACAATGAAAATATTAGATCACTTAACACCAGGATTACCGCTAGTCACTAAGAATGGGCATACCTATACCAACGCGGTATATGTAAGGCCTGATGAATTTGGTCATTTAGTAGTCACCGACTTTGGTAACAAGATAGTAGTAGCAGACTTAGACCGTCTATTTGAATTACCTCATTGGTTTGTACTGCAGCAGGCAACACCTGACAAATGGAGACAACCTGTAGAGACTTTACGAGACAAGTGGACACATCAAATAGAACTTCTTGAAAGACATCTAAAAACTCTCAATGAAATAGAGACAGAAGAAGCTAAACAGGCTCTCTCCGAGAGCTTTTCTGAAGACTTGTCTTAGAAGTCATTTCTATATACTAACTCAATTGAAATTGTCAATCCTGACTATACAAGCACTATACCTTAACCCTGTTTTAAGGAGCCAACCACTATGGACTAACTTATGCGAAGTAAAATACAAGAAATCGAACAACTCAAGCTCACCATATTTGGTGAAGCAGGCTCATTAGAAGAGGCCCGTCATTTTGGCGAAACCATGTGTAACTCCAAACATGAAAGAGACAACCTCAATGCTTTTGCCGATGTATTCCAAAATACACTAATCACTAAGATCACCAAATTACTAGAGAGTAACTAATGACAGTTAAAATACCCGAACCAATAGCATTAGTAATAGCCGCTTTACGTAGCGATAAATATACTCAAACCGCTGGAACACTTGAAGATAAATCAGGTTTCTGCTGCTTAGGTGTAATTGGTAAAGTAGGTGAAGCCTGTGGCATTCGCATAGATCCACAAGAGTTTGATTCATTCAATCGCCTAGCTGGTAATGATTTTATCAACTTACCTGATATTCAGGAATGGGTTAATTTTTGTGGTAGTGAAGGTAATTTTGAAAATGCTGCGGCAGACTTCAGAGACTACATTCCTCAAGGTGGCTGTAAAGCAGATTCATTAATGGAAATGAACGACACATACAATTTTACCTTTGCCCAGATAGCCGACTTTATTGAAGACAACTGGCAAATATTAGTTAAGGAACCTGTATGACTACTCCAATCATGCCAGAGCCGATCAGATTATGGATAGCTGATTTACGTAGTGGAGAGTATCAACAATCTACCGGCAACCTTGAAAATAATGAAGGTTTTTGCTGCTTAGGTGTTGGTTGTAAAACTGCTCAAAAAAATGGAATTAAAATATACGCTTATGAAGATAAACTTGAAAGTAAAGGTAAAATAATTGGTTTTTCTCTCCGTAAGCAAAAAAGTGCTCTTAAGTGGTTAAACCTACAAAATCCTTTTGGTGAATTTAGAGGGAGTAGCTTTAAAAGCTGTGACACTTTAATAGATTTAAACGATGAAGAAAACTACAGCTTTAATGAAATAGCAGATTTTATTGAAGCCAGATGGCAAGACTTAGTTAAGGAGCCTGTATGAATAAAGTACAAGCATTACAAAACCAAATAGAACAAGCACAAGCAACCGTTGCTGAATTAATTGAAGCTATGGATTTAGAAAAATCTAAGCAAAAAACAGGTATGGTTTTTTCGCAAACAGATTTTGAAAATGAACGACGCTACTTAGTAAATATTGTGGGAGTTATAGGTAAAATTCAGTGTAACGACTATACACCATCTATGGTTCAACAAGGTCACATATTTTTTGACCAAGTTTCTGCTGACCGTGAAGGTGATAAACGATTACTTAAAACCTTAGCTAAAAAAGCTATGGTAGAGAGCTGGGGTGATGAAAAAGCTGATTGGGGCACATCAAGTCAGCAAAAACATGTAGTTACATTTAACTGTAATGAAGTGCATGTACGCCAATATACTCTAACTTTTTCTCCTTTAAATTTTAAACTAAGCCATCACGCAAAAGACTTTATTCAAAAATACACTAAAGAACAGTTAGCACTAATGATTGAATGTTAGTCTATGCAACTAACCCAGTATAAACAATTCTTAAATAATCTTCTTTGGGACTACCAAGATTTACCCCTAACTGAGTTCATAAAACACGAACAAAAAATGAACCAAGCTAGGCAAATATCAAAAGTAAGTTCAATGCATGAAACCTTGTTTCTAAACACTTACTACGAATCCAAAGAAACCCAATAACGGCACATTTAATACTATGGCTTAATCGCTAGGTTTACCTGTGCCCGTCACAAAATAAAATAGGAAACACATGATTCCCCTTAACCCAAAAAAAGTAAAAGAAATTGCCATTGAATACATGAAAGTGGGAATTGTACCTATGATTTATGGTTCACCCGGCATAGGCAAGTCTGACATTGTTAAGCAAATAGCAGAACAGTTTAATCTTGAGCTAATTGACGTTCGCTTATCAATGGCAGAGCCTACTGACCTTAATGGCTTTCCTGTTATTGAAAACGGTGTAGCCTCATACAAGCCCTTTGACACCTTCCCTATTAGCGGAACCAAGTTACCCAAAGGTAAACGAGGTTGGTTGTTGTTTTTAGATGAAGCCAATTCAGCTCCTAAAGCAGTCCAAGCAGCTTCATACAAAATCATGTTAGATCGTATGGTTGGCAATTCTAAGTTGCATGACGACGTTGCTGTAATGGCGGCAGGTAACCTTGAGACAGACAACGCTATTGTTGAACCAATGTCTACTGCATTGCAATCAAGACTAGGCCACATACTCTTGCAAGTGTCTAAACTAGACTGGCTTGAATGGGCTCAATCAAACAATATTGATTACCGCATAACCTCTTACATTGATTTTGATGGTGAAAAGCTACATGTGTTTGATGCAGATCATTCAGACCTTACTTTTGCTTGTCCACGTACATGGGAATTTGCCAACAGACTTATCGAAGATAAAGTTGAAATAAACAATGATGAAATTACATTGTTATCTGGCGTTATTACCCAAGGCGCTGCATTAGAGTTTGCTGGACACGTTAAATGCTTTTTAGATTTACCGACCATTGCTCAAGTAGCCGCTAATCCTAACAGTGCCAAGCTTCCAAGCGAGCCAAGTACACAGTATGCAATTTGTGGGATGTTAGCCGGTAACGCTGATGCCACTAATATTAAGTCTGTTGTGGCTTATATAGATCGCTTACCTACTGAATTTCAAATCAGAGCCATAAGAGAAACCGTTAGACGTTTCCCTGCAGCTAAGAAAGAAAAACTCTTTTACAAAAAACTTACTGACTTAGCGCAGTATCTTTAAGGAATAACTATGACAAAAGCTTTAGAAAGCATGTGGAACTCTAACTGGAGTTTATCGCAAACTTATAAATACGTTTCTTTTAAGAAACTACCTATTACAAAAAGTATGTGTGTAGATTTTTATAAAGCTTCATACAAATTACATGGTTCATGTGGTTCTTACTCTGAAGCAAAAAAGAAAAGCTGGTCATATAGGCCTTCGAGATCAAGCCTTATAGCTAACTACTCAGCACACACTGGAATGTTTGGTAGTTATGCTCAATGGCTAGGGCTGTCAGTAAGTTACTTTTTAAAAAAACATGGCTATGAGCCTTTAACTAAACAAGAACAAATTAATTATAGAACTTATTAAGGAATAACTATGAAAATAACTACTGAAGAAACTCCCGCAAATTTTACCCCAATACAGATAAATATTACTTTAGAGTCTCAACAAGAACTCGACCTCTTGTATGCTATTAGTAATAACGGCTCTGTGTATGGAAACCTAAGTCTGCATCAAAGTTTACCAAATGATTGTGTAACTCAAAACCTTAGCCATTCATACATAACACGGTTATTTGAAAACTTTACTACAAAGATTTTCAAAGCTATAGAACACTATGTAATTTAAGGAATAATTATGAAAAAAGCTGACCATGCTTTAGATAAAGCTAAAGTGCAATTAATCGTAGGCAATGGTGCAGTATTTCTCAGTACTATTTTGTTCTCGTTAAAGTTTAAGTGGGATGAAACCATACCTACTGCTTGCACCAATGGCTTAGAGTTAAGAGTCAATCCAGACTTCTTTTTATCTTTGCCAGAGAAACAACGCATATTTGTATTGGCTCACGAAGCATTCCATGTTGTATTTATGCATATGGCCCGTGTAGGTAAGCGTGACTTTCAGTTGTGGAACATGGCGGCTGATTACGTTATTAACTTAATGCTAAAAGATGCAGGCTATGAGCTATGGCCTCCGTGCTGTATTAGCGAAGACTACCGAGGTATGATTTCAGAACAAGTCTATGACATCTTAGATAAAGACCCCAGTAAACAACCAGTAGACTTTGAACCAGACATGGAACAAATTGATGAGTCAGAGCCTGCTACTGCTGAAACTATACGAGAGATAGAAAATATCATCGTAAGAGCAACCATACAGGCTACTGAACAAGGTGAAGCTGGTTCTATACCTAACAGCGTCAATCGCTTTCTAAGCCGTTTACTCAACCCTAAGTTGCCTTGGCATAGAATATTGTCGCGTGTACTTAATGGCTATGCTAAGGATGACTATTCCTACCGCAAACCCAACCGTAGACATTTACCTGAGCTCTACTTACCAACCCTTTATTCAGAAAGTGTTGGAGACATATGTTGCTGTGTTGATGTTTCTGGCTCAGTAGGTGATCAAGAACTATTAGAGTTTGTCAGTGAAGTGCGAGCCATTAACAATCAGCTCAAACCTTCTAAAATGACAATTACTGCTTTTGACCATAAAATTACTTGCGAATACAATATTAAAGAACATAACAACTTTAATAATATTGACTTCAAAGGTGGTGGTGGTACTAACATTAATGCCGTTATGGATTGGGTTCGTGAACGTAAACCAGCAGTAATGGTTATATTTACCGATGGTTGTTTTTGGGAAGCTCCTGATATGACTGGCATTAAAGCCAAGTTGTTTTGGATTATCAAAGACAACCCCGGATTTATGGTAAATAAAGGTAAGGTCATTCATTATTAATAATAAAAAAGCATCCATTCATAACATAGCAAGCCCTACTCCGTAGGGTTTTTTGCTTTTAACCCCTAAAGGAATTACCAGTGACTATTACACTTAATCAGTGTCAAGAGTCTGCTGTTGAATCATTCGTTGAATTTCTTTGTGACCCAAGTGAAACAGAATTGGTTATTAAAGGTCATGCTGGAACTGGCAAAACAACACTTGTAAATCATATATTAGGTAACCTACATAAATACACCGCTATGGCTGATACGCTAGGTTTAGATATGAAGATACCTAATGATATTGTTGTTACCGCTACTACCCGCAAAGCCGCTTCTGTTATTAGTAAAGAGCTCAATTGTAAAGGCCAAACAATTCATTCATATCTTGGATTAATGGTACGCAATAATTTTAGAGATGGAAGTACTTATCTAGCGCTTAGTAAAAACGCTAAAGAAAAAAGAAACACTTTACTCTTTATTGATGAGTCTAGTTTTATAGACGAAAACTTGCTTGAACAAATTCGCGCACAATGCATCAACTGCAAGATAGTATTTTTAGGTGACCCCTATCAACTACTAAATGTCGATTCAGGCACAAGCCCTGTATTTGACTCTGACATAGCAACAACAACACTTACCACGGTTATGCGTAACAGTGGTGAGATATATAGACTATCTAGTCAGTTTAGAGACACCGTTAAATCTGGTGACTTTTTACCTATTACACTAGATCCCAAAAAAGACAGTGTTATCCACGTTAATGGCGACCAATTTCAAAGCATGGTAGACAAAGCTTTTACAGCTAAATCATATGTACCAGACGTATCTGCAAAGATTATCGCTTGGACTAATGATTGTGTGCATGGCTATAACGCTTATATCAAGCAGCTACTAGGCAACAATGAAGATTACTCAATTGGTGAAACTTATGTCTGCAACTCTCCTATTATTATAGAGAATAAGATAATTGCTAATACTGATGAGCTCGTCACTATTGATGAGATGCATAATGCCATTGAAGAAGACGTACTTGGTTACAGTATTTTAATCAATAAAAACTGGATATTTGCACCTAAAAACCCCGGTGACAAAAAACACATTGTAAAGCAGTATGCCGAATTGAAAGAGTTCTCAAATATGTACCATATCAAAGAAACATGGGCTGATTTGCGTCCTGTATACGCTTGTACTATTCACAAATCCCAAGGTAGTACCTACGGCACTGTGTTTATTAACTTGACCGATATGGGTCGTAACCATAAGTCAGATGAGTTAGCTAGATTATTGTACGTAGCTATCTCAAGAGCCAGTAAACAAGTTGTTTTATATGGGAGTCTACCGTCAAAACATTCAACCATAAAGGAACTAGAATATGAGCTTCAACTTTGATAAAAAAGAGTATTTACAAGTATTCATTGAATTACTTGAACGCGAAGTAACTTCATTAAAGATTGCTACTGTAGATAAACTAGCCATAGCTCACCGTGAACGTAGCGGTAGTGCCTATGGCTTTCGCTTTAGAGGTATAACTTTCCTTCACTCACAGTTTCAAGGCCTACGTAACTTTGAACTTAGACTGTTACATCCAGCTTTAGAAACAGAATGTGAAGAAGAGTTAGAGTTTATTACCGATACCGAGTCACGTATCACATTAATGAAAAGAGCTTATATTTCTGCCTTGTCTTTGTCCAAAAACACAGCAGACTTATATGCCCTATTCCCTGATGTAATACATGATGCTTTTTTACCCGGTAACGCTATGGGTGAATCTTATTTACCAGAAAGTACAATTAGACATTTCAGATTAGTTAATGCTGAAGAAATTGATTGTATGAAAGCCCACTATTTACTCAAACAATTGGAAGGCTAAATGCAACACTTTGTCTTTGAAGAAAACAATGAAGGTTATAAAGTCGCTATCCTTATTAAGACTGAAAGCTTTAATAAGCGACTAATAACTGAGCATTATGTTGATCCACTCGTTAAAGGTGGTATTCCTGAAAAAGATATTATTGCCTTTGACTTACTCTATGCACCTAACCGTAAAATACCAGTAAATTTCCAGAAAGCTTATCTAGCTGATTTATTACCTGAACTAAAAGAACAAGGTATTAAGCTATTAATGGTAGCTGATGGGGCCTATTTTAAAACACTTACTAAACAGCGTACTGCCGAACCACACCACGGCTATGTATTACCTTGTGCTATTAAAGGGTTTGAAGATATAAATGTTGTGATGATTCCTAACCACGCAGCATTGTTTTATAACCCTGACTTACAAGCCAAGATTAATATGGGTATCACTACCGTCACCAGCTTTATGGCCGGTAAGTACGCTGTTATTGGGACAGACATCATTCACAATGCTACTTATGTAACGTCTGTTGACGATATAAAGCCTTGGATTGAAAAGCTGTTAACTTATGATGCACTCACTTGTGATACTGAAACTTATTCACTTAATTTTTGGAAAACAGGTATTGGCACTATTGGCTTTGCTTGGGATAAAAACAACGGTGTTGTATTCCAATGTGATAAAGCCGCTAACTTACCTAACGAACCAGTAAAAGAATATCTTAAAGATTTCTTTACTCGTTATCTAGGTAAGCTGATTTACCACAATGCAAACTTTGATATGAAGATTATTATCAATAGTTTATTTATGGCCCACTTGCTTGATGAAAAAGGTAAACAGGAAGGTATTGAATTACTAACTCGTGACTTTGACTGCACCAAGATTATTACTTATCTAGCAACAAACAGTACTGCTGGCAATAATCTTAAGCTAAAAGAACAGGCCCATGAATTTGCAGGCAACTATGCTCAAGAAGATATTAAAGACATTACTTTAATACCTTTGCCAGTATTGATGGAATACAACCTAGTGGATTGCTTATCTACTTGGTTTGTAAGAGAGAAGCACTACCCAACAATGGTAGCTGATGATCAACTACACATTTATGAAACCATCATGAAGCCGTCTGTAAAGGTCATACTGCAAGCAGAGCTTACTGGTATGCCCGTTTGCATGAAGGCAATACAAAAAGCCCGTACAGAGCTATGTGCTGACATTAAAGTAAGTGTCGATTTTATTGATAAAAGTCCTGTTATTGATACTGTACTTTTCATCATAAGAGAAGAAGAACAAACGAAAGCAAATGCCAAACTGAAGAAGAAGGTGAAACCTCTATCTGATTTTGAGTACATTACTTTTAATTGTAATTCAGATCCTCACTTACGCACGTTGTTCTTTGATTACCTAGAGCTACCAGTACTTGAAAAAACTGATGGTGGTCAAGCCTCATGTGCAGGTGATGTACTTAAAGCACTGGTTTTTCACACTGACAATCAACATGTGAAGGATTTACTTAAAGCAGTATCAGATTTTGTAGCTGCTGAGAAAATACTAAACACGTTTATTGCTGCCTTAGAAAAAGCAGTCAAAAAATCAGATGGGCATTATTACCTACACGGTAATTTTAACATAGGCGGTACAGTTTCTGGACGTTTATCCAGTTCAGCTCCAAATTTACAAAACATCCCTTCCAGTGGCACCAAGTATGCCAAGATAATTAAGCAGTGTTTCTTAACACCGCCTGGTTGGTTATTTGTGGGAGCTGATTTTTCGTCTTTGGAGGATCGCATATCTGCACTAACCACTAAAGATCCTAATAAAATAAAAGTTTACACAGATGGTTTCGATGGCCACTGTTTCCGAGCCTTTTATTACTTTAGTGATCAGATGGTAAATATCGTTGATACACCAGAAAGTGTTAACAGTATTGAAACGATATACCCCGAATTAAGACAAGATAGTAAAGCTCCTACGTTTCTATTGACGTATGGCGGCACCTATCATGGCTTAATGAAGAACGTAGGCCTGACAAAGATTAAAGCCAAAGCTATCGAAAACAATTATCACACAATGTATAAAGTTTCTGATGCTTGGGTGCAAGACAATTTAACACAAGCAGCAAAAGATGGTTACGTTACTGTTGCTTTTGGTTTGCGGGTTCGTACTCCTATTCTAAGCCAGTGCTTTATGAATAGTAAAAAGACACCTTATGAAGCAAAAGCTGAAGCACGTACCGCAGGCAATGCAATGGGACAGTCATATGGATTACTCAACAATAGGGCGGGCATAGAATTACAAGAACGCGTATTTGCTTCACCCTATCGTTACGACATATTACCAGTGGCGCACATTCACGATGCTCAGTACTTCATGGTTAAAGATAATATAGATGCCGTTACATGGCTTAACAAAAATTTAGTTGAATGTATGGAGTGGCAAGAATTGCCCGAAATCCAACACGATAAAGTTAAGTTAGGCGGTAAGCTATTAGTCTTTTATCCACATTGGGGTAAAGAGATTGGAATACCCAATGGTGCTGTAGGCGACGAAATTAAAACAGTCGTCCAAGCCACCTTAAAATAAGCATAATCCTGTATATTTTGTTGCTATTTATATGCCCTATTAACTTAGGGCATTTTTTTTATTTGCAATTGGTGATCAAGTGTCTATAGTACTAAGCCTGCAACATCCCGCTTAGTTCCCACTAGACACCCCGATTTAAAACTCCCTCCAATATATAAGGTATTACATGAGCATAACTGTAGAAAAAGCAGTAGATAAATTTCACAAAAAAATGGCTAAACTAGGTATCAGTGTAGACAGTATTGAACTCAATTCTGAAACACTTGAAGGTAATATTTTATTAGTTGATTTTACTGAAGCACTTGAAGCATCTGATCACTCAGCTAAACTATCTGACGAAGATGCTGACAAAAAAACTAAAGACATTTATGCTAACTTAAGCCAAGTTTTACAAGACTGTTTACGTGGTAATGACTTCTTTAGTGAGCAATCTAAGATGGGCTGTGATGAACCGTCAACAACAGCTAAAGAAAATAAGTATGCTCGCACAATTGTTGGATTAGATGGCACCAAAACAATTGTTGATGCTTATAGAATACAGGCAGCTTTTCCCAACGCACCTGAAATAGACCATGCTATTAAGAAACTTTTAGTGCCCGGCAATCGTCATGACAAGTCTGAACTAAAAGACTTAGAAGAAGCTGTATGGTCTATCAATAGACGCATTTCATTTATTAAACAAACCAATGATGAAACAGCTTAATCCCCACGCTGAAAAATACCACACCTACTATATGGACATTGCTATTAAAGCTGCACAACAGTCTGTAGCGGTACGCAGAAAAGTAGGTGCAGTCATTGTCACCAATACTGGTTTAATGGCTGTTGGTTGGAATGGTACACCTTCTGGCTTTGATAACATATGTGAAACACATGACGTTATTACTAAACCAGAAGTAATTCACGCTGAACGTAATGCTTTAGACAAACTCACTAAACAAGGTGTATCTACTCAAAATTCTATTTTGTTTGTTACTACTGCTCCTTGTAACGAATGCGCTAAGTCTATTCATGCAGTAGGCGTTTCCAGCGTTTATTACTTGGTAACTCAATCCAATACTAATGGTTTACAGTTTTTACATAAAGCTGGTGTACCTACAACAAAAATGAAGCTAAACAAGGACATTTAATGAGAGCAGATCCAGTTGATCAATCTAGCGATAATGTTGCTAATTATATCAAACATAAAGTTAGATCTATTAGAAACAAGAAACGCGAATTAAACCCCTCCGGGGCTTGTAGGTGGTGTCTTGAGCCTTTTGAAGATCCTAAGTCACAGAAGCTATTTTGTGATACAGATTGTTCATCAGACTTCGAGAAATCCAACCGCAAATAAGTAATGAGTATTCACACTGACCCTTTCAAATTACTCATACCATCTTTCAATCCTACTTTTATTTCCTACATAGGTAGTAAAGAGTTCACCGTTACAGTTCTGCGCTATAACAATGAAGTAACCCCTACTTTGTTTGATATTGTTCTTCACGATTTTTATAACCAAGAATTGATCAAGCCAATAGATCCCAAAGATAAGTTAAGATTACTAGATGAATATGACGTTTTCTATAAAGAATAACTCATGCTTATACTTGAAGAATTACCATCCCTTAAACAACCTCCCCTAGACTCTGATCGTGATGAAGTTACCAAACTTATTTATGAAGGTAAATCTGATGCTGTTATAGCTGACCTTTTTAATGTTGCCAAAGTTACTATTTGGGAGCGTCGCAGAGAATGGGGTTTACCTTCTGGTTCAGAGATAAAAGAAACTCTTTTAGTGTCTGATATTAAGACCCTTTGGCAAGAAGCATTCACAACCAAAGAAATATCAGAAATACTTAAAATAAGTACCCGCATTATTTATGCCCGAATGAAAGAACATAATATCAGGGCCATACCCCGTATGGGATTAGCCTTACCTAATATGTCTTTTACTCAGATTAAGAATGCCCTTATTGATAAAGAGTTAAAAGAGGATACCACTGTAATGGTGACATATAACTCTACTCCTAAATGGGCCTTGGTGCCTATTGAAGAATACCAAGATTTGGTTACAGGAGTGTATGAGAGATTACATACAAAACAGGAAGCCAATGAATAATATAGGTGTCACCATTATTGCCCACTCAGTTAACCCACAAGGTAATTCTATTGCCACAGTGGAGCTTGAGTACCCTCGCATGATCCATGCAGAACTGATGACGCACAGAGTCTTTAGCCGTAATGCTGCTAGTAGCAGAGCCATACCTACAAAGAAGATGCGTGAGCAAGTACGAAAACAACCTGCTATGCCTGTTTACTGGGGTGCAAATCAACCCGGTATGAAAGCAAAAGCACAGCTTACCGGCAAACGTAAAACCTTTGCTATATGGTCATGGAAAATGGCCGGTAAAGTAGTAGCTAACATGCATTGGTGTTTTGAGAAAATTGGTTTACATAAACAGATTGCTAATCGTATTTTAGAACCGTGGCAGATTATGAAAACGGTAATCACTGCAACTGAATGGGATAACGCTTTTTGGCTTAGATGCCATGAAGACGCTCAACCTGAAATACGTGAATTGTTTGAAGAACTCCAGCGTGAACTTGAACACTCTCAACCAATAAAACTTGAATGGGGTGGATGGCATTTACCTTACGTCACTAAACAGTTTTTTGAACCTGTCATGCCCATTGAAAATCAATTAGCTGTATCTGCTTCATGTTGTGCTCAAGTGTCTTACAGACGCAATGACGCATCACTAACTAAAGCCAAGAAGATTGATAACATGCTCAGAACTAGCGAACGTATTCATGCGTCACCTTTTGAGCATCAAGCGCAAGCAGTACTACCAAACGTAGCCAAAGCTGATCGCAAAGACAGTGGGTTTACTCACATAGACTTTGATGGTCACTTTTGGTCAGGTAACTTTAAACATTGGGTACAACACAGACAGTTAATACCCAATAGTAATTACACCAAATAAGCATGACATGCTGGTTGGCTTCTCACCAGTACCTCAAAAGTAGAAGCACTTAATTTTATAAGGAACAAACCGTTTTGTACCAAATTTTTAATCTTTTTAAACCCAGTATTGACGCAGAGCTTTGGGCTTTGTCTGTCAGACTATAATAAAACAAACTAGATAATGACGATATACGGTCAGCCATTTTACTTCGCGGTTGTGGCACGACGCTGGATAACGTAACCAGCACCTATTAAAGATTAGTTTTAATGCATGGTGTAGTAACCAATCTTTAATGGGTACTCCCTACCTTTGAATTGGGAGATTAATTTTAACCGGCCTTTGGTACTTAATGACGATTAAGTCGCTGCCTGCTGCGAAAGTGTAGGAGCTATTTTATAAGTGTTGGTTTTACAAACAGAACCAACTTTTATGCTTAATAACAATAAGGAGACAATTATGGAACGTGATTACTATGACGAAATAAGAACAATTGTGCGTGAATGGACTGAAGACGGTGATGCTGATATTGATTTTGTTGAAGATCAATTAATTAGTATTTCCAACGATGTTCGTGAAGATCAGGAAGAAGCATAGTGTTTACTAAAAACCAACTTACTAAGATGCTTGTGCTACAAGGCCAAATGAATAGCAAAGTTAATCCACATTGGCTTACTGCCAATAATAACTGGATGTTAGCGGCTATGATGGAAAGTGTTGAAGCTATTGATCATCATGGATGGAAGTGGTGGAAGAAACAAACTCCTGATATGCCCCAGCTTCAGATGGAGCTTGTAGATATTTGGCACTTTGGCTTGTCACATATGTTGGTAACAGCTCAAGGCAATGTTGGTGAAATGATAGAAAATACTGTATTTGAGCCAATACCAATATCAGATTATTTGATGTTTGATGCTCGCCAATATAAATATCCTAAGCAAACTTTAATTGAAAATCTGCAATTGTTGTCTGGTTTATTTGGAGCAGGTAGATTTCATAGGTTTCTATTCATGCATATTGTTGAGCAAGCCGGTATGACTACTGACGACCTTTATAAGCAATACATTGGCAAGAACGTACTTAACTTCTTTCGTCAAGACAACGGCTATAAAGAAGGTATGTATTTCAAAGTATGGGATGGACAAGAAGATAACGCCCATTTGGTAGAAATACTGAACCAGCTTGATCCAAAGTCAGAAACCTTCTCAAAAGATGTGTATGACAATTTAGATAGTCGTTACGTAGAACTAACTTACTAAGCACCAGTCCCCGGTGTTGACACACGCCATTTGTCCAAATTGTTAAGGACAGCAAAGATCCCCCCTAAGTCAGTGTCACCTTTTAACTTTATATTTAGCTAAGGAATCACTATGAAAGATAACTACCCTTGCTGGATTGAAAGTACTAAACACAACCCAAGTTCTCCAGTTTATATTGATAAACCTTCTTGTACGCAGTGCAAAGATTATTTATCTATAGAGCATGGGGATCACGAAACACCAACATTAAAGTGGTGCGATAATTTGAGTTGTGAAATGTACGAAATGAATGTTTGAGTAAATTTAAACAACAAAACCCCAACCGCTGACGCTAAGGGGTTTTTTATTACCTAAAGGAAACACAATGAAAGAATTACAGGATATGACAGTTGAAGAACTTGAAGCCAAGAAAGAACACATATTGCGATCAAATGCACATTGGATGAGTTGCCAAGACGGTTCATATGGTGCCGCATTACACGGAGCTGGCTACATTAAAGTAACTACAGAACTAGAATCAAGAGGAGTACTTACCTAATGAATATAGAAAACTTAGGCGATAAAAACAGATCTGATCTTATAGAGATTATCCACACTCAAAACTTTAATCTCAGTAAGAGTGCTAAAAAAGTAGAAAGCCTTCGTCAAGGTAACATTATGTTACAAGCCCAACTTGAAGATAGCCTTAAACACAGTAAATAAAAGAATGACGCGAATAGGATTGTCATTAAGAGGGAGAGAGTGCAAAAGATAATGAAAATAGTATTAACAGCCTTACTGCTGACATTAGCCAGTGCAACAACCGCAAGTCATGCAAGAACCTGCATTTACTTAGCTAGTGTAGCAGAGCAAGTAATAGAGTTAAGGCAAAATAGCGTTAGGACTAAAGATATTAGGCACAGTTTCCCTGACTACCCCCATAGTTTTAAAATCTATAAACCAGATGTGCTACTGCTGCTAATTATAAATGACGCTTTTCAAGTACAAGTCTATGAAGTACCCACTGAAAAACTACGTGCAGTATATAATTTTGGTAACAAATGGTTTGAAGATTGTCTAGCAAAAAAACTTAAACTTAATAAGTAACCAACACAAATACATATAAGGAAACTTAATGTCAGATCCAAAATACAACTTTGATATTAACTTGTTGATAAGAGGCACACTATCTGATCGTAGATTACATGTGCTTTTATTACGTCAACAACATTTGCAAGAATGCTTAAGAACTTTTAACTTAGCTGAGTTGGTAATTGATTTTGATAACACCGAAAGAGGTTCAGATGAATTTATAGATGCTTGGACTAAGTTAAAAATAGCATCTTTGATTATTTTAGGGCCTGTAGAGTCATGAAAACTATTAGTTACAGTGAAATGTTAAAGATGTTAAACGCACAAGATTTAATGAGTAAGAAAGACAAAGAACTTGTTTCACTACGCGAGCAACTAGCACAGGCAGAAAAACAAGTGGCTAGTGCAGCATATTTAATGCGGGAATGCGATAACTATTTGCAAACTAATCAATACACAAACATCGGTCATAATTCAATATTGCACATTAAGTTATGGCAAATGGCAAACGAACTAGATGATAAAAGTTGATGAAAGTACGTGTGGTTAAAACCTAAGAGCAGATAAGGGGGATTGAATGATCCAGTCAATTGAAGATAAATCAAAGCGTGAACTCGTTGAGATAGTCAAAATACAACTTGCAGAGTTTCAGAAGTTGGACGAACAACTAACCAAAGCAACAGCTAAAACTAAAGCTGACGCTATCTATTTATTTTTAGATTTTTTAGAGCATGAATATGATGGAAGTTTTAACAGGCAAGACATTACTTATTGTTTGCAGAATTTTGCAAGCAGTTTAGAAGGCACCACAAATATCTATAAACAGGAGTAGATAAATTAATTTAGAAAACCTTGATGGTCGTCTAATCCTATTAACTAGAATACTTCGCAAAGAAGAAGTCACTCATTTATGTGGTATCAGTGTTCCTTACATGTATTCCATGATAAGCGCTGAAACCTTTCCTAAGCCAGTCAAATTAGGGATCAAGATAAGTGGGTGGGTTGACACTGAAGTACAGCAGTGGATCGAACAGCGCATTGCTGATCGGGATAACACCTAGACTCCTTTCATAATAGCCTGCTCATATGCAGACTTTACTTCAATACCATTCTTAGCTTTATATTCTAATTCATCTAAGTAATCTGACCACAGTTGTAGCATTACCCTTCTTTCATTTAATTGTGTTGTTCTATTATAGGCTCGACCATTTGCATCTTTAACCCTATGGGCCAATTGATGCTCTATGTAATTTGGGTTTTGCTTTAACTCTTCGTCTAACAAAGTACGTGCAGTTGCCCGTAAACCATGAGCAGTTTGCTTACCTTGGTAACCCATATTCCTAATGGCACCATTAACTGTATTCTCACTCATTGGCTTATGTAAGTTTCTAATGGATGGAAACACAAAAGCAGACGTTCTATTATTATCTAATAAGAACTGCAGCATTTCTTTAGTTTGTCGGGTAAAGGGGATCCAGTGATCTTGTGAACTACTCGTCTTTTTCATTTCAGACTTACTAATTTGCACACATTCCATTGCCCAATTTATGTCTTGCCACAGAAGCTTACGTAATTCCCCTGGACGAACAAACCAATTAATAGATAACCGTATGGCTATCTTAGTTGTCCAATAGCTTTTACTGCCATCAATATCACCTAGCAACTGAGCCACATCAGTAGGCGTGATCAACGCTGGATGATGGGACTCAGGTAGCGGCTTAAGTAAACTAATAACATCAAGCATCCAATTTCTATCTATTTGAATAGTTGGTTCAGCAATACAAAAAGCAAAGAACTGTTTTAATAAAGTAGCAACCTTATGAGCAGTTGGTCGCATATCTTTCTTTTCAATCCCTCTGACGATCCCTAGTACATCCTGTGCGTTTATATCAACACAGGCAACATTCCCTATCGCTGGCTTGATCCAGTTGCGTATAAGTCCATCTATGCCCCTAATACTCTTATCATCTTTATCAACACAGTACTCTTTAAAGAACATACTTAGTGCATCACTTACCGACATTCCTTTATAGGATGCAGCAATATGTTTTTTCTTAATATCATTTACATACTGGCTTGGATCTAAACCATCAGATAACACAACTCTTAGTCTATCTACTTTATCTCTAGCAACTTTAATACTGACTTCTGGATACACACCAATAGCTAAAGTTTTCTGTTTTCCGTCATAACGGTAACTCCAACGCCAATATTTACTGCCTGACTTTTTAACCAATAAATGTAAGCTTTTACCATCAGACAACTTATAGTCTTTAACGTCAGGTTTGGCGTTGAGTATAGCCATATTTGTAAGAGCCATAATTGTCCTATTTGTTGGTACATTTCAGAACCAGAAAGTAAAATATTAGCATGTACCAACAAATGTACCATCAAATTTATCAGCTGTAGCAATACGCAGCAAGAATAATAGGCGTAAAAAAACCACCTATCAGGTGGTTAAGTCATATAGAATGGGGCTTTGAAGACTGTGAGATACGTGTAAATACATTCTGATGGAGGCGGAACCCGGAGTCGAACCGAGATCCACGGATTTGCAATCCGCTGCATAGCCATTCTGCCATTCCGCCGCAAAACAATGCTAACACTTAGCAGACCAAGCGTTATTCATTTCAGAAAATCTCCTTGTGCAGATTCTTTTTCAAGAATCTATAAAAAGAGATTGGAGCGGGAAACGAGATTCGAACTCGCGACCTCGACCTTGGCAAGGTCGCGCTCTACCAACTGAGCTATTCCCGCCCTGAAACGAGCCGTGCATTCTACATGCAAATTAAAGGGTGTCAACTACAAATCTTACTAAAAAACACTGTTCAATCAAATTTTGAACAATTACCCGCAAAAGTGTGATTAGGCTGCTATTTTTGCGCCAGCAACGTTTTCCAAGCGGGTATTGTATACACTACCATTGACCATATAGACAGTACTGCTGCTGCGTATAAAAGTAGTTTGCCGAGTATGACCCAGTAAAACTGAAAGTTTATGAATTCATGCAGTCCTGGACCTGCTAATAAACCAATAAGCGCTAGCATTTGGATTAACGTTTTAGCCTTGCCTATAAAACTTACTGCAACTAAATCAGAAGCCCCTAATTGTGACATCCATTCTCGCAGCGCCGATATGTATACTTCGCGCATTAATAATATAATGGCAGGAATCGTGATCCATACAGAGGCGTACTGGTGGGTAATCATAAGTAAAGCGGCCGATACAATAAGCTTGTCGGCAACGGGATCAAGAAAGGCCCCAAACGGGCTAGACTGTTCTAATTTACGAGCAAGATAACCGTCAACCCAGTCGGTAATAGCCGCTAGCCAAAATATAAATGCGCCGACCGCAAATGCCCATTTCCAGTCAAGAAAATAGACTGATACAAAGACAGGAATTAATAAAACTCTCAATAGCGTAATTAAATTGGGAATAGTCCATATCACAGCGGCTGTATTTCTCTTATCAATTGCGTAATGATTAGGATAATAACAGATGTTGACACCTTACGAGTGTAAATAATCGTAAATGATATCGGCGAGGTCTTGGCCTATTCCCGGGACTTTCGCAATTTCAGCTTTACTCGCTTTTTTAAGGCCGTGTAAACCGCCCGTATACTTGTACAGCATTTGACGTTTCTTAGGACCAATTCCGGGAATATCTTGCAAAGGTGACGTAGTTTTTACTTTATGGCGCCTTGCTCTGTGCCCGGTAATGGCGAACCGGTGCGACTCGTCCCGAATATGCTGAACCAAGTGTAATCCGGGTGAATCAAAATCGACGGCAATGGTTTCGTGGGAATAGGCATAAATTAATGTTTCTAGGCCCGGTTTTCGGCTAGTACCTTTTGCCACGCCAATAATGAGCGGTTTCTTATCTTCAGGCCAGTCTTTGAAATGAGATTCAGCCTGAGATAGCTGCCCTTTTCCGCCGTCTATAATGAGTAAGTCTGGCAGCTTGGCATCGTTGGTAGGCGATTTGTAGCGCCTCTTAATAGCCTGTGCCATTGCAGCGTAATCGTCGCCTGGGGTGATGCCGTCAATATTAAAGGTTCGATAGTCTGATTTAAGTGGACCGTTGCGATCAAATACCACGCAAGACGCAACCGTTTGTTCGCCTGATGTATGCGAAATATCGAAGCATTCCATTCTTTTAATAGGTGAATCTAACTCAAGTATTTTTTCCAGATGAGTAAACCTGGCAAAAATAGACTTTTGTTGATTTTGCTGAGTTTCAAGCGAATTTTCAGCATTATTATTAGCTATTTGAAGATATTTGCGTTTTTCATCGCGTACGCCTTCATAAAACTTAACTTTACGTTTTGCTTCTTGGCTTAGTACCACCTCCACCGTGTTCATTTCATCAAACTTAATAGGGATGACTATTTGCTGGGGTATTAATTTGTTCCCGGCTAAATAAAATTGTAGTAAAAACGATTCAAAAACTTCTTTGTCGATACTGCCTTTAGGTATTTTGGGAAAGAATGATTTACTGCCCAAGACTTGATTGTCACGGATAAATATCCCAAAAATACAGGCAATACCATTTCGAAAGGCAAAGCCAAAAACATCCAGTTCTTGCTGGGTACCAGAGACAAATTGTTGTTCCTGTACTTTTCTAAGTGCACTAATTTGGTCTCGATAGCGCGCCGCGGCTTCAAAATTCAAATTCACGCTGGCATCTTCCATTCTGCCTACTAAAGTTGATATAACTTGCGTATTTTTACCCCGTAAAAACATTGCTGCAAGTTTAACTTGCTCGTTATAATCCTCGTCGCTTACAAATCCTTTAACGCATGGAGCACTGCAGCGTTTCATTTGATATTGCAAGCAAGGTCTTGAGCGGGCTCGGTAATAACTATCCTCACATTGGCGAATAGGAAATATTTTTTGCATAGAACGTAGACTTTCTCTGACCGACCAAGCACTTGGATAGGGCCCAAAATATTCGCCTTTCTTTTTTTTAGGGCCACGATGAAAGCTCAGTCTTGGGTGTTCGTGTTCGGATATAAAAATAAACGGATAAGACTTATCATCGCGAAGAACAACGTTGTAGCGGGGTCGATACTTTTTAATATAGTTGTTTTCTAACAAAAACGCCTCGGTTTCACTCGATACTATAGTGACATCCATATCGACTATATTGTTGACCAAGGTCTGCGTTTTTACGTTGTCTACTGTTTTGCGAAAGTAGCTGGCGACGCGTTTTTTGAGGTTTTTTGCTTTACCAACATAAATTACGTCGCCTCTAACATCATACATTCTATAAACACCGGGCTCGCCTGTGAGGTATTTTAAGAAATGTTCATGGTTGAAGGCGGGTGATGAATTTTCTAGCATTTAAGCAATTGATTGAATGATTTTATGGCGCAGTGCCAAATGTGTTAATCCAACGTCGGAAGTAACGCAGAGCTTGTCAAACATACGGTAGCGGTAGGTATTCACTGTTTTAGCGCTTATGTGTAGATACTTAGCAATTTCGGTCACTTTTTCACCGCGGGTAATCATTATTGCAATTTCTAATTCACGATCTGACAAATCGCTAAAAGGATTGTCGCTCATGTTATCAAGTTGCCCTAGGGCTATTAGCTGTGCTATTTCAGGCGAAATGTACTTTTGCCCTGAATGCACTTTATAAATAGCTGTGATCATCTCATTGTGCTCAGCGTCTTTAGTAATGAATCCATAGGCGCCTGCCTGCATCACTTTGGTTGGGAAAGGATTATCTTTATGCATTGATATACAAATAACTTTTGCGTCATCGCATATACGGGTAACCTTGCGGGTAGCCTCAAGACCACCTATACCAGGCATACTAATATCCATTAGCACTATATCAGGGCTTTGTTTTCGGCAATATTCCACTGCCTCTTCGCCTGAACCAAGTTCAGCCACAACCTTGAAATCCTTTACGTCTTTCAAAATGCGAACTATTCCTGTTCTTACAAGGTCGTGGTCATCTACTACTAAAATTTTGATCACGTTGTAACAACCTTTTTGGTGTTAGACCATACGGGCTTCTTGTCTAGGCTTATAATATACGATGAGTTTATTAATAACACTATAACTTTGTCTTTTCTAGGGCGTTTAGCAAAACTTATGTGAACAGTAATGTCTGTGAGCATAGCCATGTGTAGCAAAGCAAATTAAGACATTGCTACAAGCGGTAAATAAAATTACAGGTATAAAAAAACCGCTGTTAGGCGGTTTTTTTAAATGTGGCGGATAGCGAGGGATTCGAACCCCCGGAACGTTTGACCGTTCGTCTGATTTCAAGTCAGGTGCATTAAACCGAGCTCTGCCAGCTATCCAAGAGGGGCGCATATTAAATTTGAATGAGGTAATTGTAAAGGCCTAATAAGAAAAAAAAGTTAAAATTTCTTTAATCGCAGGTTTTTTAGTCGTTAATTACATTATTTTGTAACTTTCGTTCGAAAAAACCTTGAAAAAGTGAACCAAACACCTAACATAGTTACTAATAATAACTGAGTATTGTACTCAACAAATAATAGTAATTACTGGAGAAAGAAATGGATAGACGTACTTTGTATTCTAGTGCTGGCGAAAGCTCCGCAATAGAAGTCAATAAGGTGCTTCGCAATACCTATATGTTATTGTCGTTAACGTTAGCTTTTAGTGCTATCACGGCAACTGTAACCGCGATGCTGAATATTGGCATGGTTGGATACTGGGCGATGTTCATTGGCGCAATTATATCTATGTTTATCGTAAACAAGAAAGCAGATACCGCAGCCGGTCTTTTTTGGGTATTTGTATTCACAGGCCTAATGGGTGGTGCACTTGGTCCTATTTTAAGCATGTATGTCGCTAACGGGATGGGCCATTTAATTGGCCAGGCACTTGGTGCTACCGCAGTAGTTTTCTTAACGCTGTCTGGTTATGCACTTGTATCTAAGAAAGACTTTAGTTTCATGGGCGGGTTTTTAATGGTGGGAATGGTAGTTGCACTTCTCGCAATCATTGGAAACTTCTTTTTTGCAATGCCTGCGCTTGGTTTGGCTATTAACGCACTTATTATTCTGGTTATGTCAGGCTTTATATTGTTTGACACTAGTCGAATTATACACGGCGGAGAAACCAACTATATACGCGCAACCGTTGGACTATATCTAAGTATATATAATATCTTTTTATCTATATTGTCTTTACTGGGTGCTAATAACGACTAAGCTTTAATGATAGTTAATTGATGAAAAAAACGCCCCATGTTAGGGGCGTTTTTGTTTATAATGTCCTTAATGGTAAAGACAAACTTAGCACAGCGATAATAAATGACTAACACAATACCCACTCGTTTTACTCTAATGGTGACAAATAGCCCTTTCGATGCCCGAAATGCTCACAGCGCACTATCTTTTTGTGCAGCGGCAATTGAGCAAGGCCATTCAATCACGCAGGTTTTTTTCTATCAAAAAGGTGTACACAATGCGTCCTCACTACTACAGCCTAACGCAGATGAGCTCGACGTATATAGTAAGTGGTGTGATTTAGCCAAAAAGCATGCTATCAATCTCAACGTATGTGTAACGGCAGCTTCTCGCAGGGGCGTTGTAGACGCGCAGCTAGCACCAGAGCCAAATTACGCCAACTTAGTTTGGCCATTTACACAAGTTGGCTTAACGGCCTATTTTGAAGCACTTAACAACAATAGTGTTAATATCCAGCTATGAGTGATTTACCTGTATTACAAAATCCTTACATAGTCATTCAAACGACTCAAGCTCCCTATTCTACTAGCGACGCCACAGACTCTTTAGAAGCAGCCCTTGCTGCTACGAACATAGGTATGCAAGTGGTGTACATATTTGTCGGCGATGGCGTGTATCAGTTACTCAAGGCACAGCAAAGTACACTCATTTCACATAAATCAATCTATAAAAAACTAAGTGCCCTGCCGATGTTTGACGTAGAGCTTATATTTGCACAAACCTCAGCACTTACAACGTATCATATTTCCCTAAACGACATTAGCTTTGCTGTGTCGCCTATAAGCGATGCACAACTAGTCCAGATATGTGCAAAAGCAACGCAGGTCTTAGTCTTTTAATGATTATACAATTGCTATCTAACACCCCATCTAAAGTTGCAGCCTATTGTGAGCGGGGACTGAGTGTAATATTATTGCAAAATGGCGTATATGCGGCGTTGAGTCTTATCGCTGACTATCCTAAATGCACGTTTTATGCAGTAAAAAATGATTATTTTGCCAGTGGTTTACCCAGGCTCGAGAATCTTATTTTAGTGTCAGATATGCAATGGGTAGATTTATGTGCCCAGCAGCATCCTGTTATTACTATTCAACAATGAGTGTCGTTATGAATACTTTCTCAATAATCGTTAATGGTGTGGAGATAGAAACCGATAAAGAAGGCTATTTACGCAAAAGTGAACAGTGGAACAATGAAGTCGCCCAGCATATTGCTTATTTAGAAAATATAGAAATGACAGGCGAAAGATGGCAAATTGTGCATTTTGTTCGTGATTTTTATACTACCTACGATACTAGTCCGGCAATGAGAGCGCTGGTAAAAGCCTTACAGCAGACGCATGGGCCAGACAAAGGAAATAGTCGATACTTGTATCGTTTATTTCCTAAAGGCCCTGCAAAGATACCCACCAAGCTAGCTGGGCTGCCTAAGCCCGCTAAATGTTTATAGCGGGCTTAGGGTTATGCGTAACAGCTTATTGCGGGCTAATGCTCGTAACACCGTTCATGTATGGTACTAAAGCTTGTGGAACGGTAACGCTTCCATCAGCTTGCTGATAGTTTTCTAACACGGCGACTAAGGTTCTGCCTACCGCAAGGCCGGATCCGTTTAGTGTGTGTAATAATTCTGGTTTTTTCATATCTGCAGACTTGTATCTGGCCTGCATTCTTCTGGCTTGAAAGTCGCCCATGCTGGAGCAAGAAGATATTTCGCGATACGTTTTCTGGGCTGGTAGCCATACTTCTAAATCATAGGTTTTACATGAACCAAAGCCCATATCGCCAGTGCACAATAACATTTTACGATAGGGTAAATTGAGCTTGCGTAAAATAACTTCAGCATGGCCTGTTAGATCTTCTAAAGCTTGCATACTCTCACCAGGTAACACCATTTGAACGAGTTCTACTTTGTCAAACTGATGCTGTCTAATTAGGCCGCGAGTATCGCGGCCGTAAGAGCCTGCTTCACTTCTAAAGCAAGGCGTGTGTGCGGTCATTTTAAGGGGCAGTTCGCTGGCATCAAAAATGCGATCACGGGCAATATTGGTCAATGGCACTTCTGCCGTGGGAATAAGCGACAGGCCATGACCTTCTTCGGTTGCTGGTTTAGTATGAAACAAATCTTCTCCAAACTTAGGCAGCTGGCCGGTACCGTATAAACTGTCTGAATTTACAAGCAAAGGAACATACACTTCGTGGTAACCATGTTCCTGGGTGTGCAGATCTAGCATAAACTGGCCAATAGCACGGTGCAGGCGCGCGATTTGTCCATTCATCACTACGAAGCGGCTCCCGGTAAGCTTCGCAGCTGTTTCAAAATCTAAGCCCTTGTTAAGATGAACGCCAATATCTGCATGATCACGCACTTTAAAATCAAACGTGCGTGGCTCGCCCCAGACTGACACCTGCTGATTGTCATTTTCATTTTCTCCAAACGGCACTTCGCTTTCTGGAATGTTTGGCATTTCTTGGTAAAACTCATTTAGTGCGTTTTGCACGTCAACTAGCGCTATTTTGGCATTTTCTAAGTCAGATGCTAATTGAGACACCACAGCTAGCAAAGGTGCAATGTCTTGTCCTGATGCTTTTGCCTTACCAATAGCTTTTGAGCGAACAGTACGTTCATTTTGAAATGACTCTGTCGATATTTGTAGCTGTTTGCGTTTGGCTTCAAGCTCACTGTATTTTTGTACATCTAATGCATAACCGCGCTTAGCAAGCTGTTGGGCAACTTCGTTGATGTTATTTCGTAGCAATCGTGGGTCTAACATGAATCATCCTATCCTTTTACAAATAATACCGCCAGCCATACACCAACTATGCATAGGCCGACGTTCAACAATATATTTAATAGAGCTTTGATGTACTCACTTTGCTGAAGTAATAGCAAAGTATCGTACGAAAATGTTGAGAAAGTGGTTAGGGCACCTAATAAACCTACGCCTAGAAACAAACGTAAACTATCTGATATTTCTCGTTGTTCTTGCTCAATCCACATGTATAAACACCCCAATGCGAATGAACCGATGACATTGACCGCAAGAGTACCAAACGGAAAGCCTTTCCCCAATAGCTTTATGCTTTCTTGGGTGAGAAAATAACGTAAGCATGCGCCAATAGCACCGCCGCAAGCAATAATAAGGTAAGTATTTATGGCAGACATGAATTAACTCTTAGTTGTACCTGTAGTTAACGATGCTAAAAACGCAATCTTTTGTGCTAACTGCTTTTCAAATCCACGGTCACTTGGCTGATAGAGACTAGTCATCTCTACCTCATCAGGTAAATAAGTTTGCTGTGGTGTGAAGGCATATTCGTAGTTATGGGCATACTGATAGGCCTTGCCGTGCCCTAAATCTTTGGTAATGCTGCTGGTTGAATTTCTTAGATGAAACGGCACTGGGGCATCGGCATGTTGCTTGGCTAATAATTTGGCTTGTGTAAATGCAGCATATACCGCATTACTTTTCGGCGCTAAAGCGCAATATATTACCGCTTGTGCCACCGCGCGTTCTCCTTCACTTTTGCCTACACGGTGGTAAACGTCCCATGCGTTAAGACATACCTGCAGTGCTTTAGGATCGGCATTGCCAATGTCTTCACTTGCAATAGCCAATAGTCTGCGACATATAGGTACAATATCGGTAGAGGCTAATAGCAAACGAGCAAACCAGAATAAGCTACCGTCAACTGAAGAACCTCTTACTGACTTATGAAAAGCCGATAGAGTATCGTAATAGGCGTCACCTTGTTTGTCAAAACTACCCACTTGTTCACCACAAGCAGTTTCTGCTATGCTTTTACTGAGCACGAGTTTAGTTTGCTCTAAGCCCGTCTCATTAGCACTGTTTGGCAATAAGCTTAGCGCTACTTCAATGTTGCTCAATAAACGGCGGGCATCGCCACCGCTTGCATTTATAAGTAATTGCTTTGCTGGCTCATCAATAGCAACTTCGGAGTTATTTGTTCGCTCGCGTTGTTCATTTAAAAAGCTTAAGGCTCTATCCATCAGCTCTGCTAAGTCATCCTTTGTTAAAGCGCGTAAAGTAAATACGCGCATTCTTGACAGTAATGCTGAATTAATAGAAAAAGCAGGGTTTTCGGTGGAGGCCCCGATAAGTACTATATCGCCATTTTCAACATACGGTAAAAATGCGTCTTGCTGGGCCTTATTAAAGCGATGAATTTCGTCTACAAACACAATTTTTTGCTGCTTAAATAAATCATTTTCGGTAGTTGACACCAGCGCTTTAATATCCTTAATACCACTGCTTATCGCCGACAAATACAGCACAGGTAGTTGCCAATATTCTTTTAATAAATTAACTAGAGATGTTTTGCCACAGCCAGGCGGTCCCCACAATATCATTGAGCATAGTTGCTGGCGTTCGCACAGATGCCTTATTGGCCCACTTTCACCCAGTAAGTGAGTTTGCCCAACGTAATCTTTCAAGCTAGCTGGACGCAGTAAATCAGCTAGAGGACGTTTATTATTCATTTACTTTGCGGTTGCTCACGCTGATCATCTATTATCCAGCCTTCATTGGTACTAAACCTAAAGTCGTCATTTGAAACATGTTGATTTAACACTACATCGCTAAAATCAAGAAGATTAGCCTGTTGCTGACGATCGTAAGACACTAATGATGTAAGCTTATTTTGTGCATCAAAACGTAAAATTAGTTTATTAATAGGAGAGTTGTCGGTTAACGACACAATCGTATAAGTATTTTCTTGCTTTACTACCGATACTTGATCCCATTGCTGCTGCTCATCACTTATCAACAGCATGAGGGGGTTGCTTTGGGTGAGTGCCGCTTGGTCCACAATAGTGACTTGTTCCAGAAAAGGGTCTAGGTTATACACTGATTTACCATCTGCGATAAGTAAAGACTCGTCTGGGGCTTGCACCGACCATCTAAGCTTCTGTGGTTTTTGCAGAAATAGTTCACCACTAGCGCTTTGTAGTTCTTCGCCTTGCATGTCTACTATGGTTTGAGTAAACGTGCCCTTAAGCGTGGAGAATTGACTTAATAAACTGCGTAAACTTGCCTTATCCTCTTTACTGCCTTGCTCACTCACAATTTTGAGTATCGGGGAATTAGTGGGCAACCTTACGCTGTTCTCAGACTGAGCACGTTGCGCTACAAGAATATTATTCACACTTAACTGCTCACAATGCAGTGAAAAACTCATTCCGCTTAGTAATATAAGCGGATAAACTAGGTGACGTTTTATCATATTAATCCTTACGTGGCGGAGGTGCTAAGACCTCTCGATTGCCATTGTGGCCAGCTGTACTTACGACGCCATTTTGCTCTAATTGTTCAACAATTCTGGCGGCTCTATTGTAACCAATTCTAAATTTTCGCTGAATACTGGAGATTGAGACCTTTCTGGTTTCAGTCACAAACTCAAGCGCATGGTCATAAACAGCGTCGTATTCTTCATCTGTGTTTTTTTCGGCCAGTTCGCCTGGCAATAATATATCGCCCGTAGCATCACCGTTTAAAATCTCATCTATATAGTTAGGCGCGCCGCGTGCTTTCCAATCGGCTACTACAGCATGTACTTCATGATCATCAACAAAAGCACCATGAACCCGCGTGGTAATGCTGCTGCCCGGCGGATTATAAAGCATGTCGCCCATACCCAGCAGTGATTCAGCACCCTGCTGGTCTAAAATGGTACGAGAGTCAATTTTGCTTGAGACTTGAAAAGCAATGCGTGTAGGAATGTTCGCTTTTATTAAGCCGGTGATAACGTCAACAGAGGGGCGCTGAGTCGCTAATATTAAATGAATGCCTGCTGCACGGGCTTTTTGCGCTATTCTGGCGATGAGCTCTTCTACTTTCTTGCCCACTATCATCATCATGTCGGCAAATTCATCTATGATGACCACAATAGAGGGTAACTTTTCAAGCTCTGGCGCCCGCGTTTCCATACTTTCTTCAAACTTCCATAAAGGGTCAAGAATAGGCTGTCCAGCTTCTTTAGCCAGTTTTACTTTACGATTGTATCCTTTTAAGTTGCGCACGCCAAGGGCTGACATAAGTCTATACCTGCGCTCCATTTCACCCACACACCAACGTAGCGCGTTTGACGCTTCTTTCATGTCGGTAACGACTCCGGTTAATAAATGTGGAATTCCCTCATATACCGATAGTTCAAGCATTTTAGGATCGATCATGATTAAACGAACATCTTCTGGTGTCGATTTATACAATAGGCTTAAAATCATGACGTTTACGCCGACAGATTTACCCGAACCTGTTGTACCTGCTACAAGCAAATGCGGCATGCTTGCTAAATCAACTATAACAGGTTCTCCGCTAATATCCGCGCCTAAAACCATAGTTAAAGGTGATGGATTATCTTGAAACGCAGCGCAGCCAATGACTTCACTCAGTCTCACCATTTCTCGATGTGTATTGGGTAACTCTAGTCCAATAACCGATTTCCCCGGTATTACTTCCACTACTCGCACCGAAATAGCCGACATTGCGCGCGCTAAGTCTTTGGCTAAGGTTGTAATTTTACTTACCTTAATTCCTGGGGCTAAATCAAGTTCAAACCTTGTAATTACTGGTCCAGGAAGTACATCTACTACGGTTGCCTGAATATTAAAGTCGGCTAGTTTTGCTTCCAACAGGCGCGCAATTCCCTGAAGTTCTTCTGGTGTTATAGGATTTTCAACTTTGTCTGCCCGCTGCAGTAAATCAAACGATGGTAGCAGTGCTTTTGGAGTATCAACTGGCAAAGATTCGCTGCTGGCTAACGGTGGTTCTGCATGCACTGGGGCCTTTGCATTGGCAGAAAGATCTTCACAGCCTAAAGGAACATTAGCAGTTGAAGACTCATCATCTAACAAGGATTCTCTGGGCGCTAGAGCATCTACCCTGCCCTGTTGTGTTGAATCGCTATTCGCTGCTGCAGTCCTTGCTGCGTTGGCTTGAGTGACGTTAGCTTTAATATTGCTTTTGGTAAAGAGAGTCGAAGTGGGTTCAGCAAGATCATCAAAGATTTCTGCAGGGATAGTAAACGTAGGTGCTTTCTTCTCAGGTGCAGGCGGCTCGGCGCGCAGGCTTGTAATGTGTATATCTTGATTGGGTGAGTCATAGAAGTCGTCATCCTTGGGCTTACCGATGCTTTTTCGTAAATCGGGCAACGACAAGGTTGACAGTTTTGATGGTAAAGTAATTAACATTTTGCCCGTATAGATGACACTAGCGCCAATGGAATCAATAAATTGAAACCAAGAAATGCCAGTTGCTAAAGTACAACCCGTTAAGAAAAAACACAGAAGAAGAAGAACAGTCCCCACGAAACTAAAATAAGGCAGTAAAGCATCACTAATAATATCGCCCATTGCGCCACCTGCTGACACTCGATAAAAATCATCAAAATTGATGCTGGCAATGCCGGTAAAACCAAACACAAGCAAAATGATCCCTACTAACCTTAGCGTGATAGTAAGGTAGTCAAGTTCAACAACGCTTTTAATGTGTAAGAATATGAACCATCCTACAAAGGCAAGAGCAAAAGGCACAAGATAGGCGGTAACGCCAAAAGTAAAAAGTAAAATATCTGCGAGGTAAGCGCCTACAGGGCCCATTAAGTTTTGTACGTCTATCTGCATGCCAGCTTGGCTCCACCCCGGGTCACTGGGATGAAAATAAGCGAGCGACAGTAACAAGAAAAATGAAAATGCACATGAAATCATCATGCCAACTTCCATTACTCGCTGAATTCCTGATAAGCGTGCCATATTTAGTATTCTATTCTCAACGTGATATTTATTCTTTTTTGCAGGTACTTATATAAAATACTCCCAAAAAAATTAAGCTTAAGGTTAGCATAATCACCTACGCTAAACAGCCAAAACCTATTTTAAATTAACTTTTATATTTGAGGTATGCTTTACCTCATTCATCATTACTTAGGTTCTTGACTTACTTACCTTAAGCAGACGCAACGAGGGTTCATCAAGGGGCTTCGGTAGTTTGACATATCTGCCACGAGAGCTTTGAGTAACCCGCTGATCGTAGCTTAAACCATGTGATAAGCTTGATATCTTAGTACTTCTATATCGTTACCGAAAATTACTCAAATATATCAACAGAAGTTTTGATGTTTTATTATCTACAGTTATATTACAATTCAACTCTGTTGAACATATTGGGAAATTTAATGATTGTAGGTGTACCAAAAGAGATTAAAAATCACGAATACAGGGTGGGTTTAACTACCGCGGCCGTAAAAGAGTTTATTAGCCATGGGCACAGTGTATTAATAGAATCCGGCGCGGGCAGCGCAATAGGTTTTACTGATGAGCTTTATGAAAGCGCTGGTGCCACTATTATGAGCAGCGCTGAGGCTGTTTTTACAAAAGCTGAAATGATTGTTAAGGTAAAAGAGCCCCAGCCAAATGAATGCAACATGCTGCGCGAGGGACAAATATTATACACATATCTGCATCTAGCGCCCGATCCAGTGCAGACTCAACTGCTCGTTGATTCAAAAGCCAGTTGCATAGCCTACGAGACCGTCACTGACAGATTTGGCGGACTGCCGCTGCTGGCACCAATGAGTGAAGTGGCCGGCCGCATGTCGGTTCAGGCGGGCGCGCATTATTTAGAAAAGTCCCACGGGGGTAGCGGTACGTTGTTAGGCGGAGTGCCCGGAGTTGCCTCTGGTAAAGTACTCATTATCGGCGGTGGCGTAGTAGGCACAAACGCCGCTAAAATGGCTGTAGGCTTAGGTGCCGATGTCACTGTTCTTGACCGCTCACTGCCTAGACTACGTGAACTTGATGACATATTTAGCTCACAAATAAGAACAGTATACTCTACAGAAGATGCCATAGACTATTATTCATCCAGAGCGGACCTCATTATAGGCGCGGTGTTAGTACCTGGAGCAACAGCGCCTAAATTATTAAACGCGCAGCATATTAAAAAAATGAAACCGGGTTCGGTGCTAGTAGATGTGGCTATTGACCAAGGTGGGTGTTTTGAGACATCCAAAGCAACTACTCATCAAGACCCCGTCTATATTATTGATGACGTTGTTCATTATTGCGTTGCCAATATGCCAGGTGGAGTAGCGCGCACGTCTACTATTGCCCTGAACAATGCAACCCTGCCTTTTGGTTTAGCATTGGCTAACAAAGGCCTGAAGCAAGCCATGTTAGATGATCAGCATCTGCTTAATGGGCTTAACGTGCATAAGGGCTTAGTCACGTATAAAGCAGTCGTTGATGCTTTGGGGAGCCAGCTAAATCTAACGTACTGCCCGGCACTACAAGCTATTGCGATGTAAATAACTAGCTACTTTATTGAGGCATTTATCTCAGCTAAAGTTAATGCTGGCTCAAGTGCCTTAGTGATTGGTCTGCCTATTACTAGATAATCAACGCCTGCACTCATTGCCTGAGCTGGTGTCATTATGCGATTTTGATCATCCTTGCTACTGCCCATAGGCCTTATGCCTGGGGTAACTAAGCGAAAATCTTTGCTAAGCCTACTGCGAAGAATATTAGCCTCTATAGCCGAGCATACAACGCCATCCGCCCCAGCATGTTGTGCCAGACTCGCTAGAGAAAGCACTTTACCTGTGATATCAGAGCCATCATAAACTTCAGAGAATTGACGTTCATCCATACTGGTGAGTACGGTTACCGCCGTTAACAGCGGCGGCCTATTCGATTTTAGAGCCGCTTCTTTTGCCGCTTCAATCATGTCTTTACCGCCGCTCGCATGCACATTCACCATCCATACACCCATCTGCCCTGCTGCTTTAACTGCTTTTGCAACGGTACTAGGAATATCGTGAAATTTTAAGTCTAAAAATATATCAAACCCTTGACCGTTCAAATATTTAACCCAGTCAGGACCAAACATAGTAAACATTTCTTTCCCAACTTTTAAACGACAGTGCTCTGGGGATAACTGTTTAACAAGCAATTTTGCAGAATCAATATTATCAAAATCTAAGGCAACAATAACAGAGGAAGTACAGTTTGACATTCTATTCTCCATCGAGTCCTTTAATGGGTTTAATGACCGACCATTTTTTACATGACGGGCAAAGCCAATATAAGCGACGTCCAGCAAAGCCACAGCTTTGACAGCGATACTTGGGTCGCTGAGCAATTTGTTTATCAATAAGCTCGTTTAAGTGATCGATGCTGGTGCGAGTTCGTTCATCACTCAACATTTTACGGTAAAGCGACAACAATGTTTTAAAACCACGCATAGTAGGGTGGTTTTTTAACTGTTTTAATAAAGTATCAACAGCTGGTTCTATTTCGCCTTTGCGAGCGATAATATTTACTTTCGCTATATAGGAAGATGCGCATTTTTGCCAGTATGGCTCAAGTAATTTCTCTAGCTTATCCCAACCTTCTGTTTTACTGGCACTAATTTCAAGCAGTGGAATGGCTTCGCTTAACCAGTCGAGATCGCGTTTTGGGATCTCAGATAAATAATCCATGGCTTGATTGTAATCTTCTCTTTTTATTGCCAATTTGCCAAGTTCAAGCCATGCCCGAACCTGCTTGCCTTCAACCATAACCGCTTTTTTAAGCGTGTTTTGCGCATCGTCAAGAAGACCGTCTTCAACCTGACTTAATGCTTGTTCACAGTAAAAATGTGAAAGAAGTAGATAAAGATGTTCATCATTGGGCGTAATTTTTAAGCTTCTGCTAGCCAGTTCAACCGCTTTATTCCACTCTTTTGTTACCTGATAAATACTGAATAATTTTTGCTGAGCAACCCCAAAATGTCGGTCGTTTTCCAATAGCTGAATAAACACGCCTTCGGCACGCTCTAAAAAACCAGCGAGCAAGTAATCTGTCCCTAGTTCAACCAAGGCTAAAGCTTCTTGTTTTTTAGAAATCTCATCTCGACTAATAAGATTTTGATGCACTCTTATCGCCCGATCTAGCTCTCCTCTGTGCCGGAAAAAATTGCCCATGGCGATATGAGTTTCAATAGTGTCATTATTAACACTTATCATTTTCATTAAGGTGTCGACTGCTTTGTCAGGTTCATCTGATAATAAGAAGTTTAAGCCTTTGTAGTAGTGATTAGACATGATAGAAGATTGCTTGCGCTGTGCACTGCGCAGACTATTTCTACCCATTACCCAACCATAAGCGGCTGCGACGGGCAGTAGTAAGAATAACCACTCAATCATTTTATGGGCATCTTATAAGGAATATCATTTAGGCACGTCACTTACGCTGATTTGTCGATAGCTAACTTTTCCAAGCGACGTTTCATTGTCGCAAAGCGCACATTCAATGCTAAGTATTTAGTTAAAATCGTAGAAAAACCCAAGAAAAAACCAATACCAATACACACCAGCATAAGTATTGATATGCGCATGTTTATTTGCGCAATTAAATAATTAATCGTGACTATTTCTGAGTTTTGAAAGCCTACAAGCACGGCAATCATAGTAAAAATAATTGCAATAATAAGAAGGATAATTCCTTTCATAAATTTCCTATGTTATTTTTAACGACTTGTTTTATATGGGGCTTATAGCCAATTCTATTACTAAAGATCGACTCTATCGCGTAGCTCTTTACCTGCTTTGAAATGAGGTACATGCTTACCTGACAACTTCACGTTTTCGCCTGTTTTTGGATTACGTCCTACTCTTGGTGCGCGATAATGTAAGGAAAAGCTGCCAAACCCGCGGATCTCAATGCGCTCTCCCCTCTGTAAAGTTTGTGCCATTTGCTCTAAAAGTTCTTTTACCGAGTCTTCAAGCTCTTTGCCTTGTAGATCTTTGGTGTGTATAGATAAACGCTCAATTAGTTCCGATTTGGTCACTAGTAATACTCCAGTAATGATATGACTATTTGTGTAATGAGTATTGGGAACATAGAGGAAAGTAGTATTAGAAGTAATAATGGAGCGGCTAAGATGCCGCTCCAAACAGAGCAATTATTCGCCTTTAGCGGCTTTAAATGCTTCAGCCATTGCACTTGCAAAGCCTGCATCTTCAGGTTGGTTATTCACTTTATCAAGAG
The DNA here is from genome assembly GCF_001756615.1 of Glaciecola punicea. Classification (NCBI taxonomy): domain Bacteria; kingdom Pseudomonadati; phylum Pseudomonadota; class Gammaproteobacteria; order Alteromonadales; family Alteromonadaceae; genus Glaciecola; species Glaciecola punicea. The sequence continues at coordinate 242,066 of NZ_LZXY01000001.1, forward strand.
CATCTTTCTCATCCGCTTGATCTTTCGCTTTAACCGACAAAGTAATTACACGATTCTTACGATCAACGCCTGTATATTTCGCTTCAATGGTATCACCCACTTTTACGATTTCACTAGCATCTTCCACTCTTTCACGAGCCAGGTCACCAATTCTAATAAAGCCGTCAACTTCTTCTGCTAAGTTAACCGTTACACCTTTAGCGTCGGCTTCAATTACAATTCCATTAACAATAGCACCTTTCTTTATATCTGTCAGATACTTATTGAACGGATCTTCATCAATTTGCTTAACGCCTAAAGATATACGTTCGCGTTCTGGGTCAACCTGCAGTACAACCGCACTGATTTCGTCGCCTTTCTTATATTCACGAACTGCTTCTTCACCTTGTTTCTGCCACGATATGTCAGATAAGTGAACAAGACCGTCGATACCGCCGTCAAGACCAATGAATATACCGAAGTCGGTAATTGATTTAATCTTACCTGATACTTTATCGCCTTTTTCGTGCGACTTAGCAAAGGTTTCCCAAGGATTGTCGATGCACTGCTTAAGGCCTAATGAAATACGACGACGTTCTTCGTCTATCTCAAGTACCATTACATTCACAACGTCGCCTAGGTTAACGACTTTAGATGGGTGAATGTTCTTATTTGTCCAATCCATTTCAGATACGTGAACAAGACCTTCAACACCGTCTTCAATCTCTACGAAACAACCATAATCAGTAAGATTAGTTACTGCACCACTAAGTTTCGCGCCTTCTGGATAACGATGTGCAATTTCTTGCCATGGGTCGCTGCCCATTTGCTTCATACCTAATGAAACTCTAGACTTATCTTTGTCAAACTTAAGTACTTTAACGTTGATTTCGTCACCAACATTGACGATTTCACTCGGGTGCTTAACACGTTTCCAAGCCATATCGGTAATGTGAAGTAGTCCGTCTACACCGCCTAGGTCTACGAATGCGCCGTAGTCTGTTAAGTTCTTAACGATACCTTTAACTTCATCACCTTCTTCCAAGTTAGACAATAATTGATCGCGTTCTGCACTGCTTTCCGCTTCAATTACAGCACGGCGTGAAACAACCACGTTGTTACGCTTAGCATCTAACTTGATTACTTTAAATTCTAACTCTTTACCTTCAAGGTGCGTAGTTTCACGTACAGGGCGTACATCAACTAAAGAACCCGGTAAGAATGCACGAACAGTGTTAACTTCAACTGTAAAGCCGCCTTTAACTTTTCCGTTAATAACGCCTTTGATAGTTGCTTTCTCGTCGTATGCTTTTTCAAGCTCAACCCACGCTTCATGGCGTTTGGCTTTTTCACGAGATAGGATAGTTTCACCGAAACCGTCTTCTACTGCATCTAGAGCAACGTCTATAGTATCGCCAACAGCAACTTCTAATGAACCATCAGCTGCTTTAAATTGTTCGATAGGAATGGCGCTTTCTGACTTAAGGCCAGCGTCTACAAGCACTATGTCTTTATCGATTGATACTACGGTACCTCTAACAATCGCGCCTGGGCGCGTTTCTATTTGCTGTAGGCTTTCTTCAAAAAGGTCTGCAAAATTTTCAGTCATATTCACATTCTAAGTTAAACCGACCATTCAATCCTGAAATGACGGGGTTATTAAATATACTGAATTCATCCTAAATTCAGTTAATTAAATGCATTTATTCGCTCTCACTAAATATTTTAGAATCTATAAAAGCTTTAGCTATTTCAAATACTTGCGCTATACCTAATGCGGTAGAATCTATTTCTAGCGCATATTTTGCGGCAACCAAGGGCGCGGTAGGTCTGTTTAAATCGCGCTCATCTCTTGCTTGTATATCCATCAAAAGGCGCGTTATTTTAACATCTTGGCCCATTGCTTTCAACTGTTCATATCGACGTTGTGCTCTACTTTGTGCACTAGCGGTTAAGAATATCTTGGCCACGGCCTCAGGAAACACCACTGTGCCCATATCTCTGCCGTCTGCCACTAGGCCAGGCAACTGCGCAAACGCGCGCTGCCTTTTTAATAAGGCTTCTCGAATCATAGGGATTGACGCTATTTGTGAGGCTGTACTACCCACTTCTTCTGAACGAATATCATCTGATACGTCCTCACCCTCTAAAATAACCCTATTACCTTTGTCGGTTACGCTAAAAGTAACATCAAGACCATTGGCTAATGGTTGTAAGCCATGTATATCATCCAGCGCTATTTTATGGTGAATAGCAGCAATTGCCAACACACGATAAATTGCTCCGCTGTCAAGAAAGTGCCATTTATATGCATCGGCTAACATATTGCTTAAAGTCCCTTTGCCAGCCCCACTTGGGCCATCAACGGTCACTACATAGGCTTTTCGCACGGGCTGCAATCCTCTTAATTGAAAACGGGGCGATTATACGCCCCTTTTATCATTGTGCAAATACGATTATTTTTATGGTAGATACGCGTTTAATTATCGCTCGCAGACTTTTGCATATTGCAAAAAGTAATCAGGAAACGTTTTGGCGGTACATTTGGGGTTGTTAATGGTTACGCCACATTTATCATCTAGTGCCACTAACGAAAAACACATTGCAATGCGATGATCATCATAGGTGTCTATACTGGCATGTTCGATTACCGCAGGCGGTGTAATTTCAATAAAATCGTCACCTTCTGTTACAACTGCCCCTACTTTTCGCAGCTCTGTGGCCATAGCAAATAAGCGGTCGGTTTCTTTTACTCGCCAGTTATGAATATTGCGAATGGCGGTCGTACCTTTCGCAAACAGCGCCGTGGTGGCAATAGTCATGGCAGCATCTGGAATATGGTTCATGTCCATATCTACCGCTAATAATGCCTTAGGTCCTTTGGAAACAGTGATGCTATCGTCTTCCCACACAACAGTTGCACCCATTTTTTCAAGCACGTCGGCAAAACCTATATCGCCTTGTACACTCGCTCTACCAATACCTGATACTTTTATTTCACCGCCTTTTATGGCCCCTGCCGCTAAGAAATAAGAGGCGGAAGAAGCGTCTCCTTCTACTAAGAAATATGCGGGCGCTATATATTGATGTTGGCCTGAAATAATAAAGGATTGATAATTTTGATTGTGCACCACTACACCGAATTTAGCCATACAGTCTAGCGTAATATCGATGTATGGTTTAGACACTAATGTGCCTTTAATATGTATTGTGACTTTATTAGATGCAACGCTGCCCGCTAGTAATGGTGCTGCCATTAACAGTGCGGTTAAAAACTGGCTGGACACACTGCCGTCTATTTCAAATGTGTCTTGGTCTATTTGTGCGCTTTTGATGGCGACAGGCGGATAACCTTCGTTTTTCAAATAGCTAATATTAGCGCCTGCTCGAATAAGCTCATTCGCTAGATCACCAATGGGTCTTTCTTCCATGCGAGGCTCGCCGGTAAGAATTACGTCCACGTCAGAAAATGCTAAGGCTGCACAAAGCGGCCGCATAGCAGTGCCTGCATTACCTAGAAACAAGGAAAGCTGTGAATGTCGAGAAAATTTACCAGCAATTCCTTGTACTACGCATTCGGTGTTGTTGTTACTTAAAGTAAACTCTACACCTAATGCTTTTAATGCATTCAGCATGTGGCGAATATCGTCGCTATCAAGTAAGTTATATAAACGCGTTTGACCTTCGCTTAATGCGGCTAATAGTAGTGCGCGGTTAGATAAACTTTTACTGCCGGGCAAATGAATGTGCCCCGACACTTTTTTAACAGGGGAAAGGGTTAGCTGCTCCATAGAATCACATATTTCCTTACACTATCTTCAAATTAGCCGTGCGTGCGTTCAAATTCTTGCATAAACTCTACCAGCGCTGTCACGCCTTCAAGTGGCATCGCATTGTAAATACTGGCGCGCATACCGCCTACCGCTCTGTGGCCTTTAAGCGCCTGTAGACCAGATAGTTCAGCCTGCTTTAAAAATTCAGAGTCGAGCGAACCGTCGCCTAGCTGAAACACAACGTTCATTTTAGAGCGATTATCATTGCTGACCTGGTTGCGATATAAGTCACTATTATCGATGCATCTATACAAGGTTTGAGCCTTCACGAGATTAGCAGCCTCTATTGGTGCAATGCCGCCGTTATCTAATAGCCATTCAAACACTAATCCGGCCAAATACCATGAAAATGTAGGCGGTGTATTATACATACTGCCCGCAGCAGACTGTTCTTTATAGCTAAATATAGCCGGGGTATCGTTACGCTCGAGGCCAATCAGATCTTCTCGCACTATTACTACGGCTAAACCTGAAGGCCCTATATTTTTTTGAGCGCTCGCATAAATTATGCCGTAGTCAGACACGTCAATCTTTTTTGACAAAATATTTGACGACATGTCAGCAACAAGCGGTACGTTACCTGTTTTAGGTACCCAATTAATCTCGACACCTTCTATTGTTTCATTCGGACAGTAGTGAAAGTAAGCCGCTTGCTTGTTTATGTCCCATGAGGATTGCAAAGGCACGCACACCCTACCACCAACATTAGCGGACTGTGCTACCACTTCACTTTGCATATATTTAGCCGCTTCTTTTACCGCAATGTCAGACCACTGACCGGTAACGAGGTGTTGTGCAAGGTTGCCTCTTTTGGCTAAATTTAAAGGCACTGAAAAAAACTGTCCGCGTCCGCCACCGTGCATAAACAACACTTTATAGTTACTTGGCACATTTAGCAGCGTGCGTAAATCAGCTTCTGCCTTTTCAGCCACCGCCATAAAAGGTTTTCCTCTGTGGCTAACTTCCATTACTGAAGTGCCTTGGCCATTCCAATTGAGCAGTTCCGCTTGCGCGCGTTTGAGCACAGCAGCAGGCAGCATTGCCGGACCAGCACAAAAATTGAATATTGTCATTGTTACCCCTACATGAAAAAGCAGCAAACATTAATGTGTCCGCTGCTTTGTTAAATACCAGGCTATTTGCTCAGGGCTTTATTTAGCAGTACTCATTAGCTACATAAGGCTCTATGGCATCCTTTCTTATAATGCTAATTATTCACAAACGTCTTAACGTCGCACTATTTTTCATCTTCACTACTTTCGCCATTGTCGTTTTCAAAATTATCATTGTCTGCCGCATCAGCGCCAGTGGCACCAACTTGAACATCAACGTCACTTGCAATTGCCTCAATAACATTGCCGTCCTCGTCAGTCTCTATAACAGTAGAATCTACTTCAATAACTTCATCAATTCTTTGTAAACCGACTACGTGCTCACCATCAACGGTTCGAATTAAGGTGACACCTTGAGTATTGCGTCCTACTCTAGAAACCTCAGATACGCGGGTTCTAACTAGCGTACCGCGATCGCTAATTAGCATTATTTCATCTGTTTGGCTCACTTGCACCGCACCCACTACCTGGCCGTTACGCTCAGACACTTTTATAGAGACAACGCCTTTAGTGGCACGATTTTTAGCGGGATACTCAGATACTGCTGTACATTTTCCGTAGCCGTTCTGGGTGGCGGTTAATATGTCACCGTCAGCGTTTGGAATAATGAGAGATACTACACGCTCAGTATCGGCAATACGGATGCCCCTCACACCGGTTGCCGTTCTGCCCATAGGACGCACTTGGTCCTCAGAGAAACGCACAACTTTACCTGCGTTGGAAAATAGCATTATTTCGCAAGTACCGTCGGTTAAGTCGACGCCAATTAGCTCGTCACCGTCATTTAAATTAACGGCTATTATGCCGTTAGCGCGAGGGCGTGAGTAATGAATAAGCTCTGTTTTCTTGACAGAACCATTAGCGGTAGCCATAAAGACATACTTGCCTGCTTCAAACTCTTTAATGGGTAAAATGGCAGTGATACGTTCGTTTTCTTCTAAAGGAAGAATGTTCACAATGGGACGACCGCGCGCATTTCTGCTCGCCAATGGTAACTGATACACTTTTAACCAGTATAAGCGTCCTCTCGTGGAAAAGCATAATATGTGATCGTGAGTATTGGCCACAAGCAGCTTTTCTATAAAATCTTGGTCTTTCATTTTCGTGGCAGATTTGCCTTTACCGCCGCGCCGCTGTGCTTCGTAATCAGATAGCTTCTGATACTTTACATAGCCTTCGTGCGACAAGGTAACCACGACTTCTTCACGTTCAATTAGATCTTCAATGTCAATATCGTGACTAGCTGCGGTAATTTCGGTTCTACGTTCATCACCAAACTCATCTCTTATTGCCTCAAGTTCTTCCGTAATTATTTCCATTAAGCGTTCAGAGCTGCCTAAAATTTTCAATAATTCAGCAATAACTTCAATAAGATTACGATATTCCTCAAGAATTTTGTCATGTTCTAAACCGGTGAGTTTGTTCAAGCGTAGGTCAAGTATGGCTTGTGCTTGTTCTTCGGTTAAATAGTATTTGCCGTCTTTAATTCCGTATTCGTCGGCCAACCAATCAGGGCGAGCAGCATCGTTACCTGCTCTTTCAAGCATTTGCGCTACATCACCTAAATCCCAGCCTGAAACAATTAAAGATTTCTTCGCCTCAGCCGGGCTACCAGATGCCTTTATTAGCGCTATGATTGGGTCGATGTTTACTAGTGCAATGGCTAGGCCTTCTAATATGTGAGCACGGTCGCGGGCTTTTTTTAACTCATAAACGGTGCGGCGAGTAACCACCTCACGTCGATGTAATACAAATAGCTCTAAAATTTCTTTTAAGTTGAAAATTTTAGGCTGGGTTTTATCAAGGGCAACCATGTTGATGCCAAACACAGTTTGCAATTGAGTCTGAGAATACAAATGGTTCAGCAATACCTCTGCCGATTCGTTACGCTTTACTTCAATGACAATGCGCATACCGTCTTTGTCAGACTCATCACGCAGCGCAGATATTCCCTCCACTTTCTTCTCTTTAACCAACTCGGCCATTTTTTCAATTAGACGAGCTTTGTTAACCTGATAAGGAATTTCATGCACAATAATGGTTTCTTTACCATTTTCTTCTTGTTCAATATTGGCCTTTGCGCGCAGATATATCTTACCGCGACCAGTTTTATAAGCGCTTATAATGCCAGCGCGACCACTTATTATTGCGGCAGTTGGAAAGTCAGGCCCTGGAATAAATTCGATAAGCTCTTCAATACTTATGTCGGGATTTTTGATTAGTTCAATACAGCCGTTTACCACTTCTGTTAAATTGTGCGGCGGTATATTCGTTGCCATGCCTACCGCAATACCCGATGACCCATTCACTAACAAATTAGGTACGCGAGTGGGTAAAACCTCTGGTATGTGTTCTTGACCATCGTAGTTAGGCACGAAATTAACCGTTTCTTTGTCTAAGTCAGCCAGTAATTCATGCGCTATTTTCGACATACGTATTTCTGTATATCGCATTGCTGCAGCTGAATCGCCGTCAACCGACCCAAAATTACCTTGACCGTCAACTAGCATGTAACGCAGTGAAAAAGTCTGGGCCATTCTAACAATAGTGTCATAAACAGCGCTGTCGCCGTGGGGATGATACTTACCGATTACATCGCCAACTACTCTAGCTGATTTTTTATAGGGTTTATTAAAATCGTTTTTTAATTCGCTCATGGCAAACAATACACGACGATGAACGGGCTTTAGGCCATCACGGACGTCGGGAAGTGCACGACCTACAATTACACTCATGGCATAATCTAAATACGAATTTTTTAACTCTTCTTCAATATTAATGGGGGAAATTGCATTTGCATTGTCAGTCATAAACGGCATGATCCTTTTTTATGTATATCGAGTTGTGCCAGATAGTACCTATATAGTGTCTATTTTCGTAAACAACTATGTATCTAAGAGTTTCGATTACTTTGTTATTATTAACGTATTAGGGGGCTAATAGTATCATTAGTTTAGCCAAAACTGTAGCATGATGATTACTAGATATAAGCTTATATAGCGCATAATTGCGAATACTCTAGAATATTCCTGTATTCACACTATTTTAAGATATTTTATGGTGATACATTTTATTGATTATCGGTACTTTAACCATTGTTGTGCATTTCGAGGAAGTTTGATTATGAGTAATGTAGATGTAGATGAATTAGCCAAGTTCTCAGAGTTGGCCAATAGCTGGTGGGATCGCAACGGCGAATTTAAGTCACTGCACGACATTAATCCACTGCGAGTAGACCTGATAGAGCAGCAGTCCGGTGGACTGTTTGATAAGCGTATTCTAGACGTTGGCTGCGGTGGCGGCATATTGTCTGAAGCATTAGCACAGCGAGGAGGCGTAGTGACCGGCCTAGATATGGCAAAAGCATCGCTAGATGTGGCTAATTTACATCGATTAGAAAGCGGTATAAAGGTAGATTATGTGTTATCAACCGCAGAAGACTGGGCGCTTGAAAATGCTGGGCAATATGACATAGTTGCTTGTTTAGAAATGTTAGAGCATGTACCTAACCCTGCTTCGGTCGTAAAGGCTTGTGCCACGCTGGTCAAACCAGGAGGTGTTGTTGTATTTTCAACCATTAATAGAAATGTGAAGTCGTACGTAATGGCGATAGCAGCTGCAGAGTACCTGTTCAATATGGTGCCAAAAGGGACCCATGAACACAGCAAATTCATAAAACCGAGTGAACTGGTGAGTATGATTGAAAAAACATCGCTGCACGTAGACATGATGACTGGGCTGCACTTCAATCCATTAACGCAAGGTTATTATTTTTCGGATAGTAACGTTGATGTTAACTATTTTATTGTATGTAAAAACTAGCATAATTAGCCACGACTTATACAGCAAGAAAATAGCGCACTTGTGAACTGGCAATGAGTGCGCCTAAGCCCACATTAAGTATAAAAGACAGTCATATTTCAAATAATAATAAAAAGCTCTATCGATATAACAAAATATTCCAACTATAAAAATAATTTACACAAAGCACTTGAAAGTATAAAAGCCATTGCTGCATTGACCGTTTTAGGTTAGCCAATACTAACTTTTTTGACCTTCCTATTATTTAATGCAAAACACTACATATAGTGATTGCAAACCAAGCTTTAACACATTATCTTGTGTTACGTGAGCAACGGCTTAATTTTTCATAGCTAAAATAAATGGCTTATTTGTCGCAATTAGATATGAAAAAAAATGCGTGTATTAATCGGTTTTTCACACGTCGTTATCTAGTATATCTTTAAACAAAACCGCGTTAAAATATAGAGTATAAAAATGAAGAACACTTTATTAGTCACCAAACGAGACGGGGCACAAGAACCAATCGATCTTGAAAAAATTCACAAAGTCGTTACTTGGGCCGCAAGAGGATTAGAGGATGTATCCGTTTCTCAAGTAGAAATAAAAGCGCAGATTCAATTTTATAACGGCATTAAAACCGCTGAAATACATGAGACATTGATCAAGTCGGCCGCTGATTTAATCAGTCCTGAAACGCCTGACTACCAATATTTATCCGCGCGCTTAGCCATTTTTCACTTGCGAAAAAAGGCTTATGGACAATATGAGCCTCCACACCTTTTCAAACAAGTTAAATCAATGGTTGAAAAAGGCAAATATGATAAGCATTTGCTAGAAGACTATACCGAACAAGAATTCAATGACATGAATGATTTCATTGAGCATTCTCGAGACCTAAACTTCAGCTATGCCGCTGTAAAACAGCTTGAAGGTAAATATCTTGTTCAGAATCGCGTAAATGGCGAAATCTATGAAAGTGCGCAGTTTTTATACCTACTGGTAGCGGCTTGCTTGTTTGCAAAATATGACAAATCCGAGCGCCTAGGTTATGTTAAGCGCTTTTATGACGCCTCTTCTATGTTTAAGCTCTCGTTGCCCACGCCCATTATGGCTGGCGTAAGAACACCGACTAGGCAGTTCAGTTCGTGTGTGCTTATTGAAGCAGGTGACAGCCTGGATTCTATTAATGCAACGGCTAGTGCCATCGTAAAGTATGTTAGTCAGCGTGCTGGCATTGGTATCAACGCCGGTCGCATAAGAGCACTTGGCAGTCCTATACGCGGCGGAGAAGCATTTCATACTGGCTGTATTCCGTTTTACAAGCATTTTCAAACTGCCGTAAAGAGTTGTTCACAAGGCGGCGTTCGCGGCGGTGCAGCCACCCTATTCTATCCCATTTGGCATTTAGAAGTTGAATCGCTGTTGGTGTTAAAGAACAACCGCGGTGTTGAAGAAAACCGCGTTAGGCATCTTGATTACGGTGTACAGTGTAATAAACTTATGTACACGCGTATGTTGAAAGGTGGTGACATTACCTTATTTAGCCCATCAGACACGCCGGGTTTATATGATGCTTTTTTTGCTGATCAAGAAGAGTTTGAGCGCCTGTATGTGCAATATGAAAATGACGACAGTATCCGTAAGAAACGCGTCAAGGCGATAGATTTATTTAGTCAGTTTATGCAAGAGCGTGCAAACACTGGGCGCATTTATTTACAAAACGTCGACCACTGTAATACGCACAGCCCGTTTAATCCAAAGTTAGCGCCGGTAAGACAAAGTAACCTGTGTTTGGAGATTGCACTGCCCACTAAGCCGCTGCAGCATATAAATGATCCTGAGGGTGAAATAGCGCTGTGTACGTTATCTGCGTTCAATTTAGGGGAGATTAAAAGCCTTGACGACCTTGAAGAATTAGCCGATTTATCAGTGCGTGCATTAGATAGCCTTCTCGATTATCAAGACTATCCTGTTCCCGCAGCCTTGAATGCAACGATTGGCCGTCGTACTTTAGGCATAGGCGTAATTAACTTTGCTTACTATTTGGCCAAAAATGGGGTCAAGTATTCAGATTCAAGCGCTAACGGCCTAGTACATAGAACATTTGAGGCAATTCAATATTATTTACTCAAAGCCTCTAATAACTTAGCAAAAGAGAAAGGCGCTTGCCCTAAGTTCAATGAAACCACCTATTCACAAGGCTTAATGCCAATTGATACCTACAAGAAAGATGTAGATAAAATTTGCGATGAGCCTTTGCACTACGACTGGGATACATTGCGCGCTGATATAGTCAAGCACGGATTACGTAACAGTACCTTGTCTGCATTAATGCCATCAGAGACATCTTCACAAATCTCTAACGCCACCAATGGAATTGAGCCACCGCGTGGTTTTATTAGCGTTAAGCAAAGCAAAGACGGCATACTTAAGCAGGTAGTACCTGAATTTAAACGTTTGCGTAATGACTACGAACTCATGTGGGACCTTCCCTCAAATGATGGATACTTACAGCTTGTGGCCATAATGCAGAAGTTTATTGATCAAACAATCTCTGCTAACACTAGTTATGATCCAGGTAAGTTTGAAGGCGGCATGGTGCCGATGAAGGTCTTATTAAAAGACTTACTAACCACCTATAAGCTTGGCATAAAGACCCTTTACTATCACAATACCAGGGACGGAGCCTCAGATAAGTCTGACGCTGAGATGGAAATAGACGAACAAAATGCCAAAGATTTAGAGGTTATTATTGAAGATGATGATGACTGCGAAGGCGGGGCTTGTAAAATATAGGGAACTTTTAAAGCCGCTTATTTAAGTTGCTTTAATCGAAATAAAAACACCTTACGTAAACACCATTAAATTCGATATAAATTTAATGTTTAACTACTAGGCATCATTGAGACTATTATGAGATATACTACTTTTAATCAAAAAACCATCGACACCATGATAGAGCCGATGTTTTTCGGTAATTCAGTTAACGTGGCTAGATATGACCAACAAAAACACCCTATTTTCGAAAAATTAATAGAAAAACAGATTTCATTTTTTTGGCGTCCTGAAGAAGTCGACGTCAGTAAAGATAGAGTCGATTTTGGTAAGCTAAGCGATGCCGAAAAGCATATCTTTATTTCGAACCTGAAATACCAAACTTTGTTGGACTCAATACAAGGTAGATCGCCTAACATTGCATTTTTGCCTATCATTTCTTTACCTGAGTTAGAAACGTGGGTCGAGACCTGGTCTTTTTTCGAGACTATCCACTCTCGTTCCTACACACACATATTGCGTAACTTATTCTCTGACCCCAGTGAAATTTTTGATGACATTGTTGTGAACGAAGAAATAAAACGCAGAGCTACCGATATTTCAAAGTATTATGATGATTTAATATTTGCCACGCAGCTATTTCAAACAAGAGGCGAAGGCACGTACGAAGTAGAAGGTGAAAATCACGTTATTACTATGCGAGAGCTGAAGAAAAAACTGTTTTTGTGTATGAACTCAGTTAACGCCTTAGAAGCGATACGTTTTTATGTGTCATTTGCGTGTACTTTCGCCTTTGCTGAGCGCGAATTAATGGAAGGCAATTCGAAAATTATTCGCTTAATTGCGCGCGACGAAAATATTCACTTAACCAGCACTCAGCATATATTAAATCTATGGGCAAAAGGTAAAGACGATCCTGAAATGGCAGAGATAGCACTTGAGTGCAAAGATCAGGCAAGAGAAATATTTTTAACGGCCGTTCATCAAGAAAAAGAATGGGCTAAATATCTATTCAAAGACGGCTCTATGCTAGGCTTAAACGAAGAGATCTTAAGTAGTTATGTAGAGTTTATTGCTAATCAGAGAATGGCTGCCATTGGTCTTAAACCTGAGTTTGAAATCAAAAGTAACCCACTACCTTGGATGAACAACTATTTAAGTTCAGACAACGTGCAGGTTGCACCACAAGAGGTTGAAGTGAGTTCTTATTTGGTATCGCAAATTAATGCCGAAGTAAGCTCAGACGACTTTACGGATTTTGACCTGTAATTAATTGCTACATCTTCTAATCGTTATAAGTCTAATAAGCTCATATAAATATGGGCTTATTAGACCGTTTAACTGTTTCAGGATAGTTTAAAAATTTGAAGAATTCTCTCACCATAACAGACACTACGCGCATTAAATCAATCAGCATTGGTGGAAAGGTAATTGAAACGCACGAAGGTGAATCTGTATTAGAAACCTTAGAGCGTCAGAATATTGAAGTTAACTATAACTGTAGGGAAGGATTTTGCGGCGTTTGCAGGACAAAACTGCTAAGCGGATCAGTCGATTATCGTATTGAGCCTTTAGCGTTTATAGACGATGACGAAATATTAAGCTGTTGCACGGTCCCTACTTCCGACATTAGCATAAAATTTGAATACTAGCCTATATCCAAACCTATTCTAGCGGCTACTTCAATGTAAGACTCTACAACGGATCCTAAGCCTTGTCTGAAACGGTCCTTATCAAGCTTTTTCTTAGTTTCTTTGTCCCATAATCGACAGCCATCGGGAGTGAATTCATCACCTAGAATAATATCGCCATTCTCATCCGTGCCGAATTCTAATTTAAAATCTACTAATAACATTCCGCCCGCTTCAAATATCGGCGATAGCACTTCGTTAACGGCAAATGTAAGTGATTTCATTTGAGAAATTTGTTCAGGTGTTGCCCAACCAAAAGAGGCGCAGTGTGATTCGTTTATCATTGGATCATGCAAAGCGTCATTTTTTAAGAAAAACTCGAAGGTAGGCGGCGACAGTGCAAGACCTTCTTCAACGCCCAATCTTTTGCAAAGTGAGCCTGCAGCGTAATTTCTAATGACACACTCTACAGGGATCATATTTAGCTTCTTGACCACGCTTTGAGTATCATCAATAAGTGATTCAAGCTGTGTCTTTATACCTTTATTCTCTAGAGTTTGCATGATGAAGTTATTAAATTTATTGTTTACTTCTCCTTTTCGGCTAAGCTGCTCAATTTTTTCACCATCAAAGGCAGATGTATCGTCCCTAAACTCGAGTATGAGTTTGTTAGCATCCTCAGTCACAAAAACCGTTTTAGCTTTTCCACGATACAGTTCAGATACTTTGCGCATGTCTACTCCACTAATATGTCGTTGTTTAGTATTATATATCTAAGTTGTTAGACGCCATGTATTCTTGAAATACAGGAAAAATATCGCTTGTTTGTTTTGCATCAAAATTTACGTTTTCATCGCTTTTAAACGTGATACTCGTATTTGAACCGGCGCGTTTTACAAAAATACGGTAGTTGTCCTTTTCAAGAGGCAATGTTTCTTTACTGAAAAGACCCGACCAGAAGCCATCCTCAACACCACCGTAGAGCACAAACATTATCCCTGACGATTGATCTAAATCAATAACATCAAAGCCCATTTTACGTAATACCAACAATAAACGAGGCCATGCGTCGTTGTATTCTGCATTTATAATCACAGCCGGATCGCCGTCGGCGTTGACACCAAGCTCAGAACCAAAGCCGTCTCTTATTTTTTCAATTCGCTCAGACATCGCTAAACGTACGCCAAAATCGTATTCTTCAATGATATAGTTTAAAAAATCGACTTCGTTGGTACGCTGCGTAATAGGATCCATCTTGGAAATTATGGAACTACCATTTTCATCAACGTAATCGACTATTTCATTCGTGAGTGATGCCGTTCTGCCGTGTGGTGCAACATTAAGCGATAATTTAAATTTTTTGGCTTGTTCAATAAAGTCACTCGAGAAGGTATACCAGCTACTGTCTAATTCGGTAACCGAAATGACCCAGTCAGTCGTGAGGGTGTTGTTGTCTCTGTCAAAACTCTCTACACCGATATTATTCTGCTCTAAATATGATAACACTTTATCCCATATGGTTTTATCGAGGGAGCGATTGTCATCAACCTGATCAAACATTACCGTAGCGCCTTCATTACCCTCTTCCACGTGCGAACCAGCTACTAAGGGTAAAACCAAACGAGGCGAACTAATTCTTACATCTCTCCCTAATAGCGCTTTAGCGCTTGTGGAGGATGCTAGCGTAGGTAAGTCGTAACGGTTTGAGCGCTGAGGCCTTTCAAGTTCCTCTGGAATTTTCAATTCAGCGCTTTGCTGTTTCACCTTCATATATTCAAAATCACCAGAAGTACGCTCTCTTGAACCTGGACTTGAGCAGGCGCTAAGCGCTAAAGCAGCGAAGATAGTAACTATAAAGTTATTTTTCATGTGGTTTTATATTAATCCTAGTTCTTTTAATTCTTGTTCGATACTCAATTGATGATTTAGTTCAGGCAAAATCATCGGTAAACGTAAAAATGGAGACGACATTTTGTTCATTTTATACAATGCCCATTTGGGTAAAACGGGGTTTGGTTCTAAAAACAACGCGTGATGCAGTTGCTGTAACGTTGCATCAATTGCGCTGGCCTGTGCATACTTTTTGGATAAAGCATATTCACACATTGCAGACATTTGTTTTGGTACGATATTTGCGGTCACTGATATAACACCGTGACCACCATTATTTAAAAATTCGCAGCCCGTGGCGTCATCTCCACTGAATAAAAGAAAGTCGCTTGGTACTGCTGCCTGTAATTGGGCTAAACGACTCAGGTCACCCGTAGCGTCTTTAATGCCGACTATGTTGGCGTGAGAGGCTAAAATAGCCACCGTAGAAGTATGCATGTCGAGTACTGTTCTTGAAGGCACGTTATAAAGAATAAGGGGTAAATCAGACGCGCTTGCAACAGCTTTAAAATGCGCAACTAAGCCCGCTTGCTGCGGTTTATTATAGTATGGAACAACACTTAAAAAACCGTCTACGCCTACTTTCTCAATTTGTTTAGTTAAAAATACAGCTTCGTTAGTAGCGTTTGCACCACTACCCGCTATTACTGGTATTTTTCCTGTGGCACATTCAACAATAAATTGTATAACCTTAATATGTTCTTCAAAAGGAAGCGTCGCGGATTCACCGGTGGTGCCAACGGCCACGATGCCATGAGTATTATTTTGTATATGAAATTCGACTAGTGTTGCCAAACTTGCATAATCGACATCGCCTGAATCAAACATAGGCGTAACTAGTGCTACAAAACTACCACGAAACATCTTAACTCCTCATTTTTTTGTAGCGCAATAGTAGTGTGCCCAAGACCTAAAAACAAGCGTTGCAAACCTTTATAATCAATAAATTACCGAAAAAAGCAATTCATCAAATATTTTATATCGCAAATTTCATCAATCTTTAGATACCTGATATCATATGGCAATAGACAACGATTATTTGGCTTTGTTAAATTATGGAACAACGCGCTGCACACGAACAACTCATCGTGAATATCTTAGGCAAGAGTTCACTGCTTGCACTTAGCAACATAACGGCCTGTATAAGCAAACATAATTGTAATATTTTAGACAGCCGCCATGCGCAATACGGTACTGACTTTTCCTTAACCATGATTGTCAGCGGCGCTCAGGCGGGCGTTACTATGCTTGAAATGGATTTGTCGACACTGTGTGTGCTTGATGATCTTCTGTGTATGATGAAACGTACCACAGGCCATCAAAAGCAAAACATTGAACAAGTGATTAACCTCGCCTTTTCAGGGGCCGATGCCAGCGGTGTTATGCACAAAGTCACGCAAGGTTTAGCCTTTTGCGGGGTATCTGTTAGCGCGGTCCGGCAAAAAACATACCGTAAAGAAGATCAAAATATTCTTGAATGTAAAATGATTTTAACTGCACCAAAAAACACTGACTTAATTGCTTTTGACACAAACATTAAGTCGCTTCTCCACGGAATGGGACTTCATGGTAAATTAAGCCATAAACCAATAGAGGAAAATGATGAATACACTGAAAGCTGGTGACAATGCGCCACAGTTTACCCTTCAAAATCAGCGTGGTCAAAGCGTTGACATATCGTCTTTACAAGGCTCAAAAGTGCTGGTGTACTTTTATCCAAAGGCTTCGACACCGGGTTGCACCGTGCAGGCAAAAGGCCTACGTGACAGCATAAAAAAACTAAACGCTAAGGATGTAACCGTACTGGGGATTAGTCCCGATCCAGTGAGCAAATTAGCTAAATTTGCTGAAAAAGAGATGCTCAATTTTGATTTATTGTCTGACGAAGATCATAGCGTCGCTGATACTTTCGGCGTATGGGGTTTGAAGAAATTTATGGGTAAAGAATATGACGGTATTCATAGACTGAGCTTTCTAATAGATGAAACAGGCAAGATTACTCATGTATTTGATAAGTTCAAGACAAAAGACCATCATGAAGTTGTTCTGGCAGCTTTATAGTAAAAGTGATCTTAGTCGCATTAAAAAAGCCTGCATGCTGCAGGCTTTTTTAATGCACGTAAATCGATAATCAAGTGCCCCTTTACGCCAATGTTTCTGACGTATTCTTGGGTGAAGACCAAGCGGTAATGAGTGCTTTGACCAAGGTGGCTAAAGGAATAGCAAAGAATACACCCCAAAATCCCCATATACCGCCAAATAAGAGCACCGCCACAATAATGTAGAGCGGATGCAAACTCACCGCCTCTGAAAACAAAATAGGCACTAACAAATTGCCGTCAAGCGCCTGAATAACAAAATAAACAATCATTAAATATCCGAACGAAGAGCTTAACCCAAACTGAAACAGCCCCACCACGGCAACCGGTATGGTAATTACTGCAGCCCCAATGTAAGGAATAAGCACTGAGAATCCCACTAGCACACCAAGTAATACAGCAAATCTTAAATCAAGAATCGTAAAAGCAACACTGCTCACGGAGCCAACAATCGCTATTTCAATAACCTTGCCACGAATATAGTTCGCGATTTGCAAATTCATTTCCTCACCCACTTGCGTGATTAAACGTCTTTCCTTCGGTAAAATAGAAGAGATGCTTTGCATAAATGCTTTTTTATCATTAAGCATAAAAAAGACCATCAACGGCACCAGTACAATATAAATTAATACTGCGACAATATTACCTATAGAACTAAACGAGGCTGACAATACTTGTTCACCAAACGAAACCAATCTTTCATTCATGCCTTGCATAGTTGATTGAATGTACTCTACTTCGATAAGTGATGGGTATTTGGCAGGTAAACTGACAAGCCACGTTTGTGCAGAGTCCCAAATAAGAGGAATGTCCCTAACTAGGTTAATACCTTGTTTTGTTATGATCGGAATTAAACTTATAGCTAATAAAAATGTGATGATAAAAAATACAATTAATGTGGCGCTTGTGGCTAACCATCTTTTAACGCCTAGTTTTTCCATTTTTGTGACAGGCACATCTAGCAAGTATGCAATAACGATAGCTACCAGCACCGGCATCAATATTCCGCCAAACACGTAGAATACAACCGCAACTATAAGAAGAAATAATAAAAGCATAAGCGCATTTGGGTCAGAAAATTTGCGTCTATACCAGCTTCCGAAAACACCGAGCATGTTGCCTACCTTTAAATGGGTCGTGATACTTTATATTGTTTAAGATGGTGAAGCGTTGTTATTCACGATATATTGTTCGCTTACAATCAATAACGCTGTTTGCTGAAACTTAGCTGAGCGTTATTGGTCTATGCATAGTATAAGTTATATAGACCAAGATGGAAGCAACGAATATAGATGAAGTTATTGTGGAATGAATTAATCGCTTATAATAAATGCATTCTTGTGATGTGCCTATGCGTGTTCTCCCAGCTTTGTATAGCACAAAGTGTATTGGGTTTAGGCGATAATAACCGTAATCAATTGCCTGAAATTGGCGTGGTAGCTTCTGACGCAATTACCATAGACAAAGAGAAAATAGTGGGCGACATTATTATGCGTCAGCTAAGAGGACAAGCCCCTTTAGTGCAAGACCCCGTTTTGCAAGAATATATTCAAGGTATTGGTAACAGGTTGGTTATTCACGCTGATAACACGAAATTCCCCTTCCAATTTTTTATGATCAACAATCCCGTTCTAAATGCGTTTGCATTTTACGGTGGCCATATTGGTATTCATACCGGTTTGTTAACTGCATCATCTACCGAAAGCGAGTTGGCGTCGGTATTAGCGCATGAAGTTGCACACGTTACCCAAAGGCATTTAGCCCGGCGCGTACAAATGCAAAAACGGAATTCGCCGCTTCAAATTGCTAGTTTAATAGGCGGAATATTGCTGGCCATGGCAGACCCAGAAGCGGGTATAGCTGCGGTGCAAGCCAGCTCTGCGGCTGGACAGCAGGCAAACATTAATTTTACGCGAACTAATGAAATAGAAGCCGACAATATTGGCATTAATATTTTGTATCGCGCTGGTTTTGATCCCCAAGGCGCCCCCGGTTTTTTTGAAAAGTTACTGGCACAATCGCGTGGTCGTTCGACCCAGTTATCTTTTTTGCAAACGCATCCACTGCCCGCTGACAGAGTTGCACAAACGACCACGCGTGCACGCAGCTTTGGCGTTCGTAATGTGCCGCCTAGTCTCGATTTTCATTTGGCAAAGGCTCGAATACAGGGGCGTTACATGAGCTCGCCCAAGCGCAATATTAACCTTTTTTCGAGCCAGTTAGCCAGCAGCAATAATGCTAAACAAAAAGGCGCTCAATATGGCTTAGCCATTAGCTTATTTGAACTACAAAGATATGATGAAGCAAAAAACATACTCGATAAACTGATGCTTAACGACAAAGAGAATTTATTTTACTTAGATCTAATGACCGACATTTACATTAAGCAAGACGCGCCTAGCAGCGCTATATCGTTGCTGACTCCACTATGGCTTAATAAACCCCAAAATTCTGTGCTAACACTTAATTTAGCTAATGCTTATATAAGTGCCCAAAATTTTGAGCCAGCTATTCAGATGCTACGAGATTTGCTCTTAGTAAACAAAGAGAACTTCTTAGCCTATCAACTACTTAATGACGCCTACAGCCGCAGCCAGATGAAAAAAGAAGCACATATGACTAAAGCTGAAATTTATGCGCTTATTTTAGCATATCCATTGGCCATAGATGAGCTGCAGTTTGCCTATAATCAGGTCGACTCTGACACTTTAGAAAAACTAAGAATTAAAGGTCGTATTGAACAATTTCGCGAAGCGCAGGCCTCAATGATGAGCTTGAATATTTAATTATGCTAGCACATCGTTCACTTCGGTTTACGATACCCAAGTAATGTGCGTTGTTTGCATTGCTTGCATTAAAGCGCAGACACAACATCATTTAATGCGGTTTTCGTTTGTTCGCCTAATAGCTGGCCTGCTAACGTTCCGTCTGCCTTTATAATGAACGTAGCGGGCAAATATTGTGGCTTCTCGAATGGAAAATTAGTTACAATTTCAGAGATTAATGGAAACTGTATATTATATTTATATCGGATAGCACTTAACTTTTCGTTGCTGAGGTCATCAAAACTTACCGCAAAGAGTTTCACATTATTGGGAGCTTGATGATAAAATTCATTCAGATGTGGGATTTCACGTAAGCAAGGCGCGCACCATTCTGCAAAATAATTAATAACAACAACAGAGCCCCTTAAGTCAGAATGTTTGTAAGTGTTTTCATTTAAGGTTTTAAAATCATAAGACGCTAGACTATAGGCATATAATCCCGCCGCAAAAGCAGCAACCGCTATGCTAGACCACGCAAGCGCACTGTGTAATTTATTAGTCACCTTTTGCACCGATATTTTTTTATAATTAAGGATAATCAATAATGCCTAAACCTAGGTCATATCACAAGCTTAGATATTTTGAAATTCGTCAAGGACTTACTTTTTTGAGAAAAAACGAGTTAGCTACCTTTAGCAGTATATTAAATAACAAAAAGGAGATGTTTAATGACTAAAGTATTAGTACTTTACTATTCAAAAAATGGCCGAACAAAAAAATTGGCGACAAAAATTGCCGCAGGCATTGAGCAAGCAGGTGCAAGTGCTGTGCTTAGGACGGTGCCTAGCATTACCACTAAAACGAACATAAATAACGAGCCATCAGTGCCAAATGAAGGCGATATTTACGTGAGTAAAAGAGATCTGGTAGAGTGCGATGGCTTAGCGCTTGGCAGTCCGACTCACTTTGGCAATATGGCCGCTCCTTTGAAACATTTTATAGATTCTTTAACCGATGTATGGTTAAAAGGCACACTGGTCGGCAAGCCCGCCTGTGTTTTTACTGCAAGCTCCAGCATGCATGGAGGACAAGAAACAACGCTTATATCTATGATGTTACCTTTGTTCCATCACGGTATGTGTATCGTAGGCTTGCCATATTCTGAACCGGAGTTGCATGCAACCGCCTCAGGCTGCAGTCCATATGGCGTGTCGAGTGTACAAATAGGAAGTAGTGACGAACTTAGTAATGACGAAGCAATATTAAGTGTTAAAATGGGCATCAGATTAGCGCAGCACGCAATAAAATTAGCCACATAAATGTATATAAAATAAGAGATGACCACATGGTTCAAAGCAAAAAGCCCCACACGCTAGGCGCCAGTAACGACCTAAGTGATGATGACAACATGATCGAAGATGCGCAAAAAAAATTGCCGCCCCATCTTGTGCCTATGTCGCCTAAGGTAAAGCGATATCGTTATTTGGCGCTTGTAGGCCACCTCGGTCTGTTAGCGTGGATGTCTATATGGTATCTAGTGTTAACAGGCGCACGCGATTATTCTTTCCTCTTTATTTTTATCATGTATTTGTTACCGCTGCTATTCCCACTTCACGGTATTATCAAGGCTAAACCTTACACACATGCTTGGTCGTGCTTTGTAGTGCTTTGGTATTTTATGCATAGCGCGACTACCATGTATGTTGAGCCTAGCTATTTTTTACATGCGTCTATTGAAATGATTTTTGTAATAATGATGTTTACAGGCTGCGCAATGTTTGCACGTTTACGTGGCCAAGAATTGGGCACTGGCCTGCCTAAATTGAGTAAGGTAATGGAGGACGAAAAAAAGTTTTTCGAGAAATAAGTTTTGATAGGCTCATGCCTGCCTTACCCGCTAATGAAATATTCCGACAAAACCGCCTTATAAATTTAAGGTGGTTTTAATAAATGGAATAGTTATTTTGCGCTTACTTTCAAACGAGGCCTTGTCTAAAGTATTTACCAGCAGCATAAGATCGTGCATGTCGCGCGAGGTTCGACTAAGTAAAAATCCTATCGCATCTTGTGTATAGGCGATACCAATTGCTTTAAGATGATTCTCCAACGCTCTATATTTATCGTCATCATTGAGCTGTTGTAGCGTAAAATTAGTACCCCAAGATAGGCGCGTGCGCAGATCAACAAGGGCATATTCTATTTGATCAATTGGTTCACTTGTGGCAATTAATAACAGTGCACCCTGAGCTTCAGTGAATTGGTTTATGATGTCAAAAACCGCCGTTTGCCAATTTGCTACACCGCTAACGGCTTGAAGATTGTCTATACACACCACATCTTTACTGATAAGTCCTAGCAGCATTTCAGGTGGCATATTTATAGTGTGAACGAGATCAATATACTGCTGCGTTAACCCGCTCAAAGCAGCTTGTTCGCAAGTAGCAAGCAGCAGATGCGATTTACCGGCCCCGGGTCCACCTGTTAATACACAAATTCTTTGAGAGGCTTGAGGATAATCAACTTTATCATTAAGTACGTTCTGCAAATGGCAAATAAGCTGACTGTTTTTACCTTCCACAAAATTGTGTAAGCTATCTTGCTTGCGAAATGATACTGGGAGAACTAGCTGCATCTATTCGCCCTGCCACCTAAACGATATCTCAGCCTGCTGAAACGTCGTATCTAAGCTGAGACGTTTGTCTAGCAGCAGTATAGACTTGAGTTGCGCTATTGATGTTTTTTGATCAATTTCGACTAAGGCTATATCGTTTTTCTGTTTAATTAGTTTAATATTTTTAACTGAGGGCACAGACTTTATCAAGGCCAACATATTGACGTAGTCGGCTAAAGAATCAATGCCGCTAATAGCAGCCCTAATAGATTGACTGCCTGTTTCTGACTGCGTGTTTAAGGTAAATTGTTCAGCCAATACATTGGCGTAGATATCAACTAATTCTATTACTACAGCCTCTTCACTGCGGCCAAACACACGGCCGGTTTCAACACTTTTGGGACGCCTGAAATCTGCACTAGTAATCACATAGTCGAGTTTATGTGTTGCGTCTCTAGGAATTTTTTCAGTGGCCAGTGACTCACTGATTTGTTCCACGGTTGCACTAATCAGATAGTCAGTATTGTAACGCACACTTTGGTCCTGCAGCTTTGAAATAAACTGATTCCACACATCATATACCGATACGTTCATTGCATCATTTAAGTCTCCTAATGGAATAACGACTTCAACACCCCTAGCAAAGGCTTTTGAGTCAATATTCTGGGCCATGTCATTGAATGAGCTCCGATACACTATATTTTTTTGATTTTCACTATTTTCTATAGCCAGCCAAATAACGGCGGACGGACGTAAACTCGCCCACACGTTACGACCACTAGCGACCAATAAACTTTGCACTTTGGCTTGATTGAAGCTAGCTTCAAACACCAAATTCTGACCTTGTTGAATAAAGCTGCTGGCAATAAGAAACTGTTCGTAATTGTCAATTGCTTTAGATATTTCATTCTCATTTACGACATCAATATTACCGCTTAACTTTATAAAAACCTGTTTAAGCGCTAATTTCCCCGCTTTTTGTTGGCTGTTTGTAGACTGATCATTTACTGCTATACGACCAATATTGACATGTTCAATATTACCTGCGGCACTAACAAAACTCATCAAAATAAGTAAAGCGCAAAGGTGCTTCAGGCTGATGAAAGTATGGTTTTTAGCGTTATTTTGACTATTTCTGCGTGTATTTAGTCGTTTATATAAGCACACAAGCAAAAGGCTTTTAAGCGATTTTAACAAACCAACCTCTTATAATAGTTTTCGTATAAACACTATTGTCGAACATTTATGCGTGTTTTGCATTAAAATTTTAGTTTAGTTTTTAATACCCTTTAATTCCTCATACTGGTAATATATGTCGCGATTTATAAAGCCAAATTAAGTAAGGATGACAAATGACTGATTCAAGCCAATCATTGAGTTATAAAGATGCCGGTGTCGACATAGACGCGGGCAATGAATTAGTTGAACGTATTAAGTCTGTTTCAAAAGCTACCCACCGACCCGAAGTTAAGGGTGGCTTGGGCGGTTTCGGCGCTCTTTGCTCACTGCCTCAAAAATATAAAAATCCACTTTTGGTATCGGGCACAGATGGCGTTGGTACAAAATTGCGCCTAGCTATGGACAATAATAGACACGACGGCATTGGCATTGATTTGGTCGCAATGTGTGTAAATGACCTCATTGTGCAAGGTGCAGAGCCTCTGTTTTTTTTAGATTATTACGCAACTGGAAAACTCGATGTCGATACCGCTGTCTCCGTTGTTACGGGCATTGGCAAAGGCTGTGAGTTAGCCAACTGTGCGCTGGTCGGTGGTGAAACTGCTGAAATGCCGGGTATGTATCACGGCAACGACTACGATATAGCAGGCTTTTGTGTCGGCGTTGTAGAAGCAAGCGAAGTAATTGACGGCACCAAAGTCAAGGCAGGCGATTGCTTAATTGCATTAGGCTCTTCTGGCCCTCACTCAAATGGTTATTCCTTAATTAGAAAAATCATTGAAGTTGCCAAGGTTGATGTCAATGAAGCCTTGCACGGCAAGCCTATTATCGATCACTTATTAGAGCCTACCCGAATATATGTTAAAAATACGCTGGCGCTACTTGAAAAATATAAGGTCAATGCAATTTCTCACATTACCGGCGGTGGTTTTTGGGAGAACATTCCTAGAGTTCTGCCTGATAACGTAGCGGCAAAAATAGACGCAGCTTCTTGGGAATGGCCAGTAATTTTTACTTATCTACAAGAAAAAGGGAATGTAAACACTCATGAGATGTATCGCACGTTTAACTGCGGTGTAGGCTTGTTATTGGCAGTCGATAATGACGATGCTCGTGACATTGTCGATTTTTTGTCAGCCGCGGGTGAGAATGCGTGGATTATAGGTAGGCTAGAAGAAAAAACGAGTGATGAAGCGGTTATTATTGAGTAATGGTATTGCCCGTAGCATGTTTCCCTAAACGTATTGTTGTCTTAGTATCCGGCTCAGGCAGCAACTTGCAAGCTATTATAAACGAATGCTCTGGCGGATTTATAAATGGCAAAGTGGTTGCTGTTATTTCTAATGTACACAACGTATATGCCCTAGAACGAGCTAAATTTCATAGCATTCAAAGCCTCGTTCTTGACCATACAGCATACGACAGCCGTCATAAATTTGATGAAGAGTTAGCTGCCCATCTTACTAAATTAGCACCTGATTTAGTGGTATTAGCAGGATTTATGCGCATATTAAGTAAAGCATTTGTAAGTCAATTTCACGGAAAAATGTTAAATATTCACCCTTCATTATTGCCAAAATACCCAGGTTTATATACGCATAAAAAAGTAATTGATAATAAAGATAAACAGCATGGCGCTTCAGTTCATTTTGTTACTGCTGAGCTAGACGGCGGGCCGGTAGTCTTACAGTCAGTGATTGCTGTCTGTGATAACGATTCGATGCCCAGTTTACGCTCGAAATTGGCAAGTACTGAGTGGCTTATTTACGCTTTAGCCGTTAAGTGGTTTTGCCAAGGCACTTTACGATTGCAGCAAGACAAAGTATGGTTCGATGATGACCTAGACTTCTCACTGTCTCCAGACAATACATCAGCAGGCTGTACAATAAGAATAAATAATAATAAGGGCTTAAAAAATGACGAGGAAAAACACTAGCGCTTTCATTAAAATGCTATTTTTAATAGTATTTTATACTTTTTCCGCTTCACCAGCATATGCATTCGCTGAAATAAATATAGAGGCAAATCCACCAGCAGCGACACAAGAATCCACTGCGCCAAGCATAAATTTAAAACCTTTTAGTGCAAAGTATGTCGCGTTTCGTTCAGGTAATGATGTGGGTATTGCGCTACTTGAGCTAAAATCACTAACCGGCAAGCATTACGAGTTAACTTATGAGTCCATTGTTTCGCGTTTCTTTTTAACCGATGAGCGCTTTGAAAAAACTACTTTCTCTAACGAACTAGGAAATTTGGTGCCACTTGAATATTACTATAAGCGTTCCGGCACAGGCCCAAACAAAACACTTTTGCTGAATTTCGATCAGTTAAATCAAAAAATTCATGTGGATGAAAGTGCATCGCTTCCTTGGGATGATGAGCTTGACAATCAGCTATTCAGAATAGATTTCCCACAGCAACTAGCCAATGGCAACACCAATAAGGTTTACAATTTCATCAACTACAGAGGTGAAAAGCGCCAGTATCAACTTGAGGTGATGGCGACTGAGAATTTAAGCCTCCCCTATGGGAATATTAACGCGATTAAAGTACTGATTGGTCGTGAGTCACCTAGAAGAGTAACGTATGCTTGGTTTGCGCCAAGTCTCAATTATAACCTGGTACGCATACAGCAGTTTAAAGATGAAAGCGAGCAAGGTGACGTCCAGTTAAAAACATTTAAATATTTATAACAATTAGTGCTTATAGTGCGCCTATATAACACACGAAAAGCGGTATCAACCGATCGATGCCGAGCGAAAACACCATGAATTCACGAAGATAGTTAGCACATTATTAGTATCATTAACTTGATTTATTAGATAATTATGGTTACATTTTGAACGTCTGGTCTGACCTTTGGAGAGAATATGTTCGATATAGTATGGTTTTTAATTTTTATAGCAGTGTTTGGAGTAGTCGCCTATCAGCGATATTCACTTATCACATGCGTTAGCGTATTAGCTTTAACAATGGTTATCGGCACCATTGCCGGCGGTATTGGCATACTTGGATGGATTTTGTTCATTTTAGTCGCTTTGCCTATTGCCTATAGCCCCATCCGCGTGAGCATCCTTTCGACAAAACTTTTGTCGTTTTATAAGTCAGTTACGCCTGAGTTATCTGACACTGAGAAAGAGGCAATAGACGCAGGCACCGTCTGGTGGGACGGCGATCTATTTACGGGAAAGCCCGACTGGCAGAAACTGCACGCTATATCTCGTCCACATTTAACGAGTGAAGAGCAGGCATTCTTAGATGGTCCTTGTGAAGAAGTGTGCACAATGGTCAATGAGTGGGAGATAAACCATGTCGATGCCGATTTACCCGACGAAATTTGGGCATTTCTAAAAGAACACAAATTCTTTGCCATGATCATAGAAAAAAAATATGGAGGGCTGGCATATTCTGCCTTTGCGCAGTCTCGCGTTTTACAAAAATTAGCAGGTGTAAGTGCAGTGTTATCGTCTACCGTTGGTGTTCCTAATTCTCTTGGTCCCGGTGAACTCTTACAGCACTACGGCACCAAAGAACAACAAGATTATTACTTGCCCCGCTTAGCCGTTGGTAAAGACGTTCCATGTTTTGCGTTGACAGGCCCTGAAGCCGGTTCAGATGCAGGTTCAATCCCCGATGTTGGTATTGTATGTAAAGGTGAATTTGAAGGTAAGGAAGTGTTAGGTATGAGCCTTACCTTTTCGAAGCGCTACATTACACTAGCACCCATTGCAACTGTAATTGGGCTAGCATTTAAACTCGAAGATCCAGAAGGTCTGTTAGGCGAGAAAAAGCATTTAGGCATTACGTGTGCGCTTATCCCTCGCAAAACTAAAGGTTTAGAGATTGGACGTAGACACTTCCCGCTTAACGTTCCGTTTCACAACGGTCCCGTTAAGGGTACCAATATGTTTGTGCCCTTAAGTTACATTATTGGTGGTGAAAAAATGGCCGGTAAAGGCTGGCGTATGTTAATGGAGTGTTTGTCGGTAGGACGCTGCATTACGTTACCCTCCTCAGCAGCGGGTGGCGCCAAGCAATTAGCCCTCAGCACAGGTGCATATTCACGCATTCGCCGTCAATTCCGCTTGCCTATAGGTCAAATGGAAGGCGTTGAAGAAATGCTGGCAAGAATAGGCGGAAACGCGTATTTAATGGACGCTGTTACCTCTTTTTCTACCGCTGGTGTAGACTTAGGCCAGAAACCATCGGTTATTTCAGCCATTTGCAAGTATCACTTAACCGAAAGAATGCGCCAAGTTGTAAACGACTCAATGGATGTGCATGGAGGTAAAGGTATTTGTTTAGGCCCCACAAACTATTTGGGACGAGCTTATCAAGGTGTGCCTATTTCTATTACCGTTGAAGGTGCAAATATTCTTACGCGTAATATGATGATATTTGGTCAAGGCGCAATGCGCTGCCATCCTTATGTATTAAAAGAACTATATGCGGCCCAGGTTAACGACGAGCATGAGCAGCTAACGACATTTGATGAGGCTGTGTTCGGTCACATTGGCTTTGCGGTTAGTAATACCGTGCGCTCACTTTGGTTCTCACTATCACGTAATCGTCTTAGTAGTGCACCATTTAAGGATGAGACCGCTGGATACTACAGAAGCCTACAGGGATACTCCTCAAATCTTGCCATACTGACCGACGTTTCTATGGGCGTACTGGGAGGATCCTTGAAGAGAAGAGAGCGTTTGTCAGCGCGTTTAGGTGATGTACTTAGCCATTTGTACTTAGCTTCAGCAACACTCAAACGCTACGATGAACAGGGACGAATTAAAGAAGACCTTCCCTTTTTAGAATGGGCAATGCAAGACTGTTTACATAACATAGACGTGGCAATTGACGATTTCATTCGTAACTTTCCCTCTGTCCCAGTGGGTCTCTTGTTACGCACAATTGTGCAGCCTTATGGCAAAGTTAATGATAAGCCAAGCGATAAGGTCGAACATAAAATTGCGGATATATTGCAAAAGCCAGGGCCAGCAAGGGATCGTTTAGGCAATGGCCAATACCTAACGCGTATAGAAGGTAGTTTGTTTGGTGACCTAGAACAAACATTGGAGAACATGGTAAAAGTAGAGCCTATTTTTGACCGAATTTGTGCTTCAATGGGAAAGAAACTGCCGATGACACAGCTTGATGACTTGGCTATACAAGCTTTAGCAGCCGACATTATTAGTGAAGAAGAGGCCGAACTGCTAACGGCTACTGAAGCGGGACGTTTGCGTACTATAAATGTGGATGATTTTGACCCACAGGAATTGCTCGCATCAAATAGCAAAAAAGTAGCTAAGCCCGCGCGTAAACGTGCTGTAAAAGCGGCGACGCCGGATACGGCTAAATCTGTAGACAAGGACACGTCCGCGGCTGCAGCAAAGAGCACTGCTAAAGACACAAACAGTGTGACATAGATGCAGATTTAATTAGGATAGGCCGAGCGCTTTTATTTAGTAGTAAAATTTAAACGCCATTAAATGTACATTTAATGGCGTTTTTTTCTGCGCTACTCAAAAAGGCCTGCGACATGGCATTCATTTTTAAGCGTCTGATTGCCTCATCGTCTAAATTAACAATCGTTTTAGCAAGGGAATATTCATCAGCCAAGGTATTATTTGAAACACCTGGATCGTCTGTGTTCAAAAAAACTTCAATATCATGTGATAAAAACGACTTAACAGGATGTGTCGCCATATCCAGCCAAGTGCCGGTTTGATAATTTGAAAGGATGCAGCTTTCAATTCCAATTTTATGCATAGCCATGTATGACAACAGGCGATTGTCGTTTATAGCAGCAACACCATGCCCTATTCTGCTGGCCCCAAGCAGGTTAATGGCATCCCAAATACTATTAGCACCGCCCGCCTCTCCTGCATGAACAGTGATATTCAGACCTTGCTCGCGGGCTATCTTAAAATGATTTATGAAAAGCGCAGGGGGGAAGTTGTGCTCATCACCAGCTAAGTCAAGCGCTACAATTTGTGATTTTGCACTTAAAATTGCATCTAACTCTTTAAAGCAATTTTCAACACCAAAGGTTCGGCTAAGTATGCCAATTAATTTAGCTTTGTAATTCTTTTCTTTGTTAGCACGTGCTACTCCTGCAACTACTGCTTCGACTACGCCTATTAAAGGTAAGTTATAGGCTCTTGCCATATAATAAGGTGAGAACCTCAGTTCAACGTGAGCTAGCCCTTCATTTACAGCGTCAATTACATTTTCATAAGCGATTTTTTCACAATCTTCTACGTGAGCAAGTACTGAAACACCTATATCAAGCTTTTGTAAAAAAGCCATTAAATCGGTGGTTTTGCCTTGAATAAACACGTGCTTGGAGAGCGCTTGCTCGTCAGTGTATGGTAAGTCAATACCGTTTTTTACTGCAAGATTTAATATGCTAGAAACTCGTATATTACCGTCTAAATGACGATGTAGGTCGATTAGGGGAAGGTTTGATTCAGTCATAATTTTTCACTAAGCGCTTAGCAAAGGGCTAGCATTAAAGATATTAGTCTCCAATACAACAAGCATCAATCGAGTTTAAGTTTTTCAATCGCAACTAAAATTTGCGTGCGTGATTTTACCTCAAGTCTTCTAAACAAGGCACTTACATGCGCTTTTACCGTTGCTTCAGTTACATTCAGCCGTTGCGCAATATCTTTATTCATTAAGCCCTGTTTTACTAACCTTAGCACCGTAAATTGCTTGGGTGTAAGTTCACGTACTTTTTCCGCAATTTGTACTTTGTCGCTGCTGACTCTTTGTAGTTGACCATCAACCGATGGGGGAACCCAAGTTCCGCCCGACAAGGCTAATTTTAGGGCGGCAACCATTTGGGTTGTGGCTGTCGTTTTTGGAATAAATGCGTTTGCACCAAATTCCATTGCTTGTGCAATGGTGTCAATGTCTTCAGTGCCTGACACAATGGCAATGGGTAGGTCTGGAAAGTTTTGGCGGATCCTCAACAAGCCATAAAAATTATCGCAACCAGGCATGTTAAGGTCTAATAATAATAGGCTTACGTTACGCTGACGCCGCAAGGTATTGAGAGTAGTAGAAAACGAATCAGATTCTAAATAGTTGACGCCTGTAAAGTGGCTTTGCATAGCGGCCTTTAGAGCCTCGCGAAACAGTGGGTGATCATCTGCAATTAAAAATTTAAGCATACGCAATAATTTCCATTCTTTTTTTTTATAATTTATACACTATGCCATTATCAAATATTAATACGCCAGTAGCAAAATAACGGTTTGACACACCAGCCTTGAACTAAAGTGTTCACATAACGCACTTTATTAAGATACCATAGACAAGTGATACTTATGCGTGTGTTGAAATACTGTTATAAAACTCAAGCCTGAGTAATTTGCTATAAAAAACTCACGTTTTACCCTTGTATATATCAATATTTGCCTGACAATATTTAGCAAGGATTACATCAACTACAACTGAAGTTTATTTTTTAACATGACTAAAAGCAAGAAACCATTTTCACATGACACTTTATACGCCACTGAAAAACCAAAAGTTGAAAAGTTTAGTTTTAATCAACAGGTGGTAGACGTATTTCCCGATATGATAAATCGTTCGGTCCCGAGTTATCAAAATATTATTGATTGCGTGGGTAAAATGGCTAATTTGTTATGCAACAGCAATCCTATTATTTACGATTTAGGGTGTTCTTTAGGGAATGTAAGCCTGTCTATAGCAAAACACGCACAGTCCAAAAACCCTAAGATAAAGGGGATAGACAATTCCAGCGCGATGATTGAACGTTGTCAGCAACATATCGATGCCTTTAGTTTTGGCAATAGTATTAGTCTTAAACAAGCTGATTTAGTGTCGGTTGCCTTATCGCCCTGCAACATGGTTGTGATCAACTTTACACTTCAGTTTATTGAGCCAACAAAGCGTCAAAATATTATTAACAAGGTTTATCGTGCCCTTGAGCCAAAGGGTGTTTTTGTCTTGAGCGAAAAAATAGAACTCTCAAATGCGGTTTTAAATAATGTATTAGTTGATCTACACCATGAGTTTAAACGGGAAAATGGATATTCTGACTTAGAAATTAGCCAAAAACGCTCTGCACTTGAAGAGGTGATGAGATTAGACACCGTCAAAATACATCAAGAAAGGCTGTGTGAGGCTGGATTTTCAAATGTCTGTGTGTGGTACCAACATTTTAATTTCGTGTCCATTTTGGCCATCAAATAATAGAAGGATTCACATGCAATCTATGTCTTGGCGCAGCGCGTTTTATAACAGTATTGTAAACACCAAGCTTGAATTATATATAGCTGAATTTGCTATCATTCTTAAAGACTTCGAAGCCAGTGTGCCTGCGAAGGACCTTAATCGATGGCAGCGACAGCTTGGTCAGCTTCCTAAGGTTGAGAACATAGAATTAATAGTTGGCGATAGTGTCAGCCTAAACGCATACAATGCTTTGACTGCGGGTGATATTGCAAAGACAATATCTGTGCTTAAAAACTTTATGCCCTGGCGAAAGGGTCCTTTTAACTTCATGTCTATTAACATAGACACTGAGTGGCGTTCCGATTGGAAATGGAATCGAGTGTTGCCACATTTACAGAATCTTGCCGGTAAAAAAGTGTTAGATGTAGGTTGCGGCAGTGGCTATCATTTATTTAGAATGCATGATGCGCAGGCTTCACAAATTATTGGTGTTGATCCTACCGCCCTTTTCTTTTTTCAATTTCACTGCTTTAAACAATATTTACCGTCATTAAATGTACACTATTTGCCAATTGGCATTGAGGCGATGCCCACAACGAACTACTTCGATACAGTTTTTTCCATGGGCGTGTTATATCACCGTCAAGATCCCATAAAGTTTTTGCGTGAGCTCAAGGACCAGCTATGCTCAGGGGGGCAATTAGTGCTTGAAACACTGGTGATAGATGGAGATGAAAACACGGTGTTAATGCCAAAAGGCCGTTATTCACAAATGCGTAATGTATGGTTTTTGCCATCGGTAGGTGCACTCATAATTTGGCTACAGCGTGTAGGCTTTAAAAATGTTAAGTGCGTTGATATAGATTGTACCAGCATAGAAGAACAGCGCGCTACGCCATGGATGGAGACTCACTCCTTAATAGATTTTCTGGACAGCGAAAATATGACTAAGACGATAGAAGGCTATCCTGCTCCTAAAAGAGCGGTACTTACTGCATCGGTGAGTTAGCAGGCATTGCGATATAGTTTACCTGTTGGCATTAAAGTTGAATGGCTTCAGTCACCGCTGAACCATTATTTCTAGATTTACGCGTTTATTTATCAATACCTTATTCGCTGTGTACCTAGTTCAAGGCCTTATTTGAGGTAGATGTGACAAGTTCTGACATTCAAATCGAAAAATCACATGCAGTGCTGAAACACTTCATAAGTGAGCAAAAGTTACCCAGTGAGTATGCCTGTATTGCACAAACATGGTTCATTCCTTTAGCCGTAACATTAATAAAGCACCAAAATAGTGCAAACCGCCCAATTTTAGTCGGTATAAATGGCTGCCAGGGTTCAGGGAAGTCAACGTTAACATGCTTTCTAAGCACCTTGCTAAACGAAGTATTTAAGGTCGCCAGCGTTGGCTTGTCAATAGACGACTTCTATTTATCTAAGCATTCACGGCAATTGCTAGCGTCCACTATTAACCCACTTCTTGCTACTCGCGGCGTACCAGGTACTCATGACATTGTATTGTTAGAAAGCACACTGTGGTCCTTGCGCCAAGGTCAGCCGGTGAGTCTTCCTGCGTTTGATAAGTCAATGGATGATGTAAAGCCACAAGAGCAGTGGGAGTACGCTGAGCACAAATACAAAATTATAATACTTGAAGGTTGGTGTGTTGGTCTAGACAGCCAGCACCCGGCGCAGCTCTTGTCGCCTGTGAATGAATTAGAAGCCAAAGAAGATGCGAGTGGCCAGTGGCGACAGTATGTAAATGATGTGCTGTCAGTCGATTATAAACGCGTGTTTGCTTCAATTGACTATCTGGTTATGCTGCAAGCACCCTCTTTTGAGCATGTTTATGCATGGCGCTGTGAACAAGAGCATAAACTGAAAACGTCACTTGCTAGCCATAGAACAGATTCACAATTACCTAATGAAACCATGAGCGATAGTGAAATATTACGCTTCATTCAATTTTACCAGCGCCTAACACAACACGCGCTAAGTACTATTCCAGCAAAATGTGATCGCTTGTTTGTGCTAAATGAAACACGCGGAATTACACAATGTCAACAACATTGAGTCCTGTCAAAAAATGGCTGGTATTTACCGATTTCGACGGCACCCTTTTAGATCATTATACCTATAGCTTTGACGCAGCTATTGACTGCCTTAAGCAATTAGCTGAGCAAGGTGTTCCGGTAATACCTAATTCCAGTAAAACGTTTGCAGAAGTAAGGTATTTACAAGAAAAAATGTTGTTAAAGACACCGCTAATTGTTGAGAACGGGGCGGCGGTTTATATACCCAAAGACTTTTTACCACAAAAACCCAAAGGCGCAGTATTTAAGCATGGCTATTGGCTGAAGTCATTTGCGCAAAAAAGACAGTTTTGGCAAGGTATAGTACAAAGCATAAAAACTGATTATCCCCACCAGTTTGAGACATTTGGGGAGATGAACATTGGCCGTATTTGTGAGCTAACAGGGTTAAATGAGAAAAGTGCGCGATTGGCCTCGCAGCGAGAATTTGGAGAACCTGTGCTATGGCTTGGCAGCGGCGAACAGCGCAGAAACTTTATTGAAAGAATACGAAAACTCGGCGCCTTCCCGCTGTTAGGTGGCCGCTTTTTACATGTATCTGGTAATAGCAACAAAGGTAAGGCTTTAACGTGGCTACTTAAAGAGTGTGTAAGGCAATATCCGAAATTCACGTTCTTAAGTATTGCTCTAGGCGACACTAATAATGACATAGACATGTTGGAAGTGGCCGACATCGCCGTTCGTATAGCATCTCCGGTGCATACATTACCAGAACTTCAACGTACGCACGAAGTATATACAAGCGTAGCAACTGGACCCCAAGGCTGGCGCGAAATAATCGATCAACTAATTATGACAACACTGCATGAGGATGACTAATGGCTGACTTTTACCAAAATGGCATAGTGACCACCCTTCATAATTTAGAAAATAGACCCATTGAGGCCTTAGAAAAGGAATTAGTTGGTTTTTCTAAACGTAGACCAATGGGTCTTATTTTACCCAGTTTATACTCGGAGTTAGAAGGTAAGGCCCTTCTTGGTACTATTGAGCATATAAAAAAGGTGCCGTATTTGCAGCAAATTGTCATTGGACTGGATCAGGCAGACCAGTCGCAGTTTGAGCATGCCTTAGCCTTTTTCTCAGGTTTACCGCAAAACCATCGCATATTGTGGAACGATGGTCCTCGATTAAAAGCGCTAGATGAAGAGCTTCAAAAGCTCGGTTTAGCGCCTAAGGAAATGGGCAAGGGTCGAAATGTTTGGTACTGCATGGGATTTATTTTGGCGTCTAACAAAGTTGAAAGTGTCGCCTTACACGACTGCGATATCCTGACATATGACAGGTCCTTACTCGCCAGACTTATATACCCCGTGGCTAATCCACAGTTTAACTATGAGTTTTGTAAGGGCTACTATGCGCGTGTTGCTGACGGTAAAATAAATGGAAGAGTATCACGATTACTGGTAACGCCTCTTCTAAGAGCCTTGAAAAACACCCTAGGCCAGAATGACTACCTAGATTTTATGGACAGTTTTAGATATCCACTGGCAGGAGAGTTTTCGTTCAGACGAGATGTATTGAACGACTTACGCATTCCAAGCGACTGGGGCTTAGAAATAGGCGTGTTGTCCGAAATGCATAGGAACTACTCACGCAATAGACTTTGCCAGGCAGACATCGCCCATACCTATGATCATAAGCATCAGGATTTATCTTTGCATAATGACCAAGGTGGCTTATCTAAAATGTCGATTGATATTACCAAGGCCCTGTTTAGAAAACTGGCCACGCAAGGCACTGTTTTTAGCAATGAAACTTTTCGAACGATCAAAGCGACATATTTTAGAATTGCCTTAGACTTTGTGGAAACATATCATAATGACGCCATTATGAACGGCTTAAAATTGGATATTCATTCCGAAGAAAAGGCGGTTGAACTGTTTGCACAAAATATTATGAAAGCCGGCAGTAGCTTTTTAGACAATCCTATGGAAACTCCGTTTATTCCCAGTTGGAACAGAGTGGTAAGCGCAAAACCTAATGTATTGGCTTGTTTAAAAACCGCAGTAGAAGAAGACTATGCAGAATATTCGAGGCAATAAATGGATAAAGTAAACTTACTTAATGAAAAAGTACGTCATCACCTAGACACTATTTACCAAGGAATTTTCCCATCAGACAAGCTAGATGATATTGCCCTTGAGCTACTTAAACGAATGCGTATTAGCCATGAACACGATATTCTTATTCCGCAGGTCCACACGAATTTATGGAATGAAAAAGATGTTGTGCTAATAACTTACGGCGACTCCATCATTGAGCCAAGCGCAGATCTGTCACAGGGAATGCATAAGCCACCGCTGCAAACTCTGTACACATTTCTAGATAAATATTGCGCACATGCTGTAAACCACGTGCATATTCTGCCTTTTTTCCCCTACAGCTCTGACGATGGTTTTTCAGTAATTGACTACTCTAGCGTGAACCAAGCGCTGGGCAGTTGGGATGATGTTACTCGTATTGCCAATGAGTTTGGCCTAATGGTCGACTTAGTGATTAACCACTGCAGTGCCCGCAGCCTGTGGTTTGACAACTTCATTAAACAAGAGTCACCTGGCAAAGACTTCTTTTTTACCATTGATAAGGACACCGACACATCACTTGTCACTAGGCCTCGCACTAGCGATTTACTTCGCAAAACCTCAACCACTGACGGAACAAAGTATGTGTGGTGTACGTTCAGTCATGACCAAGTAGACTTTGATTTTAGAAATCCAGAGGTGTTGTTGGCTTTTGTCGATATTATTCGCTTATATTTAGACAAAGGTACGCGCATTTTTAGGCTCGATGCCATTGCTTTCTTGTGGAAGGAATTTGGCACAAACTGTATTAATCTGCCACAAACTCATGAAGTTGTGAGGACAATGAGAACTTTAATTGAGCACGCCTCTCCAAACTCCATTATTATCACCGAGACGAATATCCCCAACCGAGAAAATTTGACTTATTTGGGTAATGCTAATGAAGCCCATGCTATTTATAACTTTTCATTACCTCCGCTGTTACTAAACACATTAATAACCGGTGATTGCGGATATTTAAAAAGCTGGCTAATGAGTATGCCGCCCGCCCAAAATGGTACGTTTTATTTTAACTTCATAGCATCACATGACGGCATCGGTTTACGCCCGGTTGAAGGCTTGCTAAGCGACGAAGAAATAGCCAATTTAGCCGACTGCATGCAAAAATTTGGCGGCAAGGTGTCGTGGCGAACGGGCTTACTCGGACAACAAAAGCCTTACGAGCTTAATATTGCCCTAATTGACGCCCTGCAGGGCGATATGCACGGGCCTGATGAATTCCAGATCCAAAGATTTTTGTGCGCCCATGCCATTATGCTTGGGCTTGAGGGTTTGCCTGGTATATATATTCATTCTTTATTAGGCACCACAAACGATTATGAAAAGGCCAGCAATACCGGTCAAAGCCGTTCAATTAATCGTCATCGTTGGCATTTCGATTCATTGAGTCGAGAGTTAGACGACGCTTATTCTCTGCACCACCAAGTGCTCACCCAAATGACGCAGTTAATATCCATTCGTACAGCGCAAAGTGCATTTCATCCTAATGCCACCCAATTTACACTACATTTAGGCACTAAGATATTTGGATATTGGCGTCAAAGTATTGATAGAACGCAAAGTATTTTCTGCTTGTCTAATATATCCAAAGAGCCGCAAACGATTAAACTTTGCGACATCAATTTGATTGGCACCGACGAATGGGTAGATTTACTGACGCAAACACCGCTGCATTCTCAAATGCAAAACATTACCCTTGCACCTTATAAAAGTGCATGGATTACCAATCGATTTCATAAGGGCTGATTAGGCGATAGCGAAGAATATGCTATCGTAAATATCTAAAATCTTAAAAAAATAAACGTTTGTTGCATACATAGCACTTGCATTTTGTTTTACTTATCCTCTATGTCTGACTTTTAAAGAGTCACGCTAAGCCTGAGTCACCATTAAAATAGGAAGAGTAGATATTTGTTTAGTGACAATGCGCCTTATTTCAAATTGCGAAGTGCCCATTTTTCCGAAATGCAGACACTAGGCAATAGTTGAATGTAAAGAAAAGTTTGAAACGCTGTTAATGGGCTTTTTAGTCTTAAACGAACCATCACTTAGCATTACCAATTAAATATATAAGTCTAGGCCACAGCATGGTTTCGATCAAAAAAGGGCGCTATTACAGCGCCCTTTTTGTAAACTACACTATTTATACAAATTTGCGTTCGCGTTTAGTTTCAATAGTTTCTATATATCCATGCCACGTTGCATAACCTAACACTGGCATAATCACAATAAAGGCAACAAAGAATGTCACAAAGCCTAAGAATACAGAAAAACCAATAACACATGCCCATATTAACATAGGTATCTTGTTACGCCATACGGCATTCATACTCGTGAGTACTGCGGTTGCTAAATCTACTTTGCGTTCTAACAGTATTGGTTGCGTAAAAGCACTTATAAAAAACACCAAGGTAACAAAGCCTGCGCCTACAATGGTGCCCAGCGTAAGGAATGGCCAAATATTGAAAAACGTAGGGTCAAGGTAGCTTGGGTAAAGCGCATGAATTATGCTGGCCACTCGTAGCCAAAATATCATAAGTAGCATTAACACAAGACCAAAGCCCCATTCGTTGACAGCATTTCTGGACATTGCTTTTAAGGAATGGCGCAAAGAAGGTTTACGCTTTTTTTCAAACTGCCATGCTACATCGTATAAACCGGCTGCCAGATAGGGTCCTATAAGCATAAAACAAATCATAGCTGGGAAAATCACAAGGTAAAAATCTGAAGCTTGCACTAATAAAAATATCCCAATGGGGATAAGCGTAAAAATAACGCCGTAAAAAGTACTTACAAACTTGGCTTTTTTAAAGTCCTCTACGCCAAGTGCAAGCCACTTAAAACAGGCAAACTTGTCCAGTGTGGCGCTGGGAATAACACGTGCAATGCCGCTACTTTCAATAGCGTTTTCTTCTTGTTTTTTTTTGGTTTCGGAAGCTTGTTCAACGTTCTGAGACATGCTCATCTCCCTAAGGGTAACTCACAGCAATATTCGATAGGTAATGGATAAAACAAATCACTTTAATTATTTACATCACCGCTTGGCAAGCGAAATAAGCAAGCCTGCCGGATTAGTATACTATGCAACTTATCTAGTCAGGTCAAAAGATTATCAACGAAAGTTGATTTGGGTCAAATTCCAACGGATTACTGAGTTAAAGAAAATATTTAAAAAGCTGTTTAAATCACTAAAGCTTGTAATATCAACATGTTGACCTTCGGATAAGACCTCTGCCACAAATTTATGGCAGTTTTGACTAAGCAAATGATAGTCGAGGGTCGAAAACAATAAACTTTGCGCTGTTTTTGCGGCCTGCATGTTAAACAAGGCATTATTAGACGGATCGCAGGCAATATAAATGTGATTTCCCGTTCTTTCTCCTAAAAAACGTTCAGGAGATACACATCGCACCAAACCTCTGCCAGATAATTCGTAAATATTGCCATCAACCCATATGCCAGTGTGGTCAAGTACATCGTATACACCGCAGGTCACAATACTACCATTTACAGGCGTGGTATATTGATGGCTTTCTCCCGGCATAGCGTCAACAATTTTCTTTCGCTTTAAATACGCAGTGTTGGCAGTGTTAGCCGTGTATGCGCCTAATACTGCGGCGCCTAACCATATGAGAGGAACAGGCATTTTCTATCCTTGCGTTATGTTTAATAGTACAATAACGTCAAGCATCCTAAAATCGCTAAATTGTTTCAAAAGTTTACTTAACACAGCATAATTATTGCTTTATTCTTAGTATCTTAATCCATTAGCGCGATATTAAAGTCTGGCATAGATTGCTTCAGCAAAGCAGACGCTAGATTATGAAATATAGCAATAACAAGGCACTATCACCACCCATGCATAGAATCATGCAATCCAAAAAACTAGAAAATGTTTGTTACGACATTCGTGGCCCTATTTTGGCACAAGCCGAGAAAATGGAGGAGGCAGGAGATCGTATTCTTAAGTTGAATATTGGTAACCCAGCTCCGTTTGGATTTGAAGCTCCTGACGATATTTT
Source organism: Glaciecola punicea (assembly GCF_001756615.1). NCBI lineage: Bacteria > Pseudomonadati > Pseudomonadota > Gammaproteobacteria > Alteromonadales > Alteromonadaceae > Glaciecola > Glaciecola punicea. Next base: position 282,151 of record NZ_LZXY01000001.1, read on the forward strand.
AAAAGACGTAATACGCCAACTCCCCAACGCACAAGGCTATTCAGACTCGCAAGGTATTTACAGTGCGCGCGTAGCGGTTATGCAGTATTATCAGCAAAAAGGAATCGAAAATATTAACATAAAAGATGTTTATTTAGGCAACGGTGTCAGCGAAATGATCACTATGTCTATGCAAGCTCTTTTAGATTCTGGTGATGAAGTGCTAATTCCTGCACCCGACTATCCGCTGTGGACAGCCGCAGTTAATTTGTCATCGGGAAGTGCGGTTCACTATCGCTGCGACGAACAAGCCAACTGGTTTCCAGATATTAGCGATATATTGTCCAAAATAAGTCCTCGCACCAAAGCGATTGTAATAATTAATCCTAATAATCCAACTGGCGCTGTATATTCAAAAGCGCTGCTTGAGCAAATAGTAGCAGTGGCGCGCAAGCATAAACTGATTATCTTTAGCGATGAAATATATGACAAAGTACTATATGACCAAAGTGAGCACAACTGTATTGCCGCTTTGGCGCCCGATTTATTTTGCGTGACTTTTAGTGGTTTATCTAAAAACTACCGAGTAGCAGGTTTTCGTGCGGGCTGGCTATTAGTAAGCGGTAATAAGGCAATAGCCGCTAGTTATATTGAAGGCTTGACCATACTTTCCTCTATGCGTATGTGCTCTAACGTGCCCTCGCAAAATGCCATTCAAACAGCGTTGGGTGGGTATCAAAGTATCAATGATTTGGTTAATGGCAGTGGACGTCTACTTGCACAGCGAAACGTGGCTTATGAGGGTTTGAACAATATTCCAGGGATTTCATGCGTAAAGCCAAAAGGCGCGATGTACTGTTTTGCCAGAGTAGATGCAAAGAAGTTTGGTATTCTAAGCGACGTAGAGCTAGTTCTAGATTTATTGAAAGAGAAGAAAATACTGTTAGTGCACGGTAGTGCCTTCAACTTAAGCGACGGGTGCTATTTTAGGCTAGTTTTTCTTCCCCATAAAGATGTGTTGCGGCCTGCCCTTGCAGACATGCACGATTTTTTTCAAGGATACAAGCAAGCCTGAGTAATGAATCTGAGTAAGCATTTTCAGTGTGCTTATTAATAGTGTGCTTATTAGTAGTGTCATTAATTATGCTTCAAGCAGCCCCTAATGTGATTAAAACAGTGTCAAATAAGGTAAGCAATGAAGATGCAATGGTCTGATAGAATAGGCGTACGAGCCCCCAAGCGAGATGGCGATCATAGAACGGCGTATCAACGTGACAAAGCCCGTGTTATGCACAGCGCAGCGTTTCGACGGCTACAGGCTAAAACGCAAATTATGGGTGTAGGCATTAGCGACTTTTATCGCACGCGTTTAACGCATTCATTAGAAGCGGCTCAAATTGGTACCGGTATTGCGGCGCAGCTAGCACAAAAGCATCCAGAGCTAGCACAGCACCTTGCGATAGACGAACATCTTATAGAGGCTATTTGTTTAGCTCATGATATTGGGCACCCTCCTTTTGGCCATGGAGGCGAAATAGCGCTGCATTATATGATGCATGAACATGGTGGATTTGAAGGTAACGGCCAAACTTTTCGTATACTCACAAAGCTGGAAGCTTATACTGAGCGCCACGGCATGAATTTGGCACGGCGAAGCCTTTTGGGTGTGATCAAATATCCTAATTTTATGAATATTTTAACAAATCCTCTGTGTGTAGGCAAAAAAAGTGAGCGCTTTAGTCAGGTAAAAGCCAGCCACTGGCATCCCGCAAAGTCTCTTTTTGACTGTGACCGAGAAATATTTAATTGGGTGCTTGAGCCTTTGAGTGTCGCCGATAAAGGAAACTTTATGATTTACGATAACTTTGCCAATAAGCATTCAAAAACAATTAATAAATCATTTGACTGTTCCATAATGGAGTTAGCCGACGACATCGCATATGCAATTCACGATTTAGAAGACGCTATAGTGATGGCCTCGGTGACCGCTGGGAGTTTTTATGATGAGGTCAGTCATTCTTTAGTCGCGTTAAATATTCCATGGCTTTCAGAAAATATTCTTGCCCTGCAGGCTTCTTTATTTAGTGATAAAACCTACGCGCGCAAAAATGCGATTGGTGCATTAGTAAACACCTTTATTACCGCTATATTTATTCAAAAAAGAAATGTTTTTGAGGCAGACTTACTCGACTATGCAGCGGTGTTACCGCCTGAATTTGAAAGTGGACTTGATATATTTAAACAGTATGTTTTCAAACACGTGATTAACAAACCAGACCTGCAGCTAATAAGGTATAAAGGGCAGCAAATAGTAATGGCTTTGTTTGAAGCGTTTGCAAGCGATCCACAGCGATTACTGCCGCCAAATACGGAAAATCGTTGGCTTATTGCAGAAGATGAGAGTGCTAAACTGCGCGTTATTTCAGATTATATATCGGGTATGACCGACGAATTTGCCAACAGAATGTATGCAAGTTTATTTTTGCCAAAATCAAATGCAATGATAGAAAAAAGATAAGCTCCAGTCCTTTGTTTTGTATAGACTCTTTCTTAAATGCTCAATAGTTTAAAGTCAGTGCTTAAAATCCCCATTAAATAAACTTGCAATTCATTTCATACAGTACTACTGTACATGCATACACTGTATATATGTACTGTATACACCTAGCTAATATTATAACGGCCATAGGTTTTGAATATGAATACAACTGATATTTCGCAAAATGCAAATAATGCTAATCTCTATATTAGTCATACTAACGATTATAGCCATTACAGACATTGCCAAACTAAAACTATTGCGCTCAATAACAGCGACATAATTCAATTTCCTACTCAGGCGAAGGCTAGTCAGAACACTCGCTTAGGCTGGATCTGTAATTTGAGCGCCCGCTATGTATTTAGTCAGCCGCACCATGAGTACCTCCAAATTAAACCATCAAAAAAGCATTCTCAATTTGAATTGATTTGCAGTCTTCTTAAGGCGAATACTTGCCGAGTAATCTACTTTGACGATCAACTAACAAAAAACCAACTCGCGCTAATAAGAGAACGTCACATTTCTAGTAAAACAGAACTTGTTCACGCGAAAGTGACATTTCTACTTGCTAAAAAAGTCTCAAGCTCATTCGCCTAAACTTCTGACGTAGTCTCAAAGCTAGGGGTTAACGTCTTGGTATATCCATTTTTTATCAGAAATGTCATGTATTTCACGTGTTTGCGGCGTAGTCGTTAAATTCAAATAATCCACGTAATAAGGATGAAAACAAATTAGTATGAAATTATCGGGTATATCTGAGCTTGGTGGGCCGTTAATTTCTATATCTTTTAAGGCCTGTTTGGGTGTAGGCCAATAAAACTGCGTCTTTGCTTTGTCAGATAAGTTTGCCCACAGAATCGCCCTTTCTGACGTTAACATACTGTTTTGAGAGCACCCTTGATTGACATCAGCATCGGCATGCTCATCTTGAAACAACAAGCCAGTGCTTCCCACCATGGAAACCTGCGCACTAATACGAAACTGTTCACGGGTTTTAGTAAAATACCAACAAAGTTGAGTGCGCGGGGACTGCTGCCATTGACTGAACTTCTCGCTTCTTGAATCACTTATTGCCAGTAAAGTATGGCTGCTTTGGGCAAAGCCCCTAAATACCATTGTTCTATTTTCCACTATAATATCACTTATATCACAAGAATCACCGGGCATGTACGCATTTGCTGCTTGAAAAAATTTCGCCTCGGGCTTGCTTCTTTGTACATGTAAGCTGCGCGCTAAGGATTGACGCCATCTGGGAAATGTCATGATTATATAGAACCTCTATTTATATGCGTGAACAAACGGTAAAAATTCTCTGTGGTGTGCTGAGCTAATTTTTCAATTGACACCCCTTTTAGCTTTGCAATAAATTTGGCCACTTCAATAACGTGTTTTGGCTCGTTCTTTTTGCCTCTAAACGGCACAGGTGCTAACCACGGCGAATCTGTCTCTATCAAAAGTTTGTCTAAAGGAATTTGTTTTACTGTTTCCTGTAGCTCTTTGGCTGAACTAAAAGTGACAATACCTGATATAGAAATATAAATCCCCATTTGCATAGCTGCTTGTGCCATTTCAAGGCTTTCAGTGAAGCAATGCAATACTGCGCCAGTGCGAGGATCGTAGTTTTCTTTTAGTGCCTGTAAAGTATCTTCCTGAGCGCTTCTAGTATGAATAATGAGCGGTTTTTTCACCACGTTAGCCACTTTAATATGATCAACAAACGATTTCATTTGTACGCTTGCCGTTTCTTCGCTGTAAAAATAATCAAGGCCTGTTTCGCCAACCGCCACTACATCATCATATTGTGCATGGGCTAGTAAGGTCTCATAATCGCAAACGTCTTCATTATGCAAAGGGTGGACACCGCACGACATTGAGACGTCCGGATAATGGCCTACCGTTGACTTCATTTGTGCAAATTCTTTTACCGACACCGCCACACAAAGCATGTGTTCAACATTGGCTGCTAAGGCCTGCTTTACAACTTCATCTAATGCAGGACCGTTTTTGTCTAATCTATCTAAATGACAGTGTGAATCTACAAACACAAAAACCTCTTTTTTACTTGCCAAACACTCATTTTAGGCGCGTTTGGGTCCTATTAATGAATTAATGAGACTTGTTTAAATTTATGAAAAATCTGTTGCAAAATAAGGCTTTTATTTATACCTGCCTGTGCAATTTTTTTATTTGCCTGCTGGCAATCAAACACTAGACATTCTGCATACTGAGTTCTTTGTAAGTTACTAATGGCATTGTTTGCTGGTAATTTACTGACATCTTCCATCTGTTTCTTGTAAATCAAGACAGCCTTTTGATAGGTCCAAAGAAGCACTAAGCTTGCATGCGCTTTATTTTTCTCAGCTAAAAGAAGCTCATTTGTACGCCCTTGCAGTAAACTTTCTAAATCGTCGCAAAATAAACCGTAATTAACACCATCGTTGTTCATAGACGATAAATAATCAATCGCTGAGCCTGAAAATGCCAAAAGGCCCTCTTTACTTAAGGGTGATTCGGTTTGTGAGGCAAGCCACATCATACTATCATCTGTGCATGGTAAAATAAGTCGAATTTTCTCACAGCGGCTTGTAATAGTCGCTAGCAGTGAATTAGGCTTTGTCGTTGTGAGCAGTATATAGGTATTTTGGCTCGGCTCCTCAAGGGTTTTTAACAAGGAGTTACTTGCCGCCTCCGTCATCAAGTCAATGTTTTCGATGATTACTACCTTATTGCCTAACATCTGCGATGTGGTTGTTACGAACTGGCTGACCTGGCGAATAAGATCAACGCCTATACTAGGTTTGTCAGACACTACATAATGCATATCGGGATGAGACTTCGCCTCAAATAATTTACAGGCTTTACAGGTACCACAGGCTTCTTTAGTTGCACATAAAAGCGATTTTACAAGTTGATCTATTAATTGATGCTCGCCTACGCCTTTATCAGCAATAAATAATAAGCCATGATGAAGCAGCTGTTGACCTAGGCGCTGCTTTAACTGCGCTAACGTAGACGCTAACCAAGGATACATTTACTCGTCACCTCTTACTGTGTGCTTAACTGTCCTGTTATTTGCGTGGCTTGCGGTGGTATTAGTTGCGCTACTAGCTGCATTGTACCAATTATGTAGAGCCCGCAGGACATCTTTTTGTACCTGTTCAATGCTATTACCAGCATTGATGGTCGCTGCATTTTCGAGTAAGGCCAACTGTTCTAAATAGGTTTCCCTAGCACGCTCAAAAAATGCTAAACCTGAAAGCTCTATGCGATCTAATTCACCTCGTCCCTTTGCTCTGGCTAAGCCAACGCTCGGCTCAATATCTAAATAAAGGGTAAGATCGGGGGTGAAGTCACCCAAAGTTAACCGTTTAAGCAACTGTAAATTTTCCAAAGGCACCTGGCGGCCACCTCCTTGGTAAGCAACTGATGATAAATCATGCCGGTCACCAATTACAAAAATATTATTCGCTAATGCGGGCAGTATAATATTGTGCACCAGTTGACTGCGAGCGGCGTACATAAGCAGAAGTTCAGTCTCTTGGGTAACCGTTTCATCTTTCCAAGTTTGCTTAACGCAATCTCGAATGGCTTCCGCCATAGGCGTGCCACCGGGTTCCCGGGTACGGATCACGCTGTGACCTAGCATGGTAAAAAAATTTTCTATGGCATTTATGACGGTACTTTTACCGGCGCCTTCTAATCCTTCGACTACAACAAACGCTGCTTTCATTGTCTAGTTTTCTCTTGTTCACGGGTAAGATTAATTTTTCGCTGGACCAAATAGGCTCTAACCGCTTTGTTATGATCGCTTAAGTTTGTTGAAAATTGATGACCGCCGTTGCCTGTTGCAACAAAGTATAAAGAATCGGTTAATGCCGGAAACAAGGCGGCTTCTATAGATGCTTTGTTTGGCATGGCAATGGGCGTGATAGGCAACCCTCTAATTACGTAGGTGTTATACGGTGTAGGAGTACGCAGGTGTTTGCGCGTAATGTTTCCGTCATAGCTGTCGCCAATGCCGTATATAACGGTCGGGTCTGTCTGCAAGCGCATATTTTTATTTAATCTATTAACAAACACGCCGGCTATTTCGGTACGCTCTGACTCTATAGCCGTTTCTTTTTCTATTATGGAGGCCAAAATAAGTGCCTCATACTGTGTGCTTAACGGTATATTGATAAGGCGAGAAGGCCAAAGCCCCTTTAAGTAGACCTGCATAGCGCTTAAGGCACGTCCTAAAATATCGGTGCTGTTAGTGCCATGCGTATAAAAGTATGTGTCTGGTAATAAACAGCCTTCAACACTTGCATAAATATTTACGCAGAACTCAAAGTTAACTGCTCCTAAGGTTTCGTAAAGCACATCTTTACTAGGAATGTTGTGTGACAAACCTTCAGCCTGTGACAAAGCTGTTACCCACTGCGCTATTGTTTGCCCCTCTACCAGCGTAATGCTTAATTGTTTGACTTTGCCTTTAACCATGAGATCGAGAGCCTCTATTAAAGAGACATTTGGCGGCAGTTCATAAACACCTGATTGAATTCTTTCAAATTCTGGATTCAGCCGTAGCCATATCTTAAAACTAAAAGTGTCGATTTCAGCGAATTGGCCTAGTTTGTCCACTACTTTGTATAAGCTTTTGCCTTTTAGCACTTCAAATTCAGTTGGGGAATCTATGCTTAGCCTCAATTTTTCAATGCTATTTAATTTTTGCCATACGAGCATGCCAGCCCCAATAGCCGCTAGCAGCGAGATAAGCAAAAACACAGACACTATTTTTTTCATGTAAGCCCTAAAATTCTACCTTATGATGTTTTCCAATCCATTCGTGCAAGTCAAACGCTAGTGCACTCACTTCCCATAGCGTAAACGGATGTTCTTTATCGTTAAGAACGATTGCAGACACTGGAATAATAAACTTAATTGCGTTACACAAAAAGACAGCATCGGCATTTAATAATTCACTAAAGGGCGATGCATTTATTTCACAGCGAACACCCACACTTTGAAAAAAAGCAATAACGGTATCGCGCATTACGCCACCAACACCACAATGCATTATTTGGGGTGTGAACCAAACACCATCTTTTTGATAGAAGATATTAGCGGCGGTGGCTTCAATTAAAATGCCCGTATTATCGCACAAAACTAAATCGTTGCAGTCATACTGCTGTAATTCACGCTTAGCAAGAACCTGCTCCAACCTATTGTTGTGCTTGATGCCCGCTAAAAGTGTTTGGCTAGACAAAGTCATATTAGCTTGCTTAATCGTGTATTCATAGCCTCTTTGAATGCTCAGCGGCTTGCTAACTAGGCATGGGGATATACTCACCACTACTGAAGTATTAAGCTGCGTAGGAAGTTCGTAACCGCGACCACCGACACCTCTTGAAACTAAAATCTTGACAGCATATGCTGCGTGACTCTTTGTGATCATGCATTTGAGCGCCAGTAGCAACCAAGCCTGTAGCGTGTTTAGGCAAAGCCCTATACTGAGTTTATGACAATCTCTTGCTAACCTTTGCAAGTGTTCGTTTAGTAAGAACACTTGAGTAGATTCGCCGTATATCGTGGTGAAGCAGCCATCACCATAATTAAACGCTCTGTCCTGTAAACAGACTTTGGTAAAAAGAGCCTGATCTGCTGCCACGCAGAATTTGCCAATATCCAGTTGCGCTGCTAACAAGTCTTGCTTAGCGTCTAATGCACGAATACTAAACTGCGATTCTGATAAATAATTGGCGATGACAATATTCATATAAAGCTATTACGGCTATTCCTTACGGTGATACTTATTGTGATTATAAAGGCATAAAAAAAGTGAAGGTGATTATATTAATCTCTTCACTTAATTTAGCAAATAATTGCGGAAAAAACGAATGCTTGGGGCTTATTATTCTTTTATAGAATGCTCTCTAGCAAACAATAAAGAACCATTAGTGCCACCAAAACCAAACGAATTACATAAAGCATAATCTGCGGTAAACGCCGATGCCTTATGTGCCACAAAATCTAAATCGCAGCCTTCACTCGGATTATCTAGGTTAATGGTAGGCGGCGCCATTTGGTCGCGTAGCGCCAAAATTGTAAATATTGCCTCAACGGATCCTGCAGCCCCAAGTAAATGCCCAATCATAGACTTTGTAGAGCTTACTTTAAGCTTCGCTGAATGCTCAGCAAAAACACTTTTAATTGCCGCTACCTCTACCACATCGCCAGCAGGCGTTGAGGTGCCATGTGCGTTTATGTAGCCAATAAGTGTCTCGCTAATGTGCGCGTCTTTTATGGCATTCTTCATGGCTAATGCAGCACCCGAACCATCGGGTGGTGGCGACGTCATATGGTATGCATCACCACTCATGCCGAAACCGACAATTTCTGCATAAATCTTGGCGCCGCGCTGTTTTGCCATTTCGTATTCTTCTAACATAACCACACCAGCGCCTTCACCCATAACAAAGCCGTCTCTGTCTTTATCCCAAGGGCGACTTGCCCCCTGCGGGTCGTCGTTGCTAGTTGAAAGTGCTCTTGCAGAGCCAAAACCAGCAAACGCTAATGGTGTGATAGTTGCCTCTGCGCCGCCGGCTAGCATAGCGTCTGCATCGTTGTATGCAATTGTGCGCGCGGCAATACCAATGTTATGCACACCAGTAGTACAAGCTGTTACCACATTTAAGTTAGGCCCTTTAAGACCTTCCATTATCGACAAAAAGCCCGATATCATATTGGTAATAGTAGAAGGGACAAAAAACGGCGACACTTTCTTAGGGCCACCGCTTAGTAATTTTTTGTGATTTTCTTCAATAAGCGGAAGGCCGCCAATGCCTGAACCAATCGAGATCCCAACGCGTCCCGCGTTTTCATCACATACCGTTAAACCTGAGTCTCGCAGAGCTTGTATGCCTGCAGCAACGCCTAACTGGATAAAGCGGTCCATTTTTTTAGCTTCTTTTCTGGGAATATAGGCTTCAACATCAAAGTCTTTGACTTCTCCAGCAATTTTAGTGTTGTATTCTTGCGTATCAAAAAGCGTTACTTTATCTATACCGCTTTTGCCAGCAAGTATATTTGACCACGTGGAATCAACGTCATTTCCTAACGGCGTAAGCATACCAACGCCAGTAACCACTACGCGACGTTTAGTCACTATAGCCTCCTAGTTCAAGCACAAACAATAGCAACAAAAAAACGGCCCAAGGATGAGCCGTTTTTTTGAAAACTGTCTTACGCGTCGTTATGAGCGTTGATGTAGTCGATTGCAGACTGAACAGTCGTGATTTTCTCTGCTTCCTCATCAGGAATTTCAGTATCAAACTCTTCTTCAAGCGCCATTACTAGTTCAACTGTGTCTAATGAATCTGCGCCTAAGTCATCTACAAATGATGCTTCAGACTTTACTTCATCTTCTTTGACGCCTAGTTGCTCAATAATAATTTTCTTTACGCGTTCTTCTATATTACTCATATTACAGGTTTCCTTTAAATACCTAAAAATTTAGCGTGGATAGTTTATTGACCTTATCCTTGCCATGCAAGCTTAACCAGCTAATTAATGTGTGGTACAACCACATTCATTTTAATTATTGGCCAAAAATTCTATTCTATCAACTGTATACTGGGACTTGTTGCTAAGTCCTAATGATACATTGATCTAGCTCATGTGCATACCACCATTCACATGAATGGTCTCACCGGTTATATAAGCGGCGGCGTCTGAGCATAAAAACGCCACTGTAGCTGCGATTTCTTTTGGATCGCCCAGTCTGTTGGCGGGAATATCTTTAAATATAGCTGTTTTTTGCTCGTCACTTAGGCCACGCGTCATATCGGTATCGATAAAGCCGGGGGCAACTACGTTAACCGTTATGCCTCTAGAGGCTATCTCACGTGCCATAGACTTACTAAAACCGATAACAGCTGCTTTTGCCGCTGCGTAGTTAGCCTGTCCGGCGTTGCCCGTTGAACCAACTACTGAACCAATTGAGACTATACGGCCGTTTTTTTTCTTCATCATACCGCGCATGACAGCTTTTGAGAGTTTGAACACCGAGGTTAAATTTGTCTGTAGGATGTCGTTCCACTCATCCTCTTTCATGCGCATAATTAAATTGTCGCGAGTAATACCTGCATTATTAATAAGCAAATCGATACCGCCGTATTTAGCGGTAATGTCAGCGATAACGAGGCTAACTTCTTCATCAACGGTTACATTTAAGCGCATACCGGTGCCAGAGTCGCCTAAATATGCAGAAATAGCGTCAGCGCCGCAGTCACTTGTTGCTGTGCCAATAACGATTGCACCTAAACTCGCAAGCTGCTCAGCGGTTGCTTTGCCTATGCCGCGGCTTGCGCCTGTTACAAGCGCTACCTTTCCAGTTAAATCAAACATACTTATCCTTTATAATTCTTTTGTGATTCTTTTATACACTAGGTATCTTATACTAAGTCTTTAGCACTATTCATATTGCGGGTAGTCACACTTTTATCGATGCGTTTTATTAAGCCCGACAGCACTTTGCCTGGCCCTACCTCAACAAATTCGCTTACCTCTTGCGCAATCAAATATGTCACACTTTGCGACCAGCGAACCGGCATGTAAAGCTGACGTACTAAGGCGTCTTTTATATCATCAACATTATCGTTAACCGCAACATCAACATTATTCACAATGGGCGTGGTAGGTTGTTTAAACACGATAGCATTTAATAAAGCCTGTAGTTTAATGCTTGCACCTTTCATTAGTAAGCAATGCGAAGGTACACTTACGGCTAGTGATAATGCCTTTTTTGCGCCAGCAGCTTTGAGTGCGAGCGCTGCTGCATCGGCCGCTTTTTTAGTGCCGGCAATCACGACCTGACCAGGAGAATTGTAATTTACGGGCGCGACAACTTGTTTAGTATCTGCAGCGACTTTTGCACAGACATCAGCAATTATGTTGTCGTCTAAGCCAATAATGGCATACATTGCGCCCTCGCCTGGCGCTACGGCCTGCTGCATAAACTGCCCGCGAGCCTGCACCAGCTTTACACCAGCGCTTAAACCAAGCACATTAGCGGCAACCAATGCGGTGTATTCACCCAAGCTGTGCCCAGCATAAAAATGCGGTGTAAAATCTGTTTCTGACTGCAGTACCCGCAGGCAAGCAACGCTGGCTGTTAGCAATGCAGGCTGCGTAATTTCAGTTTGACTAAGCTGCCCATCATCACGCTGAGTTACTTTAAATAGGTTGTATCCAATAGCGTCAGACGCTTCTTCAAATACTGATTTCACGATACTAAAGTCGCTAGCTAAATCGGCTAGCATTCCTACAGATTGGCTTCCCTGTCCCGGAAATACACATGCTATTTTACTCATTAATAGTTCTCGTTCTTCGTTGTTATGCTAATATTTCACTAGCGCAGATGCCCACGCAAAACCACCGCCAAAGGCTTCTAGTAATAAGTTTTGACCACGTTTAATTCTACCGTCTCTAATGGCAATATCTAGCGCAGTAGGTACGGTCGCCGCTGAGGTATTGCCATATTTCTCAAGTGTTAACACCACTTGGTCAAGCGACATATCTAATTTTTTAGCGGTAGCTTTTATAATCCGAAAATTGGCTTGATGTGGCACCAACCAATCTAAATCAGATTTTGCCATGTTGTTGGCCGCCAAAGTTTCTTCAACTATTTCACTTAGTTTCGTGACCGCAACTTTGAACACTTCATTGCCTTTCATGCCACCCCAATTTTCATGCACCGAGGCTTCATCGCCGCGTGTTGGGTTGCCAACATGCAATAAATCAGAATACGAGCCTGCCGCATTAATATGTGTAGACAATATACCAGCTTCTTCACTTGCTTCTAATATGGTTGCACCCGCGCCATCGCCAAATAAAATGATCATTGAACGATCTTTAGGGTCAATTAAGCGGCTCAAGCAGTCACTGCCTATTACTAATATACGCTTCACCATGCCACTTTTGATGTACTGGTCGGCGACACTTAACGCATAGCAGTACCCAGCACATGCTGCGGCAACATCGAACGCGGGGATATTGTCTACTTTGAGAATTTTTTGAATTTCGCAGGCTGAACTAGGTAACGCGTAACGCCCGCTAGTAGTTGCACAAACAATCATATCTATATCACTAGGCAGCAATTGCGCGGCTTCAAGCGCCTTCAATGACGCTTGTGCTCCCATTGTAGCGACGGTTTCATCTGCACCTATAAGTCGTCTTTCTTTAATGCCGGTGCGGTCAGTTATCCATTTATCGGACGTATCAATCATAATTTCTAGGTCGGCATTGCTGCGTACGTCTTTAGGAAAATAGCTACCCGTGCCAATTATTCGGGAATACATATTTACTAGTGCTCCATTAACTCTTGTTCTATTTTCGTTTTTATTTTATCAGGAACTGCTTGCTGAGCTTCATTAATTGCTTGCACAATAGCGTAGTAGCAGGCCTCCGTAGACGCATTTCCGTGACTTTTTATAACGGTAGACTGCAATCCTAACAGACTGGCTCCGTTATACTGGTCGGGGTTCATACGTTGAAACAAGCTTTTGATAAGTGGCAGCGCAAGTTTGCTTAGAATACGCGCAATTAAGGTTTCTTTCGTCAGCGTTTTAATTTCTTCAACTAAGAATTTAGCTATGCCTTCACTCGCTTTAAGCGCTACATTACCGGTAAATCCGTCAGTTACCACCACGTCGGTTTCACCGGCAAATATATCATCACCTTCAACATAACCCACATAGTTTATTGCACCGCATTCTTTTATTAAGCTGTTGGCATGTTTAACGAGGCTGTTGCCCTTTGTATCTTCTTCGCCTACATTCAATAGCGCTACTGCGGGAGATGCAATACCCTGGGTTTGCTGCATAAATACAGAGCCCATGAGCGCATATTGAAAAAGATTCTCAGCGTTATAGTTAATAGAAGCGCCTAAATCTAGCAGCAGGACTTTCTTTCGGTTTTGTGTTGGCAGTAGAGTACACAGCGCCGGTCTCGATATTCCAGGAATAGTCTTGAGCACATAGTACGCCATTGCTATTAAGGCACCGGTGTTGCCAGCACTTACGCAGGCGTTAGCAATATCTTGCTGGGTCAAGTCGAGGGCTTTACGCATACTTGAGCATTTTTTCTGCCGAATGGCCATAGCCGGATTATCGGTCATCTCGACAATTTGCGCACATATCTCGTAGGTAACGCGATTTGCATAGACTGCTAAGCTAGATTTAAAAGATGTAATAGATGTTTGATCGCCACATATAATAACGGCTACCGCATCAAAATTTGAAAGGATTTTGTGTGTTGCAGATAAAAAAACATGGGGGCCGCGATCGCCCCCCATGATATCTATTGCTATTGTGACATGCACAAATATAAGCCTGAATGCTTACTTTGCCGTCACTTTTTCACCTTTGTAAAAACCATCATTTGTCACATGGTGACGACGATGAGTTTCGCCAGAGGTCGCATCTACCGACAATGTCGCGCCTGGTAATGAGTCATGTGAACGACGCATTCCACGCGTAGAGCGTGTTCTTCTACTTTTCTGTACCGCCATGGGTTACTCCTAGTCTCGCTTAAGTTCTTTTAAAACCGCAAATGGGTTTTCACGCACTGGTCCCGGTTCGATGTCTCCAAACTGCATATTTTCAGCTTTTACCTTACATTCCTCATGAGAATGTAAGGGCACTAAAGGCAAAGATAGAATTAATTCATCTTCAAGCAGTTCAAATAAATCGACCTCTCCTTGGTCATCGACCTGTACCGGGTCGTATGCGTCTGGTAATAGGTCTGTTTGCTCACTCCCCTGCACGGGTGTGTAACAAAACTCAGTGTGAACTGAGTGGTCAAACACTTCATTACAGCGCTGACAAATTAGTTGCACCTGCGAACGCATTTCACCGTTAAAGTAAGTAAGACTCTGCGCGTCTTTTGAAAACTCAATTTTAACATGCACTTCAGGCGCAGCATCCGCTACCGCTGAGCTGTATCGTAACATTTCACGCGCCAAATAAACGCCATCGTACTTCGACCGCAACTGCGCGCTTTTGTTTGGATCTAGTTTTTTTGGTAATTTCACATTTGTCATAGCGCGCGCATGGTATATATTTGTGTGGCGTTAGTCAAAGCTTTTCATTCGTTTGGTTTTCATAGCTAGCGCCTGAAATGGTTTAAAGCCCCTATAGTATATATATTAACTGATGTGCAATATAGTAAAATTAGTCAAACTTCACAACACACATTTTAATTATAGGCAAATTTACTCTTCAGCTTAGATTACGCAAATAGCTATTAGAAATAAACACTATATTGATTCAACAAACCTACTCCTTTGGTTCCTAAAAATAATAAATCCTGTTTTCTTTGTCTAAATAGCGCTACCTTAACAAAACGTTCATAACGAATACAACGTCACATAAAAATATAAGGTTATTAAATATGTCAAAATTTGCAGTGTTTTTTACAATAATGGTCACTTTTTGCCTTGTCAATTTGCCAATGGCCAATGCTCAGCAAACCGCTTTAGTAGGCGGTCGTCTAATAGATGGTTTTGGCCATCAGCCGCTTGCCAATAGCGTTATTTTAATTAAAGATGGGATAATACTAAAAGTGGGGTCGATAGACACGTTACCGGTCCCTAACGACTATAAAGTGGTATCCACAGAAGGCATGGATGTGTTGCCCGGGCTGTGGGAAAACCATGCTCATTTAATGCTTACTGGGCATGCCGACTATGTGCACTGGCGTAAAGAGTATACATCTAAACTTGCTAGCGAAATAATGCCAGCAAGCGCCGAGCAGCTGCTCCTTGCGGGTATAACCAGTGCACGTGATTTAGGCGCGCCGCTTGAAGATTCGATATTAATAAAAAAACAAATTGAAAGTGGTGAAATCCCTGGCCCTCGCCTGTATGTATCAGGACCATTCTTGCAGCATAAACCTTACCCAGGTACCGAACATTATCGTTGGGGGATTGACGGCGTAAAAGATGCAAAGCTTAAGGTCAACAAGTTGGCTGACGCTGGAGTGGATATCATAAAGCTAATAGACCACGACATGATGACAATTGAGGAAGCTCAATCGATTGTAGATCAAGCTCACAAGCGTAATTTAGTGGTGGTGGCTCATGCACACAAACCTGACGAAATTAGACGTGGACTGGAGATTGGCGTTGATAATTTTGAGCATACCGGCTTGACGACTGCACCCGAATACCCAGAAGACGTTATTCGTTTGCTCAAAGAGCGTACTGCAAAAGGCCGCATTGCTGGTGGACCGTTATTTTGGACACCGACTGTAGAAGGTCTATGGAACTATGAGACAACAGTTTCAAATTTTGAACGCCTAGATGACAAGTGCTGGCATAGAGGACTAGAACCGAGCACGATTAAAGATATTCGTGATTCTCTTGGCAATGTGGGGCAGCTAGAATATATGCAGCTAACGCCGCTGCGAAAGCCTACACTTAAACGCAAAATTCAGCAGTTGAAAGATACCGGTGTCGTAATGCTAATTGGCACGGACAGCGGAATACCGACTAAATTCCATTGTCAGAGTACATGGAATGAACTTTCGGTATGGGTAAACGAAATGGATATTTCACCAATGGACACTATCAGAGCTGCCACATATTGGCCTTCGGTACTCATGAAGGTGAGTGATAAAACAGGCACTATTTCAGCCGGTAAATATGCCGATATTATTGCGGTTAAAGGTGATGTGCTGCGCTACATTAACTTGTTGCAAAACGTCGATATGGTAATGAAAGGTGGAAAAGTTTATAAGTTAAATGGCTTACCAACGGCTGATTAAGCCTATCAAATTTAGCTTGCTACACATTATCTAAACCAAGAAAACATAGTTAGTACCAGCAAGCTAACACCACTAGAACGACGCTAATGTTGTTATCTCACTATTTAGAGTTACGCAGCGATCATTACACTAGGAAAAACTTTTGCAAAAAAAAATCAAACTAATATTGCTTCAGACTCTACGAAATATTTAATTGAAGTACTACGCGAACACAATTGAGTATTTAAACTATTATGGTTGTACAATCAATACAGTCGTCACATCAACTATTTTTGATTTACTTATGTCAACTATCCAAAACCAGCACTGCCCTATTTTACTTGCCTCTTCTTCAAAATACCGTGCGAAGTTGCTGGCGCAATTGGGGCTAGATTTTGTTCAGGCAGCGCCTAACATTGACGAGTCAGCTATAGATAAAGAAATGCCACATGACATGGTAAGTAGGTTAAGCGAACAAAAAGCATTAGTGTTATCTGAGCAACATCCCATGCATATTATTATATCGTCAGACCAAATCGCGGTGACGCAAAGGAATGAAATTTTAGGCAAACCGCTTACTCATGAGCGCGCGGTTGAACAGCTTATGCAGGTAAGTGGCCAAAAACTTACTTTTCTTACGGGCTTGTGTGTGTTATCCCCTTTGCCTAACAGCGCTGACGGCTGGCATAAGCAATTAGCGGTTGTGCCCTATTATGTACACTTTCGACCCTTAAGCCTTGCGCAGATAAATGATTATATTACACGAGAACAGCCTTTAGACTGCGCCGGTGCTTTTAAGGTAGAAGGCTTAGGCATTAGCTTATTTGAAAAGCTAGAGGGTGATGATCCTAACAGTCTGATTGGCCTGCCGCTTATTGCTTTATGTAGCATGTTGGCAAATATAGGCCGTCCAATTTTAGGGGGATAACCAAGCTATATCATTCTGCGGTAGTGTATCGTGGTGCACCATAGTCCGACATTATTTGTGCATAAATTTATACAAGCTTTACTACTTACTTTCTCGCACACCAAGGCTCAGCTTTTTTTGCAATATGCCTGAAAACCAAACCATCCCGCAGTCGCACAACAACTGGTTAAGAATGTACCCCATACCCAATCAGTCAACATAATTTTAAGCGTAAAACCTTCTATTATGCTATAGGCTGTAAGGTTGTATGCCCCATAGCTGGCTAGGCCTAAAAGCGCACCGTCTATGGCCGCGTAGGTCCATAGTTTTTCTCTATTGGGCAACACGGCTAATAAGAAGGTAACACTAGTGTATATCAAGTAAAATATTAACCAAGGCCAAGTTATAAACTGGCTTCGCATAAGCGACTGCATTTCAGTTTGATACCAGTTAGTGGCAAAGTAACCTAACCAAAATGCATCTAGAATAGCAAAGCTTATACAAATGCATGTTAGCGATATGACGATACTGCGCATAAACTTTTTAACATTGGTCAGCATGATGTAATCTTCCTTTACTTATTGTACTTAGTAATCGTAAACAGACATGCATACTTTACCCAAAAAACCAGTACGACACCATAATTGCTGCAAAGATGCCCGCAAAATCAGCCGCTAAACAACAGCCAACCGCGTAGCGACTGTGTTTTATGCCAACGGCGCCTAAATAAACTGCCAGTACGTAAAAGGTGGTTTCGGTGGAGCCTTGCATAACCGATGCTAAACGCCCTACAAAAGAGTCAGCGCCGTGAAACTGCATCGTTTCAATCATGAGTGCTCGAGCACCAGAGCCACTTAATGGTTTCATCATTGCGGTAGGTAGCGCATCTACAAAGCGGGTGTCTAGTCCTACTAAGGCAACCAAGAAAGCCACTTGATCAGTGACAAACTCCATAACTCCGCTGGCCCGTAGCATTCCAATAGCGAATAGCATCGCCAATAAGAAAGGAATAATTGACACCGCCACGTCAAAACCTTGCTTAGCACCTTCAACGAATTGTTCGTAGGTGTCTTGGCCTTTACGCCAGCCAATCACTAAGACGGCAACAATGAAGGTCATTAGTGCAAAGTTGGCAATTAAACTCGATTGACTGGCTAGCTGATCAGCGGCTAACCTTGAAAAGTAAAGCATAACTGCCGCTAACAAACTAAAGGCACCGACTAAGTAAATTAGCACCACGCGGTTAAATAAATTTACTTTTTGCACTGCGCAGGTGACTATCAAACCCACTAAAGTGGATGCGCTAGTGGCCAGCAGAATAGGAATAAACACATCGGTTGGCTGAGCTGCGCCTTGCTCTGCTCGATACAAAAATACGGCAATAGGAAATAAGGTCACAGACGAGGTGTTTAACACTAAAAATAATATTTGGGAATTTGTAAGCGTATCTTTTACCGGGGATAAGGTCTGCATATCCTGCATGGCTTTTATGCCAAAAGGCGTTGCTGCGTTGTCAAGGCCAAGAATATTTGCCGACATATTCATGGTAATACTGCCAAGCGCAGGATGATCTCTTGGTATATCAGGCATTATACGGCACAGCAGCGGGGCCAACAGTCTTGAAAATTTAGCGATTAAGCCTGAGTTTTCGGCTACTTTAAATATGCCTAACCAAAAAGCCAGTAAGCCTATAAGGCCAAGGGCTATATCAACACTGGTGCGTGCCATGCTGGTAACGGCGGTCATGACTTGTTCAAAGCTGCCCATGTCACCAGTAACAACCACCTTGATACATGTGGCAATGAAGGAACTGACAATAAAAGCCAGCCAGATTTTGTGCAGCATAACTGCCCTCTTTTATTATGTTTTAAGAATTTTAGTCATAGTGAAACACTTAATGTATGCCAGCCAAAGGCTTTAATTGCGACATTTTGGCTTAGCATATAAGCATACTCGAAAAATAGTACCATCAAATACAAGCCTGGGATCTATTTATACTAAAAAGCACTTTATCTTTAACTCACAAATACGGTATAGTATAATTAAGTTAATGATTACACGCATTGCTCCTATGTATTATATTATGCTAGGAAATATGCGGTAAGAAAGTATGCAGTACAAAGTTTGATGTTAAAAGTTTGATATTAAAAGAGGCTTTTGTGGAAGCCTCCCGTTGTTGTAGTTAGTACAAGTTAGCGCAAGGCTCTTAAATGAGCCACCCCCTAAGCCTGGAACGTTTGTTCCAGGCCTTTTTAATTAGGTTTACCCTATCCTGCATGCTTTAAAAATCAGCATGTACAGCTGAACAACATATAATTTATTACTCTGTTTTAGCCAGTCTCAACAAACCTTCTTGCACAGACGAAGCAACCAATAAACCTTCTTTGTTATAAATTTTGCCCTGAACCAGCGCGCGTCCATTGCCGCTAAAGGGGCTTTCCATATCGTACATTAACCAATCGTCAAATCGAAACGAATGATGAAACCACATAGCGTGATCAATAGTCGCTAAGCGCAAGTTCTTATCTTGAATAGCCAAGCCGTGTGCACCAAGCGCCGTGCTTAAAAATTGAAAGTCTGACGCATATGCAAGTGAAGCCTGATTCAACCCTACATCGTTAGATGTTTCATCCCTGCCTTTAAACCAAAGCTGTCGTTTAGGCTCACGTTTTACAGTGTCAAACATATGCGAAGCATTAATGGTGCGAATATCTACGGGTCGATGAAACGGCAAGGCTTCTTTCATTTTTTTCGATAATTTACTAAAATTCACCTCATGAAATTTAATATCTTTTTCAACCGATTCAGGCTTGGGAACATCAGGCATTACACTAAACTGATGACTTAAGCCCTCTTCTACCTTTTGAAACGACGCGGTCATATAAAAGATAGTGCGCTTGTTTTGAATCGCTTTTACGCGCCTGGCTGAAAAACTTCTGCCATCACGCACTGTCTCAACTTCATATGTAACCGGCTTGGTCGCGTCTCCGGGCAATAAAAAATAACTGTGAAAGGAATGAATGCGCCTGTCATCGGGCAAGCTTCTGTAGGCCGCTATAACCGATTGCCCTAATACTTGACCACCATATAATGCTGGAAATCCCAAATCCCAACTTTTACCTTCATATAAACCTTTTTCGAGTGCTGTTAACTCAAATAATGACTGTAAACGTGCATCGCTCATGTGATCTCCAATTATCAAGGGTAAAAGTGCATGTTTGCGACCAAGTATAGTGATTAAAGACACACTTATAAATAGCTATTATACAGCCCTACACGCTTTTAAAAACATGCTTAGCCTTTATTATATTTTTTATGGGCGGTGTAGAACGACCCTCTAGAAACACCCACTCATAGACGCAAATAAAAGACGCTTAAATGAACTATTAGTGGGACCAGTTAGGCGACAAAGTTTGGTTGAATAATTATTGACTACAAAACATCCAGCTCATCACACGTATTCCTAATCGCTTTACGTGAAAGATAATACAAACACACGCGCCCTTGCGCTAGGGAACGTAAGGGTTTCTGGGATAAAAACGGGTGGGTAACGCTCGCTGCAATTTAAAAAAACGCGTGTCTTTATAAGGTAATTTCATAAAACCCGATATCCCTAAGCCTTCAATGGTCGGAATAAACGTAATAATGTCATTCAGCAGTTTTTTAAAAGCTTCTTCTTTAGAATGGTCTAAGAGCGTTACGTAACTGTGAACTTTAAGATGCTTAGGCAGTGCCTCAAATATGATGCAGCCAGTATGATGGATATTATTGAGCAAGCGTAGTCTTTCCAGTAAAGGTTCGGGCAATTTTAAAAGCTCATCAGGGTCTTCGCCGTCTTCAAAATAAGAATGCATACGGGATTGATCTTCTGCAACCGACACTTTGCTGACTTCATACCCTATTAGCATGTTTTGCTTTGGAATAAAGTTAGCGCTTTCATTTCGGCGCTCAACGTGCAGCGTGTTTTTTGCGTTAAACATGCACGATTTAAACACGCCTTTTCCGTCAATAGCTCGCGCTAGATTTATCATGTTGTCGACACTTCTATCGAATGAATATTGCATGCTGGGGTTATATAATTTTAACGACGAGTCTACGTACATACCGTCTTTTTGCCAGCGAATGGCTAGGCCTCCTACCACTGGGTATTTTCCCAAACGACTCACGGCCGAAATAAACGCTTTTTCAGTTTCGCCCATGCCTTGCAGAAAGTTTTTATAATAACGGTCAAATTGGGCATCGTTGATATAATTTAAATTGGCCTTGTCAAAGCCCTCTTGATCTCGCAAAAACGACTTTCTGGAACTGTATACAACGGTTTCAATATCTTTAGTTATTTTACTTATCCACGTTGGCAATGAACAAATACTGTCGTCCACCACATCTTTTACCACAATACGCTTAAAGTGATGATAATTTTTAAACAAGTAATCGCCGCCGCGCAATCGAGTAGCGTGGTCATCGCTTAACAGCGCTTCTAAACACTGTGCTAAAGCTTGAGGTAAACCTAAGGATGAAGGCTTAATTACATGACAGCCGAAGCGCGACGACTGGCCCGACGCTAAAGCATAGATGGTCGAGGCTAAGCCTTGTTCATCGAAGCGAGGTGACGACATTTTGCCACTTAACTGATCATCGCCAATAAAATATACGTCGCCAAGTCGGGCGTTGGTTTGTTGTATGTCGCTGGACATTAAATCCATGACATTGTTGCCAATATGTTGCCCTTGATTATCAAGTTGAGCAAATACAGAAGAACCCCAATCAATCAGCATTAAGGTGTCGGTGCTGTCATCCCACACCACATTAGAGGGTTTCACATCGCCATGCACAATTGGTCTACTCACCCCGTTTTCAAAAAAACCGCGTAAACTCATTAATACGTCACACAAAGAGACTAAAATACTAAGCAAAGTAGTAATAGGTAGGGGGCCGTATTTTAGCGAAAACTGTTCTAAATCTTCACCAGGCGCACGCTTCATGGCTAAAATAGACTGGCGTTTAATTTTTTGAAAAGCGATGACTTTGGGAATGTTAGGGTGAAGCAGCAAGCCCTGCATGTAAGCTTCTTCTTCGAATCTGTCTTGCACGTGTTGAGGCAGCGTTACCTTCGAAAATTTGAATACGCGCTCTTCTCCTAGTGCAGATTTTCCAGCAAAGGCAAAACCAAATGCACCTTTGCCAATTAATTCAACGTTAAAATAGCCAAGCCTTTCAAGCTGTTTCTCGCATAGAGCAAACCAGTTTTTTAATTTTTTGGCATCTTTATGTGACAGCAAATATACCGACTGATCATCTGGTATATAAAAATGTTTAAGCGTTAGCTCTTTCATTTTGTAAGTCCCTTGTGTCTACCATAATACAAACTTCAGTCTGCAAAACGCACAGTTTATTGTGTATATGGGGTAATAACAGCATTATCATCACTAGGGAGGATCTACTAGCATTGACACTTTAGAAAGGTCACTAGCACCAGCATGAGCTAACGTTTTTAAATACTCAAGTGCTGATTTTAACGTAGAATCAAAGTGCCAAGGCGGGTTAAACACCACCATTCCCGAGCCGTACATGCCCACATTTTCGCTAGGTGTTTGATGTGCAAACTGAATGTCTAGCAAGCCTATTTTATGCTGAGCGGCAAGTTCAGTGAAAGCGAGCAGCATTTTTTCACTTAAACCATGTTTTGGCGTGTCTACTGTAGCGCCGCTGACTCTGTCTATTCGCTGCTGCGATAATAGCGGATACCATATGGCATATATGCCATTTTGCCACTTACTCAGGGCTTTGCTTATCGATTCAACAACCTGTTCATATTCAACTACTTGTTCATAAGGCGGGTCAATTAACACTAAGCCTCTATTTGGCTTAGGCGGCGTTAGCGCATTTAGCAGCTCAAAGCCATCTCGATGGTGACAATGAAATTCGCTATGACTTGTCCATTGTTTAAGATCACTATAAGCACTTGGATGAAGCTCACTAATATGCATATTGACATGCGCAAAGGTGTTTTGATCTGCACCTTTTTCTTGTGCTAATAAGCCAAGCATTTCCCAAGCAACAAGGGGTGAGCCTGGGTAACTAAGTTTAGCCATATAGGGCTTAATAAGGCGCATGTAATCAACAATAATCGCCGGTGTTTGGGACGTTTCTTGTAAAAAACGCGCCGCTACTTCATCGTGATGGCCTTGTTCTTGAATATCATAGCAGCCATTGCCAGCGTGAGTATCCAGGAAAAAAAAGGTTTTGTTTTAACGCTGAGCGCTCTAATAAGGGCGCATAGGGTTACGTGTTTTAAAACGTCAGCGTGATTACCGGCATGAAATGCGTGTTGGTAACTTAGCAATGAGAGACTCCTATAATATGGCGGTCAGTTATCTAATATATTAGCGCAAGTGTACTAACATTTTTTCAGGATGGCAGAGATAATCCATCCATAAGTTATTAAATTTCACCATTGTGGCGCCATCAATCACGCGATGATCTCCCGACCAGTTTACCATCATAATGTTACTAGCAAAAACATCACCGATGGGCGTAAAGCGAGGCAGTTTCTGTGTTTTACCCAAGGCCACTATTGCGACGTCGGGTTTGTTAATAACCGGCGTAGCGGTAATACCCCCAATGGCCCCAATGTTTGACAGGCTAATAGATCCATTCGAAAGTTCGGCATTGCTGAGCTTACCTAAGCGAGCCCGCTCAATAATTCCGTTTAACTGCTGCGCAATATCAAACAGTGATAGGGTTTCAACGTTTTTAATATTGGGTACCAGCAAACCTATTTTTGAATCAACCGCAATGCCAATATTATGTGCGCTTAAATAGGTGAGCAGCGTGCCTGCCTCATTCAGCCGGCTGTTTAATACCGGGTATGTCTTCATAGCCAGCGACAGTGCTTTAATAAAGAAAGGTAAAAAGCTCAGCTTTACCGATTCAGCTTCAAATACAGGTTTGAGATCATTACGCAAGGCAATTAGCTTATCCATGCACAGTTCATCCGACACCGAAAAATGCGGAATAGTGCTAACACTGGCCATCATTTGCTTGCCCATGGTGGCGCGAATACCTTTAATGCTTTCTATCCTGTCATCGTTTGATGAAGCTTTTTCAATACCTGAAGTTTGCGCTGAGTTTGGCGCGGTTTGAGTATTTTGCGACGCTTGCGAATGCTCTTTATGGCTAGAAAGTGCCTGCATAACATCTTGTTTTAACACTCTACCTTTGTGACCCGTTGGCTTTATATCACTCAAAGAAATTTCATTTTCTTTGGCTAAGCGTCTTACTGCCGGACTTGCAATCGCGCGGCTGACTTGTACAGGCGGCTCGTATTTTTCGCCCTGCTGATGCTTATTTGTATCACTTGCGATGCCTGCAATAGAGCTTACAGCGGGCTGCTTCAGCGAATGGTGTAACGCCGGCTCTGCTGTAGACGCAGAAGTGTTGCTGGTATTAGTTAAGTCTTGTGCTCCGCTGTCTATCTCTTGGTCAAATAAAGGCGTATGAACACCGGCAGTATCACCTTTTGCATAGTGTAGCTTAACTATTTTACCGTTGTATTTAGCTGGTATCTCAACCACGGCTTTGTCTGTCATTACTTCTACCACTGCCTGGTCTTCACTCACCACATCGCCTTCACTGACCAACCATTGCATAATCTCGCATTCAACAATACCTTCCCCAATATCAGGTAATATGAATGACTCAATTTGCGCTGAGCCAGAAGCTGTAGCTTTAATTGGCTGCGCTTCACTTTCAGGGCTAAGTTCGACTGTTTCAGCGCGCTCATCGCTTGATGACTGCATCGCAAACAAAGGCTCATGCACCCGAGCAATATCGCCTTCTTTATAATAAAGCTTGCTGACTATACCGTTGTGCATAGCGGGTATTTCGACCGTTGCTTTGTCGGTCATAAGCTCAGCTATAGGCTGATCTTCAACCACGGTGTCGCCTTCGGCCACTAGCCATTTAAGCAACTCACACTCAACAATGCCTTCGCCAATATCGGGTAATATAAAATCGTTCATGTGCGTAAAACCTCAGTAATCTAGTGTGCGCTTTATTGCTTCGTACGTTTTTAAGTGATCAGGCATGTATTCTTTTTCATGCGCTAAGGGATAAGGCGTATCAAGACCACAAACACGCGCAATTGGCGCCTCTAAATATAAAAAACATTCTTGCTGAACAGTGGCAGCTATTTCACTGGCAAAACCGCCAGTTAAGGGCGCTTCATGATTAATGAGTAATCTGCCCGTTTTATACACCGACTGAAAAATAGTCTCAGCATCCCAGGGCAAAATACTCTGCAGATCTATAATTTCACACGAAATACCATCTTTTTTAGCCATTTCAGCTGCTTTTTCAAGGACTTCTACCTGGGCACCCCATGCTAATAAGGTAATGTCAGTTCCGGTCGCTACAATATCGGCTTTGCCTAAGGGTAACTCATAGTCGTTCTCGGGCACATCCCCTACCGACGCGCGGTAAATCTTTTTAGGCTCCATGAAAAGCACCGGGTTGTCGTCACGAATACTGGCAATTAACAAGCCTTTTGCTTGTTTAGGGTTACGTGGAATTACTACTTTCATACCCGGAATATGGGCAAAAAAAGCTTCAGGTGACTGCGAGTGATAAAGACCTCCTGCAATACCGCCGCCGTAAGGGGTGCGAATAGTTAAGGTACCGCAGCTAAATTGACCGCCAGAGCGATAGCGCCATTTAGACGTTTCATTCACAATTTGGTCAAATGCAGGAAAAATGTAGTCACTAAATTGGATTTCAGCTACAGGAACTGAGCCCTGCGAGGCTAAGCCGTTGGCAAAACCAATAATACCCTGTTCACTGAGGGGTGTATTAAAGCAGCGTGACTTGCCAAACTTTTCCTGCAAGTTTGAAGTGGCTCTGAAAACGCCCCCAAAATGGCCTACATCTTCTCCAAACACCATGACTTTCTCATCGGCTTCCATGGTGGTAACAAGTGCGTTGTTAATAGCCTGTAGTAGATTCATCTTTGCCATGGTCTTATCTCCCTGCCGTTTTTGGATAATCTTGTGGATACTTGGCAATATGGCTTTCTAACTCTGACAACTGCTTTTTGAGATGCCATGGCGGAGTATCATACACATCCTCTATGATATCTTTGAGCGGGTTTACCGGCACTTTTTCAGCGCGTTTTAACGCTGCCAGTATGTCTTCACGACTTTTATCTAGGTATGCATCCATCTCTTTTTCATCAAACCAGCCTTTCGAATCTAAATAGCGTGCAAAACGCAGCAGCGGATCTTTTAACTGCCATTTAACTTCTTCATCTTTACTTCTATAGCCACTGGGATCATCTGAGGTACTGTGCGCAGCAAGGCGATAGGTCATAGCTTCAATTAGCACAGGGGTATTTTCGGCTAAAGCTAGTTTACGCGCGGTTTGCGTAGCGGCATAAACAGCCAGCACGTCGTTACCGTCTACTCTGATGGTGGGTACGCCGTAGCCTACTCCTCTAGCGGCAATACCGTCGCCCACAAACTGCTCTTGTGAGGGCGTTGAAATGGCATAACCGTTATTACGACAAAAGAAAATAGTGGGGCATTTGAGCACGGCGGCCATATTTAGCCCTGCATGAAAATCGCCCTCGGAGGCAGCGCCTTCACCAAAGTAACAAATAGTTACGGCAGGTGCACCGGCCATTTTTTGGCCATATGCGTAGCCTGCAGCTTGCGGTATTTGGGTCCCAAGCGGTGACGATATCGTCATAAAATTTAGCGCTTTGTCGCCATAGTGAATCGGCATTTGACGGCCTTTATTTGGGTCAAGATGATTACTGAACATCTGATTCATAAACTGATCAGTAGTATAGCCGCGGTACACAAGTGCACCCTGTTCGCGATACTGCGACATGATCATATCGTCGCTGCTTAACGCGGCAGCAGAAGCGACTATTGCGGCCTCCTCTCCTCTACAGGCCAAGTAAAAGCTAATTCTGCCTTGGCGCTGAGCACCAATCATGCGATCGTCTAATAAACGCGTAAAAGACATACTCTTATATATTTTAAGCGCTTCTTCTTTACTCAATTTGGGGGACTGCTGATTGTTTTTTTCTTCACCATGCTCGTCTAACAATTGCAGCATAGGTATTTCAAGTAAGCCATTCTTAATAATGTCTACTTCAAATATTAGCTTAATGCCGTGTAAATGATTTCTCTCTTGCATTGTTAACACCGTTACCTTATGAAATATAAACTTTTGCTGATAAATTAAGCACTTTTATAAACAAACGCTAAGGGTCTTATTTTGACGCTTTTGTACCTCTATACTAATAAAGCTTGAGTTTATCTGTATTGCTAAATCATAGGAATGACAAATTTTAAGTGTGAGCTAATTCATAGTTTTACGCCAATACTAGGATACGTATCCTATTTGTAAAAATTATGTTTATATTTTACTACATATAATTAAAAACTATTAATGCAAACTACACTCTCAAAGCAGATAACCGATATATAATGTTCATTCGTCCAGATTTACGCTTCCAATAGATTTGTAGAAAATAATCCAAACCTTTAATGACGCATTAGGTTCTTATTGCTACAAGACCCAAACAGGTTCATCTGGTAGAGTCCGTATTCGATATCAAATAAATATCAGAGGAAATGAATGTATTTTCATAGAGTAATTATTGTTAGCGTATGCATTGTCATATGCGCTGCGTCTTTTGCCAGCGCGAGTAACAAGATAACAAATTCTTATGCGCTTAATAGCCAAGCTTTGTTGGCAATGAAAAATGCTCACGTTACTTTACAGACGCCCATGCGGGTTGTAAAAAGCAGTTCCAATATAAGCAAAGATTTAGGGCTGAGGCGTAAACAATTTATTTATGAGCCTGATTTATCCAAAGATACGCTGTACACCTATATTATTCAATTAAGTGAACCAGCCGTGGCACAAGAGCCGCGAGCGCTTTCTCAAATGAGCTCACAAAAGCAGCAAACCAACCGCGTCAATAAACAACGAAACGCTAGCTCTTCACAAAACGATGCAGTGAGCAAGCAAATGGCTAAAATTTTGCATCAGCAACAAGGTTTTTTGGACCAAAGCGCAGCGCAACTATTTACTATTAAACCACTGGCACGCTACCAGTATGGCATTAACGGCTTGGCCGTGCGCCTAACTCAGGCCCAAGCCCAACGTTTATCTGAGCTGAAGCACGTTAAGAACATTCAAAGAGAGCAAATCAGAAAACTTAACGCCGACCGCGGCCCAATGCTTATTGGCGCACCAAAAGTATGGGATGGCACCGCATTTCCTGGTGTTGGGCAAACGTCTGGCGAAGGAATTGTTATTGGTATTATCGATTCAGGCATAAATACCGACCATCCATCATTTGCCGAAGTAGCAGGCGACGGATATATTCATACTAACCCTCGCGGCAACGGCAATTATTTAGGCGATTGCGCCCGAAATTTTCCCGAACTATGTAACAACAAACTTATTGGGGTTTACAGCTACACTGACATCACCAACGACTATAGCGACACCAGTATTTTTCCGCCTAACTTACCGCGAAACGGTGAAGATTACGGCGGTCATGGCAGTCATGTGGCGTCCATTGCCGCAGGCAACATATTGTTTAACGTTGATGAAGTGACCCCTAGTGAAGGTGAAGAGCGCAGCTCAGGCACGCCCACCGGTTTTATCTTTGCTCAAGTGTCAGGGGTTGCCCCGCGCGCTAATATCATTTCGTATCAAGTATGCTACGGCGGCACCAAAGAAGCCGGCGATTTTTACGGCGATTGCAAAGGCAGTGCTATTTTAAAGGCGATAGACGACGCCATTAAAGACAAAGTAGATGTGATTAACTTTTCAATAAGTGGCGGTAATAACCCTTGGCTTGATCCGGTGGAACAGGCTTTATTGTCAGCCCGAAATGCCGGTATATTTGTGGCGGTATCTGCTGGCAACGATGGCCCAGAAACACTTAGTTCAGAAAAGACAGCACCATGGTATACCAGTGTGGCGGCCAGTGAACACGGTCGTGAAAACTTATTTATCAAACAGTTAGGGTCGTTTAGCGGTGGATCAAGTACACTAAATGCAATGTCAGGGCAAAGTAACACAGGATCATTAACTGCCGCCATTGTTTATGCAGGAAGCTTTATTAATCCTAACGACCCGGGCGGCGATCCGGCGCAGTGTTTAGAGCCTTTCCCAAACGGTACTTTTAATGGTCAAATAGTGGTCTGTGACAGGGGCAATATCGCACGTATTCAAAAAGCCATGCACGTGCGCGATGGCGGCGCAGGCGGCTATGTATTAGTAAATCTAGACGGCGGCGAAACCTTTTTAGCCAGTGACCAATACGTAATACCCGGCATTCATCTTAACGCCAACAACGGCAATAGCTTAAAAGACTGGCTTAGATCAGGTCGAAATCATAGCGCTAGTATAAGCGCTGGGGTGCCATCTCAAGTCATTGATACTAGTCGAGTAGATGTGATGGCTAATTATTCTTCTCGCGGACCAAATAAAAGCATCAGCACTTTGGTACCCACCATAACCGCGCCAGGCAGCCGTATTTTTGCCGCCTACGCCGACGAACAGCTCGGTCATGATGGGCAAGAGCCCGCCGCAAGTAACTTTGCAACAATAGACGGTACGTCTATGTCTAGTCCGCATGTTGCCGGCAGTGCTGCTTTAATTAAGTCCGCTAAACCAAACTGGGGACCAGATGAAATAAGATCGGCAATGGCCTTAACCGCCATTACTAGCGTTAAAAAAGATGACGAAACGTCTACACGCACCATTTACGCTGACTTTTTCGATATGGGCTCTGGTAGAGTACAAGTAGACAAAGCGATTGCGAGTCCCTTTATTATGAGCGAAACGTCCGCTAACTATGCAGATGCAGATCCTGATAGATTGGGTGAACCTAGAAGCCTTAACCTACCCTCAATAACCGACAATCGATGTGCTGGTATTTGCACATGGTCGCGCACGTTTACCGCGACAACAGACGCTGCGTTTGACTATGAACAAGTAGTTATTTCACCTGCCCTTAGGGTTGAGGCCACACCCTCTCGCTTTACCCTGTTAACCGGCCAATCACAAAGGGTATCATTTAGCATTAATAGTCTACAGGCTTCAAAAACTGACTACTCGTTTGCACTGGCAAGATTTACTTCGCCCGGTTTACCTGATGTATCATTGCCGGTGAGTATATTGTCATCTATCGGTAACTTTCCTCTTAGCATCGACATAAGTGCTAGGCGCAGCAACGACTCCTTCTTAATAAAAGATATAGACGCTATCAGTATTGAGAATTTCGAACTTAAAGCGTATAAGCCTGTTAAAGCCAATTCAGTCAAATCCACTATTGGCGCAGATAGTGATACAAGTAGTTACTTAGACAATGTAAATGAAGGCGTAAATATAACCCAAGTAAGGGTTATGGAAGGTGCTAAACGCTTGGTGACGCGAATTAAAAAAACCAGCTCACGAGATATAGACTTATTTGTGCTATTTGATGGCAACGACGACGGTACACCTTCACTTATTGAGGAAATTGCGCGCAGTGTCACTACAAATTCTTTAGACGAAATACATATAAACTATCCCAAAGCAGGCACTTATTTTATTGTGGTTCAAAATTATTCACCCTCGGGCGATAGCCCAGACACTTTTGAGATGCGTTACGCAATAGTTACTAACGAAGTAGCCGGGAGTAGCCTTAACGTAGACGCGCCTAGTAGATTGGAATCAGATATGCCGTTTGATTTACGCATTATTTATGATTTACCTCAGTCAAAAAGCGGTGAGGATTACTATGGCGCTGTTGGCATGGGCACAAGTGTTGATGAAGAGGATATCGGACTGTTAAACATAGATATTACCCGTGTAGATAACGATGTATTTATAGACGGTATTGCAACACGCTTACGGGCTGGTGAAAGAACGTCATTAAACGTAACGGTTGAGGCAAACCCGAGCAATGAAGCACGCGACTATCGTATTACATTACCGATTCCGGTAGGCGTTAAAATTGTCAATTTTTCTACGACTAACAGCGGTCAATTGATAAACAATGAAATTGAGTGGCGTGTTAACAAGCCAGCAGGATCTTCATCAAACAGCACCTTGGACTTCACTATTGAAGCGCTGCAGGGCGTGTTTGCTGGCCCAATAATAATAAATATGAAAAGTGAACTGATTTCTTCTTCTTTCGCTGATGCTGAAACTAGCGAAAATTTTACCTCTGTTCAAGTTGAAGGCGCGCCTATCCTGAGCTTTGATGGAAACGACACTGCAAACTTAACCGTAACTGAAACCCAGATCTTAAACATACCTCTGTCGATTACAGAACCTAATAGTGACGATATAATAGTAAGTTTTCTGCAAACAGCAGGGCCTGCTGTGAGTATTACAACCTTGGCAGATAGTTATACTTTGCTAGCGCCTGCGATTGAGTCTGACACTCAGCTAAGGTATACCGTCACGGCTACTGATACCAATGGAAATTCAAGTACCGGCGCTATTGTAATTAATGTTGTTAACAATGCTTCACCCATTATTTCCTCAGTTAATGCTCCCGTAAGCGCCATTGGCGGCAGATCAATCACGATAAGCGTTGTTGCAAATGATCCTGAAAACGATACGCTTTTTATTCAGATAAACGGCCGAGATGTGACCGGTACAAGCGTTAATCTGACAACACCTATAGTCGGCAACAATGTAAGCTATGTTGTTTCGGTGAGTGATGGCATTACCGCTGTTGAGCAAACCATAACGGTCAGTTTAAATCAAATCGCGGGATCTGATCCAAGCTCGGGTGGGGGGAGTCTAGCATGGTGGATTATATGCCTGTTACCACTTGCAATATTGAGAAGAGTTCGAAAGTGTTAAGTGACGATACGTTTCAATATGAATCGCTAGCCACAGGGCTACATTTATTATTAAGTGAATATCGCCGTAATAAACAAAAAAAGAACAAAAGAAATGAGAGCTTTTGTCTTTTTTTATCAATTCATAACACTAGGCGTACATTAAAACACGTCTAAAATACTATTAATTAACAATCTTCAGTGCTTTGGCCAAGGCTTTCTTTAGTCGCAATACATGCTTCTTTCATTTTCTCAGCTGTCTCTTCTTTCATTTCGTCAGTGCTTTCTTTAGCGTCGCCGTACATGTCTTCAGCTTTGTCTTTGGCATCGTCATATGCTTCGGTCGCTTCGCCTTTAAGATTATTTACGCCGTCTGTTGCGTCATTGAGCATATCTGTTGATTCTTCTTGAGCATCAGCAGCCATTTCCATAGCATCCTGTTTAACGTCTTCAGCAGACTCTTCTTGAGGCTCAGAGCAAGCAGCTAGAACAATGGTTGATGCAAATAAAGCGATCAATAGTTTGTTTTTTGATAACATTATGGTTATTCCTTTTAGTTTTTGGAGAGCCGAAGATAGCGTTATTCAAGCAATAAAGCCAATTATTGTTTTAAATTTATACCTGAGTATGACCAAAACGCTTGTTTTAATTCGCTAAATGAATTTATGTTAAATTAGCAATACCCATTTCATTAGCAAATGGCTGGGCATTAATAGTGCGCAGATGATACTCACAACTGCTAATAACTATATCGAAACTATTTCTTGCAAATGCTGTCTCGCTAGCACGCCCGATGCCGCGATTGGCACCTGCAATAAACGCAGTTTTTTCATCATGTTCTCACTAAACTGTCGTCTATAATCCTTTTTTGTATCACTTTGACACGCATAAATAACAGCACTGCTGCCACACTTAAACCCGTAATAAAGCCAATCCAAAATCCCGCGGCTGCCATTCTAGGCACTAACATATCGGTTAATCCTAGCATCACACCTACGGGAAAACCTACCAGCCAGTAGGAAATAAAACTAATAATCAGCATTGCTTTTGTGTCTTTATATCCACGCAGCGCATTCGCTGAAACGACTTGAATAGCGTCTGAAAACTGAAACAAAGCAGCCAAAATAAGCAAGCTGGCCGCTGCTGTAATTACCGCCTTTTCACCACTATAAATACTGGCGATTTGATCATTAAACAGCAGTATAGTGGAGGCGGTAAACACCACCATGCTCACGGCCAATAGCATAGCCGCCCAATAGGCTTTTTTAGTGTGGTTGTGTCGACCTTCACCAATTAAAAAACCAATCCGAATAGCCAGTGCCAAGCCAATACTTAACGGCAACATGAATATTAATGAAGACACATTAAGGGCTATCTGGTGAGCCGCCACAGTAAGGGCACCTAAAGGTGCTAGCATTACGGCAACCACCGCAAATAGCGCAACTTCAAACAATAGGGTAAAGGCAATAGGTAAACCTAAGCGCAACATATAATCTATGTCAGGCTTTGAAATGGGTAAAAAGCGCTCATACAGCTTGTATTTTTTTAGCTTTGTGGCGTAAAAAGTGTATGCAAATGTGGCCAGCGCCATGGTGTAAAATACCAGCATCGTCGCTAAGCCGCAGCCTGCGCCGCCCATTTCAGGCATACCAAATAAGCCATTGATAAAAATATAGTTAACCGGAATATTCACTAGTAAACCGGTGGCCATTATCATCATGGTCGGCACCGTTATAGACAAACCTTCGCAGTAATTGCGTAAGGTTTGATAAATGCCAAAGGCAGGCGCCGACAGCAAGACGTAAAATAAATAATCACCTGTTTTTTGTGCGAGTTCCGGCGTCATATCAATTGCCCCTACGGCACCTGGAATAGCCAACAGCAGCAGCAGTACAAATACCGACATCCCCAACGATATATACAGCATTTGCTGCACAGCGTTGGCCACGTCAGCCGTGTTTTTAGCGCCGTCGTAGCGAGAAATAATAGGCGAAAGCCCCAAGGTTATTCCCTGCATAAAAATGAGCACCGGCAAACTCATGCCAAAGCCAATGGCCACAGCCGCCATGTCGACTGAATTATAGCGCCCCGCCATTATGGTGTCAGACACGCCCATGAGAGTTTGCGTAACTTGGGCGATGAGTAAAGGCCAAGCCAAGGAGGCAAGGACTTTAAACTCTTTGAAAAAGCTATTATCTATAACTGCTGTGGTCATAGTGCGGAGGCTGGCGGTAAGTGGCTTGCTATTTTTGTTGAATCGGTTTTCATTGACTCGGTTAATGCAACGTTCATTATGAGCATTTCTTGTTCACTTAAATGTCTGTATTGCCCCACACTGAGGCCTTTTAAATCTATGTGCATAATGCGTTTCCTGACTAAATTGCTTACGCTGTAATTCAAATACTCGCACATTCTACGAATTTGACGATTTAAACCCTGCTTTAATACAATTTCAAAGCTATGCTTGCCTATCTGCTTGAGCTCACATGGCAATGTAACGGTATCGAGTATAGGTACACCTTTTCCCATCAGCTCAATAAATGCAGGCGTAATGGGCCTATCTACGGTAACGCGATATAGCTTTTCATGGGCATTTTCAGCGCGCAAAATCTTGTTGACGATGTCACCGTCGTTGGTCAATAAAATTAATCCTTCTGAAGGTTTGTCAAGGCGACCAATGGGGAAGATACGCTGTTTGTAGCCAATCGCATCTATAATGTTGCCGCTTATTTTGCGCTCAGTCGTACAGGTAATGCCAACTGGTTTATGGTAAGCAAGATACACGCGGTCACTTTTATTTGTGGCTACAGGTGAAATAAGTTGGCCGTTTATAGTGACCTTATCGCCCTCACCTATTTTTGTGCCCAGCTCTGGTTGTGCGCCATTTACGCGAACTTGCTTGGTTTGTATTAAGGCGTCTGCTGCTCGGCGAGAGCAAAAGCCAGTGTCACTAATATATTTATTGAGTCTTTTCACGATATTCTTTGTGCTGGAATGGTATATAGCGTGCTTATTTTTTCAATAAGGCTTTCATACCATCGGTTAATCCTTCTAAGGTTAAAGGATACATTTTATCTTTCAAGAGTTCTTTCATTATTTGAATAGACGCATAATAAAGCCAGTATTGTTTAGGCTGAGGGTTTAACCAAATTGCGTACTCAAAGTGATTCATTAGACGCTGCATCCATACGCTGCCGGCCTCTTCATTCCAGAATTCTACACTACCACCTGGGTAAGTAATTTCATATGGTCCCATAGTCGCATCGCCTATAATAATAACCTTATAGTCTTTAGGATATTTATGAATAATGCTGTAAACATCGCTTACCACATCACCTCGACGCTTGTTATCCTTCCAAACACTGTCATAAATGCAGTTGTGAAAGTAAAAAAATTCAATGTGTTTAAACTCAGCATGCGCCGCAGAAAACAATTCTTCACACTGCTGTATATGGGGATCCATAGAGCCGCCCACATCAAAAAATAAAAGAAGTTTAATAGCATTGTGCCGCTGGGGCGCCATTTTAATGTCTAAGTAACCTGCATTTCGCGCCGTTGAACTTATGGTATTGCTAACATCAAGTTCGTCACTTGCCCCGGTGCGCGCAAACTTGCGCAGCCGCCTAAGTGCAACTTTAATATTGCGTGTGCCAATTTCCACGTCGTTAGACAAATTCTTATACGTGCGTTTGTCCCATACTTTTACCGCTGAATTATTACGATTTTTCTTTTGTCCAATGCGAACGCCCTCAGGGTTGAACCCGTTTGCCCCAAACGGTGATGTACCGCCTGTGCCTATCCATTTATTACCGCCTTCATGGCGTTTTTCTTGCTCATTAAGCCGCTCTTGCAAGGTTTCCATTAGTTTATCTAGTCCACCTAGGGCTTCCACCTTCTTTTTTTCTTCGTCACTTAAAAACTTTTCTAATGCGTTTTTGAGCCAGTCGTCGGGTATTTCCTTATCGAGCAGGTCAATCGTCTGAACGCCTTTGAAATATTCACCAAAGGCTTGATCAAACTTATCAAATTGACTTTCATCCTTGATGAGTACGGTACGACTGAGCAAGTAAAAGTCGTCCATATCGCCGCGCACAAGATCAGCTTTTAATACCGCCATTAAATCTAAAAACTCAGTAATACTGGTCTTTATTTTGTGCTTTCGTAGCGTGAAGAAAAACTCGATTAACATTATCGACGTGCCATAAACATGAGTTTTTCGAACAGGTGGATGTCTTGCTCATTTTTTAGTAAAGCGCCATATAGAGGCGGCAGTGCATTTTTTGCGTCTTTGTCGTGCAGAACGCTAGCGGGGATATCGTCGGCCACCAATAGCTTTAACCAGTCAATTAGCTCTGACGTTGATGGACGCTTTTTCAAACCGCCAACTTCTCTAATTTGAAAGAAGGAAGTAAGTGCTTGATCAAGCAAATCTTTTTTAATATTTGGAAAATGGACATTTACAATTTGGCGCATCTGTTGCGCGTCAGGAAACTCGATATAGTGAAAAAAACATCGACGAAGAAAAGCATCGGGCAATTCTTTTTCATTGTTAGACGTAATAATAACAATGGGACGTTGCCTTGCCACAATGCGCTCTTGGGTTTCATACACAAAGAACTCCATTTTATCGAGCTCTAAGAGCAAGTCATTTGGGAACTCTATGTCGGCTTTATCAATCTCATCGATTAATAAGATAGGTCGCTGGCTAGCGGTGAATGCCTGCCAAAGCTTTCCTTTAACAATATAATTGCTAATGTTTTTAACTTTTTCATCGCCAAGCTGTGAATCTCGCAAACGAGAAACGGCGTCATACTCATAGAGTCCCTGCTGCGCTTTGGTTGTCGACTTGATATGCCACTGCAGCAAGTTAGCATCAAGGGCGAGCGCTAACTGCTCAGCCAACATGGTTTTACCCGTGCCGGGTTCGCCTTTAATAAGTAAGGGCTTTTCTAATGTGATAGCCGCATTGACCGCTAACTGGAGTTGTTCGCTGGCGATGTAGTCGCTAGTACCTGTAAAACCCATAATATTCCCATTTAGTTTGTGTAAATTAACGCATATTTTGCAAGTGATACGCAGCTTACTAATCATAAAAGTAAGGGCATGATGATAAAAAAACAGCAGTTACTGATAAGATATAGCAAAATAACTGCTTGGATTATGTAATTAAGCATAATCCTAATACTATGCGAAGTTTACGTGGTTTACATAGTAATTGGCACTAAAGATTATTAATAAACCCTAGTAAAAACAAGTGATATATATAGTTAATATAAGGGATAAACATCTATGTATGTATTAAAATGGGTAAGTATGGCCTGCTAGGAAGTGACAGAAATTTTGTGACAGCCTCACAAGAGGTGCACAGCGCAGTCCCCTAGCAATTGCCAGAGGACTTACAGAACGTTTACCCATCATTTGCGCTGCCTATCACGGTTCTTTATTCGCCTTCTACTTACCAATCGCTATCCCTTCTCGCCTGGGATCAGCGCCGCCTAATAGTTTGCCATTTTCTATTTGTATACCGTGAAGTCCACTGTTCAAATCAACCACTCTTACAGTGTGCCCTAAGGCTTCTAAAGGCGCCTTTAGCTGGGATATGTTCGTTCCTTTTTCAAGTGAGGTGAAATCGTTTCGGTTTGTTATGCGCGCCACATCAATCGATTCTTGAATATCTAAATTAAAGTCGAGCACGTTTATGATGGTTTGAGCAACATAATTTATAATACGGCTGCCCCCTGGTGAACCCACTATCAAATTTAGTTCACCGTCGTTTGTGAAGACCATAGTTGGACTCATAGCACTTCTTGGACGCTTGCCCGGCGCCGCGGCATTAAGCACAACTACACCATCTTTAATAGGGTTAATCGCAAAATCGGTCAGCTGATTGTTCAGTAAAAAACCGTCTACCATTATACCCGACCCAAACATAAATTCGATACTCGAGGTCATAGACACAGCGTTGCCTTGTTTATCAACAATGGCAATATGACTGGTACTGTCTAGCTCAAAGGCGTCGTCACTTGCGTAGCTTAAATCCCCATAAGGCCTGCCTGATGAAGCCTCGGTGTAGCCCACATCAGTGCCTAAAGTGGCCGCTCTATTGCGCAAATAATCAGCATCTACCAGTGGCGCTGCATCTATTCCCATAAAGCTTAAATCGGCCACGTAGTCTGCACGGTCAGCAAACGCTAGTGCGCTAGCTTGCGCAAAAAGATGTGCAAATTCTAGGCTCTCTGGGGCGTAATCCGACAAAGTAAAGCCTTCTAATAGCTTAAGAATTTGCATCATGGTAACGCCACCGGAACTAGGCGGTGCCATGCTGCATACCTCATATACTCGGTAGCTGCTGCACATTGGCTGGCGCTGTATTGCCGTATATTGCGCTAAGTCAGCCGCGCTCAATTTACCTGGATTAATAGACACCTCATTTACCGCATTAACGATGTTGCGAGCTATTTCTCCAGTATAAAATGCATCAGTGCCTTGCTGTGCAATTTTCGTCAACGTAGAGGCTAATTTTTTGTTTTTTCTTAGCTCCCCTTCAGCTAAAGGTTTGCCATTGGGTTTAAAATAAGCTTGTGCCTGTGCAAACTCGTTTAAGCCGGGATGTAAATCAAGTTCAATTAATGTGGCTAAACGAGGCGATACTTTAAAGCCGGTGTTTGATAAATTTATGCTGTCATCAAATAACTGTGACCATGGTAATGTCCCAAATTGGGCGTGCGCATCTTCTAAAGCTTTTAATATACCCGGCACACCAACCGCTTTGCCGCCTACCACAGCATCGCGCCATTTCATTGGCTCGCCATTTTCTATGAACACGTCTGGTGTAATTTTTTGCGGCGCGACTTCACGGCCGTCAAAGGTATAAAGCTGTTTAGCGGTGTTGTCCCAGTAGAGTATAAAGCCACCTCCGCCGATGCCTGAAGACTGCGGTTCAACCAAGGTAAGCATGGCCTGTATGGCTATTGCTGCATCTATTGCGCTGCCGCCTTGTTCGATTATTCGCTTACCTGCGTTTGCCGCATGCGGGTTTGCAGCGGCCACCATAAACTGCTCACCTACCGCAAGATTTTTTGCCATGACACCTGTCGCGGCCTCCGGCTCTCGGTCTTCCAATACAACTTGTGGGCTTTGAGCACAGCCAACTGCAGCAGTAATAAAGGCCAATAAGATACACGAACGTAGCGTAAAACGACCGCCCTGAGATATTTTTTTAAGAGGATTTATCATAGTGTAAATTTCATTTCCTATTTAAATTTGTCGTAGTTAACCGCACGTTTTTCGACAAAGGCAGTAAAGGCCTCGTTAGCGGCTTCGCTTTGCATCGCTTCTACAAATATTTTAAGTTCATCGTCGATGTGTTTCGCCACACAGGCTTCATCCTGCCTTAACAAGGCTTTGGTTTGCTGCAGGGCTAAGGCCGGCTTTTTGGCTAGCGCTTCTGCAATATCCACCACTGCCGCGTGCAAATCGACACTGTGAATAGAGGTAACGAAACCACATTCTTTTGCCTGCTTAGCATCAAATGGATTACCTAACATAAGCAGTTGAGCGGCCTTTAAATGCCCTGCTACTCTAGGCAAAATATAGCTAGAGGCATATTCGGGCACCAAGCCTAAATTAATAAAGGGCATGGCGAAGCGCGTTTTTTCATGACAAAGCACAAAATCGCAGTGTAGCAGCATGGTCGAGCCTATACCTATGGCTAAGCCTTCTACTTGAGCCACAACCGGTAATGGACATTTTAATAGCGCCTGCATGAAATGGTAAGTTTCGTTTATTTCACCCGCGCCTTCTTTTACTGCGCGCAAAAACTCTGGTACGTCATTGCCCGCGGTAAAACATCCTCCGGCTCCTTTAATGACGATTACGCGCGCACCGGCCAACGGGGCGTTTTCAATAGCCGTTGCCATAACGCTGTACATTTTAGGCACTAGCGCATTTTTCTTGTGTGCACGATCCATTACAATGGTGAGGATATTGTTTTCTAGCAATTCATGTATCATTAGGTGAGTCTCATTTATTAGAGTGAGGCGTTTAATACATTAAGTGTACTCAAGCATGTACTCTTTTTAAAGACAAAATACTAAATATGCAAAACTAGACTTCAGCAGAATTATAAAACACTGTTGCTTATGTTGCCTTGAGCCTAGTTCGTTTATTGTCAAATTGCTTTCATAAGGAACACTGCGTTTGTTTGCAAACCTTCACCGCACACACAATATTCCCTACCTGTTAGCGTTTCTTACTAGCACCCTCTTATACTTGTGGTACGGTTTTGTAAGCGACGTGAGTGTGAGCGATTCAGCCTTATCATTTCATCGAGAGCAAGCTCGAAGCGGCAGCTGGTGGCAATGGATAAGCGCGCACTTTATGCATACCAACTTTTTCCATTATGCACTCAATATGATTGGGCTTGCTCTACTGTGGATACTGCACGCTGAATACGCTAGTGTGAAGTCGT
The DNA here is from genome assembly GCF_001756615.1 of Glaciecola punicea. NCBI lineage: Bacteria > Pseudomonadati > Pseudomonadota > Gammaproteobacteria > Alteromonadales > Alteromonadaceae > Glaciecola > Glaciecola punicea. Next base: position 322,692 of record NZ_LZXY01000001.1, read on the forward strand.
TTGGTATCAATTTTTTGGTACTGGCGCTCGGTATTTCGCTAGGCATATATTATTTTTCGCCTACCCTAACATGGTATGTCGGTATGTCGGGGGTGCTACATGGCATCTTCGCATGGGGGATTGTTATTGATCTTTATCGCAAACGTAAAAGCGGCTATCTGCTATTAATAGGCTTGGTGATTAAATTAGTCAACGAGCGGTTTTTTGCATCATCTACTTTTATGGCAGAGCTTATTGAAGCCGGCGTGGCAATAGATGCACACCTTTATGGTGCTGTCGTTGGCTTAGGTCTTGGTGTTATTAATGTTATTTACGACAGGCATCAACGTGCTCAGAATTGTTCTAAGGTGAAGTAAACATGATTAATAAGAACAAATTTATACTGCTTGTTTCACCTGAATTACACTTAGCAGCCAACGGCGTTTAAAAAGAAAAAGCAGCTATAAAACTGCTTTTTACCTTAACTTATAAATGCGTTTCAAATAACTTATAAATGCGTCTGTATTCGTCTAGCCAGGAGCTAGGTTGCACAAAGCCATGCGGCTCTACAGGATAAATCGCAGTTTCAAAGTCTTCTTTTTCAAGCTCTATTAAACGCTGCACTAGTCTCACTACATCAAGGAAAAACACGTTATCGTCAACCATTGGTGCGTTCATCAGTAAAGGCTTGGTAAGACCTTCTGCAAAATAAATAGGCGAGCTTCGTTCATAAGCAATTGGATCGATGTCGGGCGTATTGAGTATGTTTGCGGTATAGGGCGTGTTGTAGTGCGCCCAGTCCGACACGGGTCTTAATGCTGCCCCGGCTTGGAATAAATCAGGCTCAGTAAACAGTGCCATAAAAGTCAAAAAGCCGCCGTAAGAACCGCCATAGGTGCCTATTCTTTGTTCGTCAACATTTGCATTTTCCACAAGCCACTTTACGCCGTCTTTTAAATCTTGTACTTCAGGCGTGCCCATTTGGCGGTAAATGGCCGTGCGCCAGTCTCGGCCATAGCCAGCAGAGGCTCTAAAATCCATGTCTAATACTACGTAACCTTCAGATACCAAGAGGCTATGAAACATAAATTCTCTGAAATACCCTGACCAGCCTAAGTGCGCATTTTGCAAATAACCTGCGCCGTGATTAAACACCACCGCGCGCCGCTTATTGGTATCAGTTGTTTGCGCTGGGGTGTAAACGCGTGAATAAACCGGCTGCTTTGTATGGCTTGAGGGTATTGCCACAATCGCCGGCACGGCCCAATCAATAGATAAAAACGCATCACTTACAGTATTAGTCAGCCTTTGTGGGGTGCTAGGCGTTTGCGTTGACATAACATACAGCTCGGGCGGCATCGCTAATGTTGAATGCGTGAGTAATAATCGATCTTCTGTTGGGCTTAACACAAAGTCGGTCATACCGTTTAAGTCGGTGAGCGCTTGAGGCTCGCCGCCGCTTGCCGCTACTCTATACACTTCATAAATACCGGGATGTTTCTTATTCGCCTTATAATAAAAGAAATCATCGTTTTGTGTTAGCACCACGTTGTCTACCACAAAGCGGCCTTGTGTAAGCGCGTTCAGGCTGCCGTTTAGGGCTTTAGTATACAGCTGAGAATAACCGCTTTGCTCGCTTAATAAATACAGTGTGTTGGCCTCATCAAACCAACCAAATTGATTAAAGCGATAGTTTACCCATGCTTTATCATGCATTCTGTGTTGTGTGGTAAAGATAGGTTCGTTGACGTCTACGCTCACTATCCAACGGTCTTTATTGTCCCAAGCTTCCAGCATTAACGCCACGTGCTGGCTAGAATCGTGCCATTTGACAGGCATTTCAGTGGCATACCAATCAAACAAAAGACCAATATCGCGAGGCAGTCTGTTGTTAGTGTAGGTTTCGCCTTTAGCTTCTGCATTTTCTCTTTTTACATCGGCTAATACATCTTCGTTATAGCCAGGTAAGCTTACGTAGCTTAGTTCTTTTTGTGTGTTGTTTTGAATGTCTAAAAAGAAAATGGAATGAGACTCTGGCTTAGCATCGGCCACTCGTTGGCGCACCGACTGCGCTTTAATGCGGCCGTCTTCTTCAATGTAGTCGGGCATAATGTCAGTGTCACTGCGCGTGGGTGTGCTAATTCGGGTTACGACAATGGCGTATTTGCCATCAGGGGATAAGCTAGCCAGTACGTTGCTGTGATCTTCATCAAAATAAAAGGTGCTCGACATGACGCTTTGATTTTCTCTTGCTAGACGGTCTTGTTGCGCGCGCATGTCTTGTCTGTTCTTACGCTGCACCTGCACATAGTTAATCAGCTTTTGCTGTTCTTGTGCAATATAGTCCTTAGCCGGTTTCACCGCAGGCTCGTTTTCTTCAAATTTCCATTCAAATACCTGCTGGCTTAGGCCTGAATTTATATCAAGCGCGTGAAAACCGTTACCCTTTTGAAAAGAAACCCCACTGCCTTCAAAATAAGCTAGATTATGGGCAGTATCTGAGTCTTTTGTGAGCTGCATAACGTTGCTTTGTCCGCGTTTTTGCGCAAACACGTTTCCTTCAAATATCCAGGCAATAAAATCATGGTCATTATCGTCTATAATTTCATCGTATTCGTGGCTATGTAACTCGCCAATACTGACTTGCTCACCATTGGCGAGGCCTTCATTTGTTTCAAACAAATCTTGTATTACAGAGCCTTCGCGCTTGCGGTAATAAAGCAAGCTGTCTCCGGTTGGTGAAAAGTAAGCCGCTTGAGGCTGACGACCTAGCCAGTCTGGATCTGCCATTATTTGTTCCATGGTAAGCTGGGCATTAACAGAACTAGCCGACGCTAAGCCAGCGTTACCCACTGGCGCTTGATTAACTGTGGCGGTCGCAAAAGGTGTGTTTATGCTATTGCTTTTTTGAGTACTGGTAGCACTGTTAGTTGCGCTGCAGCCTAACACCATGCTGGCACATAAAAAAATGGAGGCACTTTGAAATTTTTTTATCATATTCTCTGTCTTATTATGTAGTTGAGAAAAAGGTTATTTTAATCTAGGTAATCGGTAACTTGGGTGATTTTTTACATTATTAATACAGCAATGCACGTTAAATTGGTCAAGACTCTTTAACAGTAATGCTATGTTGCCTAGCAGCCCGACGAAAATCAAACGCCTTAAGATCTTATAATCACGTAAACAACATTTATATTAACGCACTACTGACGACATAGTAAATTTTGATTTGCGTTTATATAACGCTAATGTTGTGTAATAGCCCGATATGCTTATTTACTCCAACAGGAGTACTATGATCTAAACGCTGTAGCAAGCGTTTTAATAGCATCTCGTTGCCCCTAACATTTACTATGAGAACTATTATGAGAACTACTATGAAAAAATTATTAATTGCCGGTCTTATATTTGCTTCTGCCGCGGTCTCTGCATCGGACTGCCCTGATATGCTAAAGCATATAAAACGTAAGTTAAACTCACAAGACACGGTGAATATGTGTGAAGCCTACGCGGGCAAAGCCGTACTGTTTGTTAACACGGCAAGCCAATGTGGTTTTACCCCTCAGTTTGCAGACCTTGAAACCTTATATTCGACTTTCAAAGATGACGGTTTAGTGGTGCTTGGGTTTCCATCCAATGACTTTAATCAAGAACATGTTGACGAAGGCAAGGTAGCCGAGGTTTGTCAACTTACCTATGGGGTCAATTTCCCCATGTTTGAGCTTACGTCGGTACGCGGTAAAAATGTAGATCCGCTTTTCGCTAAGTTAGCCCAAGAAGCGGGTGGTAAAGCGCCATCATGGAACTTTAACAAGTACTTAATGAATAAAGACGGTTCGGTAGTGACTCACTACGGCAGCAGAGTAAAGCCATTAGACAGTGACTTTTTAGAAGACGTGGCCAGCGCGTTAAAAAGTGGTGAATAAATAAAGCGATACCCTTATCCTGTGTTTGAATGTAAAAAAGCCCGCAGTGTGCGGGCTTTTCTTATTACAGCTTGATATTGTGTAAACTAGTCTTGTTGTGCTTCATCTTGCTTCTTTTTGGGTGTGAAAATAAGCATCGCCCACATAAAGAAAAAGGGCGCAAAGAATAATACAAACAGCGTCGTTGCCGTTATACCGCCCAGTACACCAATAGATATCGCATTTTGCGCGCCTGAACCAGGACCCGCCGCAAACGCCAGCGGCAGAACGCCTAAAATAAAGGTCAACGAAGTCATCAAAATAGGACGAAGCCTTTGTTTTGCGGCCAACACAGATGCTTCATATGCATCCATACCCTCTTCAAACCTTGTTTTTGCAAATTCAATGATCAAAATTGCATTTTTGGCCGCTAGCGCTATGGTCATTAGCAAACCTACCTGAAAATATACATCGTTGGCTTGGCCTGCCCACCATGTGGCTAATACAGCGCCGAATATGCCTAGCGGTACTGTTAACATAATGGCTAAAGGCACGGTCCAGCTTTCATACAGCGCAGCGAGTACTAAAAATACCGCAATAACACTAATTAAATATACTATCCAAGCTTGTCCTCCCGACTGTTTTTCTTCATATGACAGTCCTGTCCACTGCAAACCAATACCGTCGGGTAAGTTTTTCGCCAGTGCAGCGACTTCATTAAGCGCTTCACCAGAGCTCACACCTTGAATGGCTTGGCCCTGAATTTCAAGCGATGAATTGCCATCGAAGCGGGTCAGTTGTGGGGCACCAAATGTCCATCCACCCGAACCAAACTGTGAAAGTGAGACCATATCGCCAGACGCGCTGCGTACGTACCATCTGTCTATATCACTTGGCAGCATTCGGTATTGAGCGTCGGCCTGCGTGTATACCCGCTTTATGCGTCCTTCTTCCAAAAAGTCGTTAATATATGCGCCGCCTAACGCAGTGCTCAAAGTTTGGTTAATAGTAGCAATAGGTACTCCCATTGCACGCGCCTTGCTTGAATCAATATCGATATTGTATTGTGGACTAGGCGCTAAACCATTAAAGCGCACCGCCGTTAATAAGCTGCTTTGATTTGCTTGACTCAAAAACTGCTGCATAGCATCGTTTAATGCCGCTTGTCCTAAGCCGCCTAAGTCAACCAACTGCATTTCAAAACCACTTGAGTTACCCAAACCAGACACCGCAGGCGGCACAATAGGAATAATCGTAGCGTCTTTCACCGAAGCTAATTCAGCACCCGCTTGCCTGCTAATTTTAAACACACTTTGACTTTCGCCGCGCTGCTCCCAGTCTGCCATTTTAATAAACGCGATACCTACGTTTTGACTGCTGCCGGCAAAGCTGAAGCCAGCGGCGGTAAATATTCCTTCAACGGCGCCGTTGGTTTGATCAAGGTAAAAGTCCTCAACCAGCTTATTTTTTTCAACCGTTTGCTGCAAAGTAGAGCTTACTGGTCCGCTCACCAGTGTAAACATACTGCCTTGGTCTTCATCAGGCAAAAATGACGTTGGGATACGTATAAACAGCACTGCAGCGACCGCTATCATCGCAAAGAATATGACTGGCAAAATAAAGCGATTTGCCAACAGCTTTTCTAATAGGCTCGCATGTGCTGCTTTTAATTTTTTAAAAGCGCGGTTAAACAGACCAAAGAAACCTGAATCCTTCTCTGTTTTCCCTTGTTTGAGCACAGTGGCGCACAGCGCGGGCGACAAACTCAACGCAAGGAAAAGAGAGATCCCCATTGCCACTGAAATAGTCACCGCGAACTGGCGATAAATTACGCCCGTTGAACCTTCAAAAAACATAATGGGAATAAACACAGCCCATACCACCACAGTTGTGCCTATAAGCGCGCCTGAAATCTCTTTCATGGCTTTTACAGAAGCCTCTTTTGGGGATAAATCGTCATCCGCTTCCAATTTATTCTCAATGTTCTCGGTCACCACAATAGCGTCATCTACCAGCATACCAATGGCCAAAACCAGTGCAAATAGCGTTAACACATTAATGGAATAACCAAAAACAAATAAAAATGCAAAAGTGCCAAGCATTACTACCGGAATGGCTACCGCAGGAATTAAGGTTGCTCTAGAAGTTTGTAAGAATATGTATATTACTGCTATGACCAGCAACATCGCAATAAAGAGGGTTTTCACCACGTCAAGAATAGAGGCTTTAACAAAAGGCGACACATCGACCGGATAAGCAACTTGCAATTGATCGGGGATAATATCATCAAAATCTTTGATTCTTTGTTTGAGCGCCGCAATGGTTTCAAGCGCATTGGCATTTGGCGCAAGTTCAATGGCGATCCCCGCGGCTGGCTGTCGATTATAGCGGCCAATGACACTGTAGCTTTCTGATCCAATCTCAATGCGGGCAACATCACCTAAGGTCGAGTGAGAACCATCTTGGTTCACCTTCAGTAAAATACCTTCGAATTCTGCCACCGTTTCAAATAAAGATTGAGCGGTTATAGTAGCGTTTAATTGCTGCCCTTCAACGCTCGGCGTGCCGCCTATTTGGCCCGTGGCAAGCTGCACGTTTTGATCCCTTACTGCGTTAATAACGTCTTGCGTAGTCACGTTGAAATCGTACATCGACTGAGGGTTTAGCCAAATGCGCATAGCATGCTCTGGACCAAATGTTCTTATTTGCCCTACTCCGTCAACGCGGCTAAGCGGTTCTTCCAAATTAGATGCCAAAAAATCTGATATTTCATTTCGTCCCAATGAATTATCTGTGGCGGAAAAGCTCACAATTAGGGCGTAGCTTGACCCGGCTTTTGACACCGCAACTCCCTGACGCTGGACCACCTGCGGCAAGGACGATTCGGCTTGGGACACCTTGTTCTGTGTTTGCACTTGCGCGATATTTGCGTCGGTGCCTGGCTCAAAGGTGAGCACAATATTAGCGCGTCCAGACGAGGAGCTGTTGGATTGAATATAGCGTAAATTATCAATGCCAGTTAAGTTTTGTTCGATAACTTGCGTCACTGTATTTTCGAGTGTTTTTGCCGATGCACCAGGGTACGTGGCGGTAATTGATATTTTAGGGGAAGCAATATTAGGATATTGTTCAACCGGTAACGACGTTATTGCAAGCACGCCTAAACCCATCATAACAAGCGCAATAACCCATGCAAAAATAGGGCGAGAAATAAAGAAACTTGAAATCATTACTTAAGCCCCTTCTTTATTTTTTGTTAATGCTTGACTATCATCTTTTTGTCTAGAATTTGCCTTTGATACATTATCATTTGATATGTTAGATCGCTTCTCCTTGAGGCTTACCGGCGTTACTTTTGCCCCAGGCTTTAGCGTCATAGTACCCTCTACCACAACCACGTCACCGTTTGACAATCCGCTTTGTATAACCCAGTTATTTTCATGCGTTGTACTGGTGAACACTTCGCGCTTTTGCACACTGTTATCTTGATTAACTATCCATACCCATTTTGAACCGTCGTTTTGGAAGCTGACCGCCTTTTGCGGCACTACTATGGCTTTTTGGCTGCCCGCATCATCAATTGTTGCGCGCACAAACATGCCCGGCAACAAGGCCGCATTAGGATTAGGAAACACCGAGCGTAATCGTATAGTGCCGGTGTTTTCATCTACCGCGACATCAGCAGCGTACATAATGCCTTTATATGGGTAGCTTGTGCCTGTGTCGTTTAATATAATACTGACGTCAAACTGCGCGTCTGGCTTGGTTGCCCGAATGGTCATTAAGCGTTCGTGCAAATATAGTGCGTCGGAGGCAGATTGTGATAAGTCAACATAAATAGGATCAAGCTGCCTAATGGTGGCGAGTGCCGCAGTTTGTTGCGCGGTAACCAGCGCGCCTATGGTTACGGTAGATGGCCCAATATAGCCAGAAATAGGCGCATACACCTTGGTATAATTAAGATTTATTTTGGCGATCTGAAGCGAAGCTTGCGCCAGCGCAACTTTAGCCTGCGCTTGGGCTACATCGGCTTTGGCGTTTTCATACTCTTGCTCGCTTATTGCGTTGGTTTCAATTAAACTTTCGTAACGGGTTTGCAATGCTTCAGAAATTTTTAATTCTGCCTCTGCATTTTGCAAGCCTGCCTTAGCACTTTGATAATCGGCTTCATACAGCGCTGGGTCTATCTGGTAAAGCTGTTTTCCGTGTTCAACCCGACTCCCTTGCTCGTATGTACGTGATTGAATAATACCGCCGACTTGAGGGCGAATTTCAGCCTTTTTAAACGCGGTAACTCGTCCCATCAGTTCGCTGGTCATCGATATTTGGTGGGCCTTAATTGTGACAACGTTAACCTCTTTAGGTGGCCGCTCTTGTTCGCTTTGGCTTTGTTGATCTGAAGACGCTAATTTAGTTTGTTGGGTATTGTCTGTGCAGCTAATTACAAACAACAAGCTTAAGCACATTATTACGATTGAATATCTCATCTTCACCTTTCTTTGTCGCGATGGTTTAGTGTGAGGGTTGCCTGTTTTTCATAATGGCTGTGTTAGTAGCAACGTTTATGCGACAAACAACCTAGCAGACCCGCTGACAAGCTCTAAATTATGTCTATAGTAGGTAAAGTTGTGCAAAGCCTATGCCAAATGCAGCAAATCCTCGCGAGGCATATATGAATGGCCTTAGGCGAAAAATGGGCACTGTTACACGAAGGCTATTAGTGAATAAATGGGAAAGGTTTATGGATAACTCTGTAAAATATACAAACTTGATAAGCTGCAATGAATACGCTTCAATAATACCGTGATTGATAAAAATAATGCTTAGCTCGCTAATAATCAGTAAGATGAGCCTACACTTATCAAGACGTATTTATCCATGGCCAATAAAGTCCTTATATTTACCAAACGTGTTTTGCCTTTATCAAATACTTTTGTGGCTGCTCAAGGCAATAATTTACCCAGTTTTGAGCCTGTCTATATTGGATTAAGAAACAGCCAAGCGGGTATTAGTTTAATTGAAGGTCGCGCTACCTGCGTACAAGAAGAGCATGAAAACATGCCGCTTGTTTCTAAGCTCCTGCTTGATGGCTTTGGCCACGTAAGGCCGGGGTGGAAAAACGCACTTGGCAATTTGTCAGCGTCACTTATTCATGCCCACTTTGGTAAAGGCGGTTACTATTGCGCACCAATAGCAAAAAGTTTAAATTTGCCATTACTGACGACCTTTCATGGCTCGGATATTACGCAAAAAGACAAGTTTTCCTATAATAAAAAACATCGAAAGATTGCATATGAACAATCTTCAAAAATAATCGCAGTGTCTTCTTTTATCGAACAAAAGTTATTAGCGGGGGGCTGTCCTCCCGATAAGATTATCCAGCATTATACAGGCATCGACACTGACTACTTTTCACCCAGCGGTGAAAGAAATGCCGTACCCACTATTTTATTTGTGGGTAGATTGATAGAACAAAAAGGCTGTCAGTATTTAATTGAAGCCTTTGCTACTGTTCAAAAAAAGCTGCCCGAAGCTAAGCTCATCATCGCCGGTAACGGTAACTACAAAGACACACTGCAAGGCATGGCAAATGGCAATAAAGATATCAGCTTTGTGGGTGCACAAAACAGAGCCCAAGTAAAAGCGTTGATGTCTAAGGCTTGGCTAACCTGCGTACCCAGCGTGAGAATGAGGCGGGGCAATGAAGAGGGAATGGCAACCGTATGCATGGAGTCTCAAGCGGTGGGAACCCCTGTCGTTGCGTTTAACACAGGCGGCGTAGGGGAAGGCGCTGAACATGGCGAGACAGGACTTTTATCGCCAGAACGCGATGTTGAGCCATTGGCCGAAAACTTGCTTGTGCTTTTAATGTCAGACACTTTAAGAGAACGTTTTTGTGAGGCGGGGGTTGGCCGCGCGCGCAGCTTATTCAACATAAAAACGCAGTGTCAGACATTAGAAAAGATATATCGCCAGCTATGCTAAGGTGATAATGTGCTCGCTTGTATAGGTCAACAGAATGGTTTACTTTGCGTAACACTCGCGAGGTGATAATAAATATGCAGTTTCCCGCAGTTTCCCAAATTATCAGCAGTAAATTTATAAGCATAGACCTAGGCTAAAAACCCCCGAGAAGAAGAAAAATTACCTACGATTCAATTGTGCAAATTACATACGGATATTAATAATGAAATTAGATAAAAACAGTACTAAGGTAGCGGTAATAGGCCTAGGCTATGTCGGTTTGCCCTTGGCGGTTGAGTTTGGAAAGCATTTTACCACCATCGGTTTTGATACTAATAAAAAACGTGTAAAGGAACTTTCCGACGGTGTTGATGCTACCGAAGAGCTTGAGAAAGAAGATATATTACGGTCTAAGAAGCTAAGCATTAGTGCCAATGTAGATGATTTAAAAGCCTGTGATATATACATTATTACCGTGCCAACCCCTATCGACATTAACAAGCAGCCAGACCTGTCTCCCCTTATAAAAGCAAGTGAAATGCTCGCGCCTTTCCTAAGTGCTAATAATGTTGTTATTTATGAGTCAACTGTTTATCCCGGCGTGACTGAAGATGTGTGCGTACCCATTTTAGAACGTGTTAGTGGTTTGGTATTTAACCAAGATTTCTTTGCAGGCTACTCTCCCGAACGTATTAACCCAGGCGATAAAGTAAGACGTCTTACTACTATAATGAAAGTCACATCAGGCTCAACGCCAGAAGTAGCCGACATGGTAGACGACTTTTATCAGACTATTATTACTGCAGGCACCCACAAGGCGCCTTCTATAAAGGTGGCAGAAGCGTCAAAGGTGATAGAGAACGTGCAGCGCGATGTAAACATAGCGCTGATAAACGAATTGCACCAAGTGTTTAATAAATTAGGTATTAACACCAAAGATGTCATAGAAGCAGCAGCTACTAAATGGAACTTTATGAAGTTAATGCCCGGCATGGTAGGCGGTCATTGTATCAGTGTTGACCCGTACTATTTATTACACAAATCGGAAAACGCCGGCTTTATTCCTGACCTCATGAGAACCGCAAGAGAAATAAACAACGGCATGCCCAATTACTTCGCTAACGACTTCTTGCGCGAGCTAATTTTACGTAAAATAAATCCGTCAGAGTGTAAAATTCTATTAATGGGCTTCTCGTTCAAAGAAAACTGCCCTGATATTCGTAATACGAAAGTGTTTGAGCTTTATGTCGTGCTAAAAAACATGGGCTTAGATATTGAAATATATGACCCGTGGGTCGACACTAAGGAAGTCTTAGGCGAATATAATGTAGAGGTATTGACCGAACTAAGCCCTAATCAGATCTTTGATGTTGGTTTTCTAGCGGTCGGCCACGATTGCATTTTAGAAGACTTAAAGGGGCAATCCCTCCAGTTTTCTAAAGATTTTATATACGACTTTAAGCATATTTCAAGTAGCTAAAAGAAGACGACGTTTACTCTTGCATGCGGCGAATTTTGCTGCGTGCCTTTGACACGGTCGTGCCTTCTTGGTAGCGACCTTTTTTCACATGGCGAATTTGAAATACACCATCGATTTCTAAAGGCAGGCCTTCTGAGTTTACCAGCCATTTAAACGCCGTGTCTTCAAAGGTTTTACGCCACCTGTCTGACTCGGTTTGAAACATAGGTAGTTTATCGCAATAGCCAATAGCTCTAGCGACATCGCCGTGCACGATCTGAAAAGCCCCTTTCGCCTTGTCGCGCGCGTACAGCGAAAAATTTTCAGTTTCAATATCGACGACTTGAGGCTCACTTTCTGGGTTTAACATAGGGTCAGAATCACTCAGCATTTCGGTAGTGCGCTCTTGGCGAGGATAATACAAAGTCTCTTGCCTACCTTGGAGTGCTTGCGCGAGTGAATCAAGGCAATTTTTATGAAAAATAATGTCACAGTCAGTAAACCACAGCCAGTCAGCTTTGGTAGATTGAGCTACCATATTACGGCCAATACCACGGCGAAACAATTTACCTTTGCTCAGTGCCTGAAAGTTCCAAGTAACATTAGCCACTTTAATCTGTTCAAAGTAGTCAACTGTCGCTTTGGTTTTAGCATCTTCAATAGCATAAAAAACGGTCATGGTAAGTGACAGCTTAGTAGGAGAATTATTTACGATAGAACTTAGCTGATACGTGAGCATATTGCCGTAGTTCCAGCAGTGACTCACAATTTCTAGCGTTAAATGCCCTGTTTTTGCGTGGCGCTTGTTTAAGGGCGGCAGGGCCTCTCTAAACCATGCTCTAGGCAAAAAAGGTTTTGTAATAAAGCGGAAAACCTGAATAGCAAAACGATTGTATTTTGAAACAGGATAAGTTTTCGTTATTTTCATTGAACTTCGTAAAGTAATCCACTGTGAATTATTATAATAACAACAATCTTAGCAAAACTAAACTCGCATTGTTTATTTCGTATTTATTACTTTCTTAGGCAAAACAATATGCAATGGCCAAATAATTTATAACCATCTGCATATCATCGTAGCAGCGTAAAAGTTTATACGATACCTTTACCCTAACGTTTAGCCTCTTTCAATTCCTGCATAAATGTCGTCCAAATAAAGGCCAATAACAACGGGCGTTGAAAATTGATAAAATGCAGGATCATGCATGTGTATAATTGCGCCTAGCGGTTTTTTATAAAGAATATCAATATAAACGCTGTAATAACGCGCTACATTTTTATTAAAGTCTGTATCGTACTCGTGCTAATCGCGCTTTGTTTATCCGTGTTAGGTACCAATGTGTAAATCTGTCTACTGCATTACAAGCTGCAAAGCCTAGTGTAAGGCATTGGCAATATCGTCAATCAGATCACCAACATCTTCAATGCCAACAGACAGCCGAATTAAGGTATCAGAAATCCCCATCTCAGCTCTTCTTTCAGGCCCGTTTTCATAAAAAATAGTGCTGGCAACCGGTAGCGCTAGTGTGCGGGTATCGCCCAAATGAGTGGCCCTTAAAATTAAGTTTAATTTGTTTAAAAAACCGCGCATATCTACATTAGGGTTAAGTTCAAAGCTGAGTATGCCGCCATAGCCTGCTTTTCCAGCGAATACTTGGCTCGCTAGGGCATGCTGAGGATGACTGAGTAAGCCAGGATAATTAACCTTTCTAATATAGACATTTTTTGATAGGAATTCAGCGATGGTCAAGGCGTTCTCACTGGTTTTTTGCATGCGCATAGACAGTGTTTCAAGCCCAACTGAAACTAAATGAGCCGAATGAGGCGCTAGCGTAGCGCCCATGTCCCTGAGCCCCTTTTTACGTATTTGAATACTACCCCACATGGATGAATCTGCACCTTTATAAAATTCATCGATGTTGGCATATGTTCGCCAGTCAAAATTCCCCAAGTCTATAAGTGCACCGCCCAATACGTTACCATGACCCGCTACATATTTCGTTAAAGACGTTGTTAGTAAATTCGCTTTTACCGAATGTGCATTGAACATAACGCTAGGCGTCATAGTGTTATCTAACACAAAAAGAAGTTTATGCTGCACGCAATAATCGCCTATTTTATAAAGGTCGGCTACTTGCGTGTTAGGGTTGGCGATTGTTTCGCAAAATACTATTTTGGTATTGTCTTTAATCGCATTGGCAACATTGCTCGCATCGCTGACATCTACATAGCTGACATCTATAGAAAAATGCGTCAGCTGTTCAAAAAAACTGCGGGTATTGCCAAACAAGTATTGGCTCACAATAATATGATCGCCAGCGCGCAGCAGTGAATAAAAAGTAGCGCTTATCGCTGCCATGCCTGTGGCAAATACCGTAGCGGCAATGCCGCCGTCGAGTTCACTCAATATGTTTTGCAGCGACGCTGCCGAGCTTGACGAGCTTCTCGAATATACGTGTCCTGCTTTTTTACCCTGAAAAACGGCTTCTAAATCAGCAACATCTTCAAAATCGAATAGCACTGAGTTGTTGCTTGCTTCATGTACCCCGCCAAACTGGGGTGAGTTTAATTTACGATCGGCATGCACTAATGTTGTGGCTAGTTGGTTCTTTTTCACGTATTGAGTCCTGTACTCTTAGCCATTTTGTGAAGAAAATTATCTTGGCTGTGGAAAATTTTTTTATAATATTACCATACAAATGGTTTTTTATTTGATGTTGGCACAACAAATCACTATGGTTAAAGCCAATGTTGTCTAGCGACAAATTCAATTGTTAAACGTTAACGCAAAATGCATAGGTAACTGAAACCATTTATATGTGTATATTATTTATTGCCATAAAACAACATCCATTATACCCACTCATTATTGCCGCGAACCGCGATGAGTTCACCCAACGCCCTACACAAACAGCGCATTTTTGGCCGACGCAAAGTAATATGCTAGCAGGCAAAGACTTACTTGCCGGCGGTACGTGGATGGGGATTAATACCCGTGGTGATGTGGCTGCGCTTACCAATATTAGAGTGCCTGTGCCTGAAAAAAATAACGCAGTGAGTCGAGGAGAATTGGTCACAAAATTTCTGTCTTCAAACAAACAAGAAAGTTATCTGGATACGCTTAAACAAACGCATGCCAATTACAATGGGTACAATTTGCTCTTTGGGAATCTTACCAACTTACACGTTTACAATAGCTTAGACAACAGCGCGTATTCGCTTAAAGAAGGTGTGTACGGCTTGTCAAACGCCAGTTTAGACAGTCCTTGGCCTAAACTCGGTATGGGAAAAAGTGCCCTCGCACAATATTGTCAGCACGCAAAAGATCTTAGCTTTGAACATTTGTTTGAACTGCTCAGTAACCGTGCTGTGGCCAAAGATGAAGAGCTACCAAACACGGGGGTGTCGGTTGAAATAGAAAAGATGCTGTCATCCATTTTTATTTGCACCCCCCAATATGGCACACGCTCAAGCACCGTGCTGCTCATTGACAATCAACAGCAAGTTTATTGGGAAGAAAGAACCTTTTCAGCAAGCGGCGAATGCACGAATACCAGCGTGCACAAATTTGGTATTGAGTCATAGACAAAGATAATAAATGCCTAATTTGCCGCAGCTTAATTTTTTACTCGAAATTTGAATAAATATCGGCATAATAAGGGTCACATTGTTATTAACTCTCACTTTAAGGACTTTTCTTCGTGTTTGAAACTCTTACCGCATTGCCACCCGATTCTATTCTTGGCCTTTCTGCAGCATTTAAAAAAGATCCTAACCCGCATAAAATAGATTTAGGCGTTGGTGTTTACAAAGATGAGCAAGGCAATACGCCTATTTTAGAGTGTGTTGCTAGTGCACAGCATTTACTCTTAGCCAGTGAAACGTCAAAAGTGTATATCACTCCGCAAGGGAATCAGGGTTTTATAGACGGCATGCTACGCTTATTATTAGGTGAAAATTCATTTGTTTTAAACCATAATAGAGTGGCGGCGGTGCAGGCACCAGGCGGCTGTGGTGCTTTACGCATTTTAGCGGAATTGCTTATCCGTATAGATGAAAACACCACCGTGTGGGTGAGTGATCCAACTTGGGCAAACCATATGCCTTTGCTTGGCGATGCCGGACTCACATTAAAAACCTACCCTTACTTCGATAAAGACAACGCCAGTATAAAGTTTGATGAAATGATGGACTGCTTATCAAAAGTGGGACCAAACGATGTCGTTTTACTGCACGGGTGCTGTCATAACCCAACGGGCGCTGATCTTAGTAAAGAGCAGTGGCAAGATGTGGCGGCGTTAGCGGCAAAAGTCGGTTTCCTGCCCTTTGTCGACACTGCTTACCAAGGGTTTGGCGACGGCATTGAAGAAGACACTTATGGTCTCAGATTGTTGATAGACAGTGTGGATGAAGTAATTGTCGCCGCGTCGTGCTCAAAAAACTTTGGTTTATACCGCGAACGCGTTGGTCTTGCCGCTATTATTTGTAAAGATGAAAAGACCAGAGATATCGCTCAGTCTCAGATTCAATCTGTCGCGCGCGGCATTTATTCAATGCCACCCTCCTACGGCGGCGCGCTGGTTGATATAATTTTAAATGATAAAGCGCTGTATACCACTTGGACGAATGAAGTGA
Organism: Glaciecola punicea; assembly: GCF_001756615.1. NCBI lineage: Bacteria > Pseudomonadati > Pseudomonadota > Gammaproteobacteria > Alteromonadales > Alteromonadaceae > Glaciecola > Glaciecola punicea. The sequence continues at coordinate 338,634 of NZ_LZXY01000001.1, forward strand.
ATGCAATGCGCGTTAGAATGGCAACATTGAGACAGATGTTGGTAACAAATTTGCAGCAGCAAAATGTAGATAAAGACTTTAGTTTTATTAACGCTCAAAAAGGCATGTTTTCGTTTTTGTGCATACCACCTCAGCAAGTGCAGCAGTTGCGTGATGAGCACAGCATCTATTTTGTTGATTCGAGCCGCGTGAACATTGCCGGTATAAACCATAATAATGTTGGAACTCTGGCAAAGGCGATTGCACAGACGCTTTAGACGCAGCAAGTGTTTTAAGTCTGTATCAAAAACATATAAAACCAGCATCAGCTTATTCCTATTTAGGCTGGTTTTATATCTCTATATTATATTCATACACATTTTTTATATGTAATTATAGATGTATTACATCTGACATTGAACAAATCCTCATGCTACGTTTTAAAGATTAGACAAATGTAACGGATGCCCTCCAATCAAAATAACGCTTTTTGTGCTTAGTTTATCGAAACCATCTTAGCAAATATTTTTTTATTGTAGGTTTCTTCAATCTGAACGAGGTTAATATCTTCGAAGTTCTGCCACTTGAGTGCATTATTCTGGATAAGACATTCCATGTCTCATCTGTTAAAGTTAATTGAGGCATGTGGGTTCGGTAATGCACTAGTTTCTATTACAAATACCATGTGGAAGTTTTGCTCGATGGGCTTCGGGTAAATATGTTCCTAAGAACGCCATATGTTGTGCATAATCTAAATATCAGCTATTAAAAAACTAAATAAAAACCGCCGTCATTTCATTTCTTAAAAAACTACTTAACTCGAGCTCTGCTTAAAAAGTGACCATAGCGTTGAGTTCTTCGTCAATCAAACTTCTGATTGGCTTGTTTTCCTTTAAATAATAAGCCACCAATCCATCGAGTAAACTGAGCATAAAGCAGTTCATACAGCGGCGTCTTGAGTGTTCTATATACGAAATGTTCTTCAATTGATCATTTATTGTTTCAATAATAAACCGACTGGAGAGCATTGCTCCATCACACAAAGAGATGGCTCGTACTGTTGTTCTTAGAGTCACGCCCTCCTCGAATAAGTTGGCTGCCAACGCTTTACTCAAATACCCTTTATCGCCGTACAATTTATCCGTTAAACCCTGTGCTGATTTTTCAACTAGTTTAGTGTCATGGACATTTCCTATAGTGACTTTTGCAGCCACAATCTCGCCATGGTAATTCACAATCAAGTGAAGTTTGAAACCGTAGAACCAGCCCATAGTGTCTTTGCCTCGCAGAGCAATTCCGTCGAAGTTTTTATATCTTGGAATACGAATATTGTGGAAGACTTTTATGCACGTAGAATCAATGAATTCGATACCTGTAGGCTTTCCCTTAAGTGAAGTGAAGTAGGAAAAATTGGGCACAATCACTCTGGGCATTACTGCAAGAAACCAAGTGTAGCTGAGTAAATTAGGGAATTTTTTTTGTACATGACAGATACATATCCAAGATAGTAATTTTTGAAGGCACGGTAGTGTGACATGTGAAACCCCGCCACAATTGTCATAATTTCACTCGTTGTCATCCGGCCATTTCGCTGACGCTTCTGAGTGCCATCTTTCAGTAATTACTTTTGCCACTGGGGGATAAATATTTTGCAAAAATCATCGACATCGCGATATAACTCGACTAAATTATTCATGCCTGTTCCTTTTTAGATTTGTTCAATCTTTGTCGAAAGATCAGATCTTGGAATCACAGCGGGATCATACTAAAAGTTATAAGCAGAAATTATTGATCACCATTTGGTCTAAGAAAAGGCTAGCACGAGAGCCCTCCTCATGATCAAATAATGGCTTTCCTTGCAAGGGTTAACCATGACATTTATAGACCATCTTGACCAGATTGAAGATACGCGTAAAGACATTAATAAAAGCTATGAACTCACAGACATATTTTTTCTAACGATGGCGGCGGTCCTAAGCGGGGCAAGCGGTTGGAAAGATATTAATGTGTTTGGGAATGCAAAACTTGACTGGTTAAGGCAGACGCGCCCGTTTGCTGCGGGAATACCCACACGACACAGTATAGGGCGCATTATACGTACGATAAGCGCAGAAGTGCTCATGGAATGTTTCGCCGTGTGGATCAATCCGCAGCGTGAACAAAACGGAAAAGAGCATGTTGCCTTTGATGGAAAAACCGTACGAGGCTCCGGACACAACAGGCACGTTGACGCCATTCATTTAATGGGTGCTATGGTAGTTGATAGCGGTGTGATGCTATATCAGACCACCAGCGAAGGTAAAAAGAATGAGATTAAAACCTTACAATCAATGCTCGAAACGCTGCCGGTTAAAGGAAAAATAATATCCGCCGACGCTATGCATTGCCAGACTGAGACTGCGGCGTTGGCACAGCGAAAAGGAGCTGACTACATGCTGCAGGTAAAAGATAATCAAAAAAACCTGAAAGAAAACATGGCAGCGTACTTCCATAAAATGAGACGCGATGAGCCTGAGCATATAAAAGACAATCAATTCACTGAGCTTGATGGTGATCATGGACGCATTGTACAAAGGCAATATACGGTATTAGCCGTTAATGCGTGGATAGCCGGCATAGAGAATTGGGAAGGAGCTAAACATATAGTAGAAGTGGTGCGTACTCACCAACAGGAAGGGCAGCCAGACAAAGCGCAAACCACGTACTACCTGACTTCTATGGGTAATAATGTTCAGGAAATTGCTAAGATTATCAGAGGCCATTGGCAGATTGAAAGTTATCACTGGGTGCTAGATGTGACGTTTAGAGAAGATGAAAGCCTTATTTACGCTGAGGATGGCGCTAAAAACATGGCCTTATTTAAACGCATGCTGATAAACTTACTCAAGGCACATCCGCTCAAAGACAGTATTGCTGGGAAACGGCATAGGTCGGCATGGGATGATGATTTTAGAACCCAAGTGCTGTTTGGGTGATGTCAAAGTATAATCCCGTCGTGGGTGTGTCAGTATCTTATCAGCGATTCTCGGGGATTCTATTGAATAACGTATGAATGTAGTTTAACATTACATTACCTGTAATAATAGATTGGTAATTCGCAGAAATCATTATGTCTGCCAAGCAAAAAAAAACACTGTCTCAACATATTAAATGGTGGTGGACAACTCGCATAACGGGTTTTTTCAAAATACGCATATTTGGATATATTAAAGATACCCTTGCTTCTGCCCCCGACACAATTAGCTTTAATAAAGATGCGCTGCCAATGGCAGAACCCAATGATGAAGGTATTACAGTAGTTTTAACCGCCTATTTACGTTCGCAATACCTAGTTGAACAAATTAAAGCCCTACAATCACAAACTGTCCCGCCAAAAGAAATTTGGGTATGGTCAAATCGTAGTAGTGATGAATTGCGAGATGTCTCTGACTTAGCAGATCGCGTGATAGTGTCAAATAGTAACTTTTTATTTTGGGGTCGCTTTTCCCTCGCTGCAATGGCGCGCACTAAGTATGTTGCTTTTTTTGATGATGATATCTTGCCTCAGCCACGTTGGTTTGAGAACTGCTTGGGTACCATTGCTAGCGGCGATGATGGAATTTTAGGTGGCTCGGGCGTGTTACTTCCAGTTACCGGAGGATACTCCAGTAAACATAAAGCTGGCTGGAACGGATATCAATTCAGCCAAGCAGTACAAGTTGACCTAGTTGGTCACGCTTGGTTTATGAAAAAAGAGTACCTTAAATACATGTGGTATGAGGAACCTTTCTCATGGGATAACGGTGAGGATATTCACCTCAGCTATATGGCCTTAAAACATGGTGGCATAAAAACTATTGTCCCACCCCATCCATCAACTGATATGTCTTTGTGGAGTTGCCGCCCTGATTATGGGAAAATTGTTGGGCGATTAGGCGTTGCCACCTATAAGAAAAGCAATCATCGTAGTATTCGTAGCAAAATCGTAGACGCACACACTGCAGATGGTTGGCTAGTGGTAAAAAAGAACCCTACATTTCACTTGCCTGAAGAATAAAAAGTGTAGCTCTACTCTTCCGCGCTTATCTAACTAATTTTACTTTGGCTAAGATATTAAGAATACGTTGACAACTTTTGCCATCTCCATAAGGATTGTGAGAAAAGCTTATAGCTTTGTATGCTTCATCATTATCCATTAAGTGGCTAATTTCACTTAATATTAGGGCTGAATTTGTTCCAACTAGTTTAATTGTTCCCGCGCTAACAGCTTCTGGACGCTCAGTTGTATCACGCATAACGAGTACAGGCTTGCCGAGCGAGGGCGCTTCTTCTTGAATACCTCCAGAGTCGGTTAATATAATATAAGCCCGATTCATTAAATATATAAAAGGTAAGTACTGTTGCGGTTCCACTAAGAAAATATTATCGATATTTTTCAACAAACGGTTAATTGGTTCGCGAACATTCGGGTTTAAATGCATGGGATATAATATTTGTGCGTTAGGGTATTTTTTCGCAACGCTCACTAGACCTTGACATATACGCTCAAAGCCACTTCCAAAACTTTCTCTGCGGTGACCTGTCACTAAAATTAATCTCTTGTTAATATCAAGCATAGGGAATCTTTTAGCTAGTTTTCTATTAAGTTCGACGTCTTGTTCAATCTTATCCTTAACTAGCAAAAGTGCGTCAATGACGGTATTCCCAGTAACAAAAATATTATTGGGCAAGTTACCTTCCATTATCAGATTGTCTAAGGAGTTTGAGGTTGGAGCAAAATGAAAAGTGGTGATTACGCTCGTCAACTTGCGGTTGGCTTCTTCAGGCCAAGGTGAGTAAATGTTGCCTGTGCGTAAGCCAGCTTCAACATGACCCACCGGTATTTGCTCATAATAAGCCGATAGGCTCGCTGCAAATGTGGTTGCGGTATCTCCGTGTACCAGAACTACATCAGGTCTGAAAGCTTCTAGTACAGGCTTTAATGCTAATAAAATGGTTGCGGTTACTTGGTTTAATGTTTGACCTTCTTTCATTATATTTAGATCATATTCAGGTTTAATATCAAACAAAGATAATACTTGATCAAGCATATCTCTATGCTGACCTGTAACACAAACCTGCGCTTCGAAACGATCGTCTTGCTCTAAGGCCTTTACTAGAGGGGCCATTTTTATTGCTTCAGGACGAGTACCAAATACTGATAACACTTTCATTTAATATCTTCTATTAATTCAATCAAATTATACTATGTTAAAGAAAGTTATAAGTTTACTCTGAACTTGTTGCAAACGATACACAATCTGATGAGCAGCGATGTAATGCATTGCATCCTTTCACTATTAAGAATCTAGTCACCGTTTCCCATCCAATAAGCCCGCCTCTAGGGCACATTGACTACATGGTCACACAGGGGCTGAGAAGATTGATTATGACTTAATCAAAGAAAGCTCAGGACTATGATTTTATAATTATCCTTTGGCAATACGAATATGGTCAAGCTCACCGTCATCAGTGGTTTGATCACAATAAAAACTGGCCGAATCATAATGCAAGGCGTGTTTCTCTAAACCTAACTCGGTTACCACGGCTTCGCTTAACTATTAATACAAATTCGACACCCCATATTCTGTTCATACAAGGTGTCTAAGCATCGAACTAAGTCATCGTTATTATTAACTTATTTATTTAATCGCGCTACGACGTATTCGAGCTAGCAGGAAAAAGTCAATCAGGCATGCTCAATTAGATTAAGGTACCCACCCTTACGCCCACATTGCGTTTCATGTTTCAATGCCTCGAAGGTATTAACTTTGTCCAGACTGAAGGAACCTACGATAAAACACATATTTACTTGGACGGCTTCAATAAATAAAGAACAAAAATCATTAATTTGATTGAAGGCCTCTCATTACATTTGTATATATTCAAAAAATAGCATGGGGTCTGAACAATGCCAGTCACACGACGCTAGGCTAACATTCCGCCATCTACAATAACGCTGGCGCCTGTTGTATAGCTAGACGCATCAGAGACTAAATACAATACTGTGCCTGCCATTTCGTCAGGGTGGGCAACGCGACCAAGGGGAATGACCTTTAGCGCAGTTTTTAAAATGTCATCGTTGATGGTTAAGGCCGACGCAAACTTTGTGTCAGTCAAGCCCGGTAGTAGCGCATTTACTCTTATGTTTAAGCGACCGCATTCTTTGGCAAAAGACTGCGTCATACTAATAACCGCCGCTTTTGTAATAGAGTAAATTCCCTGCATTTCGCCGGGGCGAATACCGTTTACCGATGCGGTGTTTAAAATGACACCACCACCTTGTTCTTTCATCATGTTACCAGCAGCAACCGACATAAAGAAATAGCCGCGAATGTTAACGTCTACCGTTTTACTATAGGCGGCTAAGTCGGTATCCAGTATATGGCCAAAATACGGGTTAGCGGCAGCATTATTAACCAATATATCTAAGCGCCCAAACTTCTCTTTAATATGCGCAAAGGCGGCATCTATTTGCGCCATTTCACCCACGTGACAAGCCACAGCGCTAGCTTTGCCGCCATCAACGATAATACTGTCGGCAACCGCTTGGCAGGCTTCAATTTTGCGGCTCGACACAATTACGTGAGCCCCTTTAGAGGCTAACAGCCGAGCAATTGACTCGCCAATGCCGCGACTAGCGCCCGTTACTAATGCAATTTTGCCTGTTAAGTCGAATAAATCTTTCATACTTCCTCTCCTAGCGGTGCTTAAACGCACCTGCAAATTATTATGCCTGCATGCCGCCGTCTAAAGTAAATGCATGACCATTCATAAAGGTGCTCTCATCAGATGAAAGCCACGCAATCGCGTTGGCGACTTCTTCTACCTTGCCTAAACGCTTTAAGGGGCTTGCCTTCACTATTAGCTTTTGTGAACGCTCATCAAGTTTAGCAAGGGTGTTTTGCACCATAGGCGTGTCGATAAAGCTTGGGCATACTGCATTAAAACGCAGGCCAATTTTTGCATATTCAATAGCCGCGGTTTTAGTTAGGCCCATTACGCCGTGCTTTGAAGCGCTGTAGGCTGAAATACCGGGTGAAGAACGCAGGCCAGCAATAGACGCAACATTAATAATATGGCCTGGCCCTTTACCCGCCATACAGGTAATGGCCGCGCGCATGCAGTGCCAAACACCTTTAAGGTTTACCGCTATGTTGCTGTCAAAAGCGTCGTCGCTCAATTCATGCATAGGCGCTGGGTCATGGTCTATGCCAGCATTGTTAATGACCACATCAAGGCCGCCAAAAGACGTCATCGCAAATCCGAATAGGGCGCGCACTGAATCTGCGCTGGTAACATCCACTTCGTGAAATTCAATATGATGGCCGTCTCGCTTTGCTTGTGCAGCGACCTTCTCGCCAGCCACGACAGACCTATCCGCAATGATGACTTTAGCGCCTCTGCTTGCCAATACCTTTGCACTTGCCGCGCCAATGCCTGACGCGCCGCCAGTAATGATTATGCGCCTGTTTTCAACGTTAGCGACATTCGTAGGAATTTGCATAGTTTACTCCCCTACTTTCATAACAAGCTTGCCAAAGTTTTCACCTTTGAACAGCATCATTAATGTATCTGGAAAGGTTTCTATACCTTCTACAATATGGTCTTTCACTTTCATGTCGCCACTTTTAATCCAGCTGGCAATGTCTTTCATGGCGGTAGGGTATTCTTTGACGTTATCAAATACGACTATGCCTTCCATGCGGGCGCGATTAACTAGCAGCGACAGATAATTAGACGGACCTTTAACCGGTGTAGTATTGTTATATTGGCTAATAGCGCCACAAATTATGATGCGGGCATGCTTATTAATATGCGTTAGCACATCGTCTAAAATATCGCCGCCTACATTATCAAAGTAGACATCTACGCCTTTAGGGCATGTCTGCCTAAGCGCCTTTTTGACATTTTCATTTTTATAATCAATGGCAGCATCAAAACCTAACTCGTCTACCAGAAATTGACATTTTTCTTTACCGCCAGCAATACCCACCACGCGGCAGCCTTTAATTTTTGCTATTTGGCCAACCAATCCGCCTACCGCGCCCGCCGCACCTGATACCACAACGGTCTCGCCTGCTTTTGGTTCACCGGTTTTTAATAGGCCAAAATAACCGGTCATACCGGGCATACCTAATACGCCTAAATAATAAGACAATGGCGCTAATGATGGATCTATTTTATATAGCCCAGTGCCATCGCTAATGGCGTAAGTTTGCACGCCGTTATGACCGCATACATAATCACCCTTTTTATATTTATCATGCTGGCTTTCTACTACTATGCCCACGGTACCTGCACGCATTACATCACCAATTTGCACCGGTTCAATGTATGATTTTGAGTCGTTTAACCATCCGCGCATAGCGGGATCGAGTGACACATACTCAATTTTTATCAGCATTTTGCCTTTTTCGATACTTGGCACTTCGTTTTCGGTGTAGTCCCATGTGTCTGCGGTAGTTTCGCCAAATGGGCGGGCTTTTAAACGCCATTGTTTACTAATCATTGTCATTTACTCCTTTTAAAACCATGAGGGTTGCACATTTGTGCATACGTCGTCGTTGTCTTTTAATAACTGGATGTCGCGTAAAATGGTGGGCAGTTCCCACGAAATAAAGTACTTAGCGGCCTGCACTTTACCTTTATAAAAATCCTGCTTTTGGGTATCACTGCTTTGTTCAAGTAGTTTTTCAGCCGCACTGGCCTGCCTTATCCATATCCAACTTACTACGACGGTGGCGAAAATATTCATCATCGCTTGGGCGTTAGCACTTAAGGTAGTGGCTTTTTCGGTTTGCATTACTTCGCTCAAATGCACCACCGTTTCGTGCAGTTGACCTAGATAAGGGTTGAGTTTTTTAGCCATTAGCGCTGTTTCGGGGGTAGTAATGGCGTGCAAGTCTTTTTCCACCTCTGACTTAAGTACTCTAAGGCCATGACTTTTATTTTGCCATAGTTTTCTAAAGATCAAGTCTAAGGCCTGAATGCCGTTAGTGCCCTCATGTATGGGGTTTAAACGGTTGTCGCGCCAAAACTGCTCTGAATAATATTCTCGGGTATAGCCTGAGCCGCCTAGCACCTGTATGCCTAAATCGTTGGCTTTTGGCCCATATTCTGAAGGCCATGCCTTCAGCACAGGGGTTAACAAATCTAGGAGTTCAGTTAAATCTTGTTTTTCGGTAGCATCAATACAGGTATTAATGCGATCAATTAAGTTAGAACCGTATAAGCACAGCGACATTCCGCCTTCGCTATAGGCCTTTTGTGCCAGCAGCATGCGTTTTACGTCGCCGTGCAAAATAATCGGCGCTGCGGCATCTTCGGGTTTATTATTGGGCGCCACTCTGCCTTGAGTTCTGTCCTTAGCGAAATCAAGTGAATACTGGAATCCGCGGTAGCCAATCATCGCGGCACCAAAGCCTACGCCTATGCGGGCTTCATTCATCATCATAAACATGTAGCGCAAGCCAAAATGAGGTTCGCCTATTAAATAACCATGGCAGTCGTTATTTTCACCAAATGTTAGCGCGGCAGAGCTTGTACCTCGGTAGCCAAGTTTGTGTAGCAATCCCGCTAACTGCACGTCGTTACGATCGCCCACTGAATTGTCATCATTGAGTCGGTATTTAGGCACGGCAAGTAAGGAAATCCCTTTAACTCCGCCAGGGCCGCCGGGGATCTTAGCTAGCACGAGGTGCACGATATTGTCAGATAACTCGTGATCCCCACCCGATATATAGATTTTGCTGCCTTTTACTCGGTAGCTGCCGTCTCGCTGAAGCGTTGCTGTGGTATGAATATCGGCTAATGATGAGCCTGCATGAGGTTCGGTTAATGCCATAGTACCTGTAAAGTCGCCGGTTAGCATTCTGGGCATAAACGCGTCTTTTATGCTGTCGTTGGCGAAGTGTGAAATGACGTTTATGGCCGCTGCGGTTAAAAATGGGTAGGCAGTTGTAGACGGGTTAGCCGCCATGAAGTAGCCAGATACTGCTGTCATCACTGTTTCAGGCAACTGCATGCCGCCGTCTTCAAAACTGTATCGCCCTGCGATAAAACCAGACTCTCTAAATGCGTCAAAGGCGATTTTTACATCGTCAATCATGCTGACTTTTTTACCGTCAAACTTAGGCTCATTTTTATCAGCGATATGATTGTGCGGTAGGAATAAATTGGTGGCCATTTTGTTTGCGGTGTCTATAACCGCATCGAAGGTTTCTCTGCTGTGCTCTGAAAAACGTGTATGCTCGCACAAAGATTCGGTGTTAAGCACATCATAAAGTTGAAAAGGAAGTTCAAAATCGTGTATTAGTGTGTCAGTCGCCATAATGTATCTCTTCTATTGTGATTTATCATGTTGTCATTAAACGTAATGCAGAACATCAACCACGCAGTTGATGCTTTAGTAAAGTAGCTTTACGCCTGTAATGCTGGAATGCTTTGGTCTACATAAGCAGGATTAATATTCGTAACATTTAATTAACACTATATTAGTCTACTTCAGCACTCGTATATATTGTCATATATGACATAATAGAGGCTATAAGTGACATCTATTCGCGGGAATGATAAGTACATAAAATGCCTGCTAATACTTAAATGACCACCACATAAATTGGAGAAGTTGTATGCCCTACTTTAAACCTTTGCAGGTCGTTATCGTAGGTTTTGACGGTGTATTAGGCAGCGCACTTGCCGGTGCTCTCGATTTATTTTCGTTTACGGGCGTAAGCTGGCAGCGCTTTGTAAACGAGCCCGTAGAGCCTCGATTCAATGTTCAAATAGCCAGTCTATATAAACAAAATTTCACCTGCAGCAATAGGCTTAGCATTTCTGCTCACTGCGATTTAGCCAACGTAAGACACTGCGACTTATTGTTAATTCCGACCATTGGCGACTCTATAGAAAAAGTACTGTCCAATACCCAAGCTTTATTACCGCATATTATTAGATTGTCAAAACAAGGGGTAGATATTGCAAGTAATTGCAGTGGCGCATTTTTACTAGCCAAGGCGGGACTGCTCAACAACAAAGAAGCCACTACCCATTGGGGATACGCAGAAAAATTTAAACAAGACTTTCCGCTGGTGCTATTAACGCCTTCAAAACTTGTTACTCAACACGACAATATATTTTGCGCAGCAGGCGGCAGCGCATTTTATGATTTGGGCTTGCTGTTAATTGAGCGCTATTGCGGACGTGACATTGCTGGTCAAGTAGCGAAAACGCAAGTCATTGATTCACGTAGGCGGAATCAGAGTTTATATGCCAATGTGAATTTGTATAAAAGCCACTCAGACGCGCTTGTGCGCCAAGTGCAAGATTATATAGAAGACAATTTCTGCGATCCCATTAGCGTATCTGGCTTGTGCTCTGACTTTAATCTTATTCCACGTACCCTAAACCGACGCTTTCAAGCGAGTGTAAGCATGCGGCCATTGGCCTACATTCAAGCTGTTCGTATTGAACAAGCAAAGCGATTGCTGGAAATTGGGGAAACTAACATTAAGTCTTTATCTAGCGCGGTTGGCTATGACGACAACAGCTCATTCACGCGTCTGTTTAAAAGATTGACGTCGCTAACGCCCAAGGAGTACAAGGATAAAGTGTATAAAGCTTCGGCTAGTTGATTCTTAAGATGAAGGAAAGGTAATATCTACATTATTACAAATAGGTAAAACTGTTTCAACAAGCTAAATGAACCTGACCCATTATTGGGGTTTGGTGCGTCAATATATTGAGCTCTTAAAACGTTAACTTCGTTTGAAAATGTGAAAGGGTTCATCAAAACAGTAACTATAATAGTAGCAAGCGCAGCGTATGTATGTTCCACTCGCAGTTAAACTTTATAAAATAGGATCATATAATGTCTACAGCAGTTTTCTATCACAACCCGAAATGCTCGAAAAGCCGACAAATATTAGCATTTGTGCGCGAACAGGTAGAAGAGGTAAAGGTCATTGAGTATATTAAAAATCCGCTATCTAAACTTGAATTAGAAGATATATATAAGAAGTTAGATATCCTGTCAACGCACCAAATGATAAGAGACCAAGAGGATGAATTCTCGAAAGCCGGTTTATCTGAAACCTCTAAAGATGATGATGTTTTAGCCGCTATTGCAAAGTATCCAAGACTACTAGAGCGGCCTATTGTTGTTTATAAGAATCGCGCCGCAATTGGCAGAAACTTGGATCATGTGGTCGCTTTACTGCTCAATTAATTGTCTCCCAAGGTGTGTTCCAAAGTTTCACTTCGTTCTATGAGCCACACCTTGCAGACAGCTTATCTCTATTCGTACTTTTCAAACCACGCCAAAATATTCTCTATCTTACCAACTAAATGAGATGGGCGATTAGCGATGGCGTGTGATGCCCCCGGCACTTTTACAAGCACGGTGTCTACTTTTAGCAGTTTTAAAGCCTGATAATACTGCACAGTTTCTGACATCGGCGTGCGTTTGTCGTCTACCCCAGTAATGAGCATGGTGGGTGTGGTCACATTACCCACGAGTGAGAGCGGCGAGCGCTCCCAATAATGCTCAAACTCTTCCCATGGCATGCCTGGAAACTGGTTCGGAATTTGCGACAAACCGCTGTCTGCGGTCAGCACTTTGGACAACCAGTTAATGACGGGTTTAGCCACTACAGCCGCTTTAAAACGATCTGTTAGCCCAATGGCATAGGCGGTGGCAATGCCACCTGCAGAGCCGCCAGTTATGTAAAGCCGCTCTTCATTCACCAAACCTTTTTCTATTAAAGCGTCTATTCCTGACATATGGTCGGCAAAGTCGTATTTGGACGAATATTTGTTTTGCAATAAAAGAGCAAAGCGCTCTCCATAGCCAGAGCTGCCGCGGTGATTATTGTAAAAAACAATATAACCTTCTGCCGCCATACGCTGTAATTCTGCCGTAAAATGCGGTCCATAGGCTAAATGCGGTCCGCCGTGGATTTCAATAATTAACGGATACTTTTTGCTGGCATCATAGTCTGGCGGTAAAATATACCAGCCGTGTATTTCTTCCCCATCTATAGACGAATTATAGGTAAACTCTTCAATGGCGCCTAAGGTTTTGTGACCAAACAAGTCTTCGTTTAATTGCGTAAGCTGCGCCTGTTTACTGCCTTGCTGCACAAATATATCGGCTGGACTATCATGACGTCCTTTGGTGAAAGCAAACGTAGCGTCAGCGTAGTCAAAAGTACCACTTGTATAGGGACGACCAAGCGATACACCGCCTAATCCATTAGTAATATTGCTGTGCTTGGCACTGGCTAAAGTCACATAGTCAATTTGCGTGACGCCTCTGACCATTTGTTGATAGTAAATACCGGCGTTGCCTTTCCAATGAAAATTAGACACGGCGTTGTCAACGCTTGCTGATAAATTTTTGTCGTTTTCACCGTTAATATCCATTACATGTAAATAGCGATTGCGATAGGCAAGGTTTTTATCATCGCGCTTTGAATAAGCTATAAACTTACCATTAGGGGATACAACCGGATTGTTTTCAAGACCAGGAGCATTGCTTATTTGCTGCAGCGCGCCGCTCATATCTATTGAATATATGTCTGATTCGTTTGGCTCATACTCCCAATTTTCAGAGCGGTTTGCAGAAAAATAAAGATGCTCACTGTCAGCGCCCCAGCTCAATGTGCCGCTATGATGGAAGTTTCCTATAGATAACTGCCTAGCGGAGCCGCCATCACTGGGCACTATAAAGATTTGAGTATAAGCAGGATCAAGCAAGCCGCGACCGTCTGCTTGATAGCGCGCTTTGGTAATATATTGAAAAGAATCAGCCCAATTTGCTCCTTTGGGTTTTGCTGGCATTTTTACGCTGAACGGTTTTTCATCCGAAGCTACACTCATGCTAAAAGCAATTGTTTTGCCATCTCGCGACCATGCAATAGACGACAACGAAGATGCTACGTTAGTCACTAAAGCTGTTTGACCTGTGTCCATCCAGCGCACATATAACTGTGGCGCTCCTTCAGCGGTAGATACATAGGCAAGTCTTTTGCCATCGGGAGACCAGCGCGGTGAATAGTGATTTTTTTGAGACGATATCACAGGTCGGTGGTTCTCTCCCGAGACGTCCACTATCCAAATGCTTGCACGTGTGGTGTCATCCATAATATCGTTTGACCGACGCACATAGGCAATTTTTTTGCCATTAGGTGACACTTGAGGGTCGCTGGCCACTTCAAGTTCGAAAATATCTTCAGGCTGAAAGTGAGGATGCGCTAAGCCTGTAAGGGCTTTGTTTTCTTGAGCGATAATAGCAGCGCCAGAAACACCACTTTGTGCAAAGCTCTGTGCAAATTCTTTGCCAACAGTGCCATTTTGAGCCACTGCGCTTGATGCCTGCACACCCAGAAAAACTATAATAAACGCAAGCGTGTTCATTCGTAAAATTGCTGACTTAGGCTGTGCCTTTAGATAATTAAAATTAACTGACCTGTGCATCATTCCTTTTCCTTTTTTTACCGGCTGTCATTGCCTGTTAGACTTTCGAAGAAACTAGGAGACCTCATGCTATTTCCCAATAACAATATAAGTACCTAGTCGATGGTTTTTTAAAATTAAAATCGCTCAAATTAAGCGCTGTTAATGCCTGCTATTATTGAGCACCCTCATCTTGCTGTACGAGCTTAGCGGGCGCATCTTGCTCTTCATCTCTAAATATACCCTTGATATCGTCTAGTACCAAGTAAAGTGAGGGCACCAATAGTAGCGTGATTACCGTGGCGAACAAAATACCAAATGCCAAAGATATGGCCATCGGAATAACAATTTGTGCCTGTAAACTGCGTTCGAACACGATTGGCATTAGGCCCATAAACGTGGTTAATGAGGTTAACACAATGGCTCTAAATCGTTCCGTTCCCGCGGTTAACACAGATTCCATTAGCGAGCGACCTTCTTTGCGTGCACGATTCACAAAATCGACCATAATAAGAGAATCGTTCACCACCACCCCTGAAAGCGCAATAATACCGCAAATTGACAGCACGCTTACCGCCTTAAACAAGATCATGTGCCCGACTATTGCCCCAATAAGGCCAAAAGGAATGACCGACATAATAATTAGAGGCTGGGAATAAGATTTAAGTGGAATAGCCATGAGCGCGTAAATAGCCAACAAAGCAAATAGGAAACCTTGCGCAAGCGACGCCATCGCTTCACTCTGTTCGCGCGAGGTGCCTTGTAGTTTAGAGCTAACATCCGGATAACGCTCAAGCAACGCCGGAATAAAGTTGCTCATCACATCACGCGCTACTTCGCCTGGATCAACTACATCTTTGTTTACCTTGCCAGAAACAGTGATGGAGCGCGAACCGTCCACGCGCACAATGCTAGAATAGCCTTGCGCTAGCGTCACATTGGCGACTTGGCTAAAAGGAATGTTGTCGCCGTTAGGCGCGCGCACTAGCATATTTTCAAGATTTCCGACCGAATTACGCTCTTCTTGGGGGTAGCGTACCATTACGCGCACTTCCTCATCGTTGCGCTGAATACGCTGCGCTTCGGCACCAAAAAAACCGTATCTTACTTGCTGAGCAAGCTGCGACAAACTAATCCCTATAGCTTCAGCCTGCGGCTTTACTTCAAGCTGGATTTCATCGCTGCCACCGCTGAAAGAGTCGTTAACCTCGGTCACGCCCGTGTAAGCTTCTAAATATTGCGTCAACTCCTCGCTGATGGCTTTTAACTGGTCTATGTTATTGGAGCTAAACTCAAAGTCTAGATCAGAGCCGCCGCCGGGGCCTCCAGGACTACTAATGTCTAAAGAACGTACGCCGGGTATTTCTTGTAAGAACTCGCGCCAAACGTCTTTTATCTTGGTATCGCTTAAATCTCTTGTTTCGCCTTTGGTCAATTCAATGAATATTTGACCCGACAGCGGTCCATTATCAAACGCTAAAGAATGTTTAATAACAGGCGAACCGGTATCCTCTATAACCTGTTGATTCATTTGCTCAGCTGAGAATAAAAGCGCTTGTATTGCGGTGTCACGCTGATTAATAGATGAACCGGGTTCCATTTCTACCGACGCAATGATGAAGTCAGACGGTATGATTGGAAAAAACACAAAACGCACAAATCCACCTGCAAACAGACCAATGGTCAAAATAAAAATGCCAATAAAAGACGCCAGCGTGGTGTATCTATTACGCACACACTTGAGCAAAAATGGCCCGTAGCTATTTTTAATAAAGCTATTTAAGCGCTTATTTATACGCACTCGCAGGCGCTGTAAAAAGTTGGCTGTACGAGGGTTATAGGGACGAATTTTCATATGCGCCAAATGCGCAGGCAAGATCAGCTTTGATTCTACCAGTGAGAAAATCAAGCACAAAATTACCACCATGCCAATGGTTTTCCAGATAACGCCAAAGGTGCCGCTGACCATCAGCATGGGTGAAAAAGCAGCTATCGTGGTAAGTACGCCAAAGGTAGCCGGCATTGCCACTCGTTTTACGCCGCGTATTACATTGTCTATACTGTGACCTTTCCTGTCTATTTCAGTGTAGGCCGATTCTCCCATTATAATCGCGTCGTCTACCACTATTCCTAGCACGAGTATAAAGCCGAATAAACTGAGTAGATTTATAGAGACGCCTATTCCTTGCATGGGCATAAACATAAGCGCTCCCAAAAAGCACACCGGCAGTCCAACCATTACCCAAAACGCAAGTTTAAGTCGCAAGAAAATAGTTAACACACAAAAGACTAAAAAAGCACCCATAAGCATGTTTTTTATCATCATACTTAAGCGATCAGCCAAATAAAACGAACTGTCCCCCCAACTGTCTGCGGTAATATTGTTTGGAAACTCTGCGCGCTTTTCGTCTAAATATTTATTAATGTTTTCCGAAATTTGCAGGGCGTTTTGATCGCCAACCGCACGCACGCGAATGCTCATGGCGGTTTTACCGTCAAACAGGGCAAAGTTGTTGTCTTCCACAAAACCGTCGTTGATAGATGCAATGTCGCCCACTAACAAACGCGTACCGTCACTGCGATTAATAAGCGGAATTTGAGCAAAGTCCCAAGCGGTGTAAGCCTGTCCTTTAGCTCTTAGCAAAATGTTGCCGTTTTCAGAGCGAATTGAGCCGCCTGGAATATCAACAGACGTGCGACGAATCGCATTAACTACATCTTCAAAGGTTAAATTGTAGGCTTGCAGCTGCACCTCAGAAATTTCAACCGATACTTCAAAATCGCGCGCACCAAACACACTTACGTCTGAAACACCGGGTAAATTAGCCATCTCCTCTCGCATATTGGTGGTGGCTTCTTTAAGTTCACGTTCAGTCACATCCCCGTAAACCGAAACCCACAGCACGTCTTGCTGGGCTTTTATGCGAAATACGACTGGTTTCTCTGTATTGGCAGGAAAGGTAGAGATAGCGTCCACCTGCACTTTTATTTCATCTAGTAAGATTTGAACGTCGTATCCGTCTAGTGCTTCAACGCTCACCGTGGCGAGTCCCTCGCGGGCAACTGAGGTGATTTTTTTGATCCCCTCCAGCTCTTTTATGGCTTCTTCAATACGTAGTATTACTCCCTCTTCTACCTCTTGTGGTGCAGCGCCTAAATAGGGAACCTGTATGCTGATGACATTGATTACAAACTGCGGAAATATTTGTTTTTGAACATTAATGACACCGAAAATTCCGCCAATGATAATGAATACCATGAGCAGGTTTGCCGCTACGCTGTTACGGGCAAACCACGCAATAAGGCCTTTGTTTGTGTCAATAGTATCAACGCTGTCACTCATAAGCTGACCTCCACGCTTCGTTCACTTTCATTAATGATGGATTTTGTCGGTTCGTCAGTGGTGAATCTTACCGGCATTCCCGTGTAAGGGGTAGATACCGCACTCATTACCACCAGGTGCTCAATTGGCAAACCGCCGCTAATATAAACATAGTCTTGGTCGGCGCGCATAACGTCTACTGAGTTTATTTGCAGGGTGTTTTCGTCAGTAACTGACAATATCGTGCCGTCTAAGCGCAGCACGTAGCGCGGAAGTTTTATAATATCTTTCGCGGTTAGGCCGCTAATGGCCGCGCTAACAAATCGGCCAAATTTAAGCGTATTGGGATGTTCTTGGCTTTTCAAGTTGTAGGGATCAGTTATTTCAACTACGCCATAAATCACGCGTCGCGATTCATCTAATACCGCTTCATCGCGCACTAAGGTGCCCTGCCAGAAATGACGTTTACCGGCAACATCGGCGCTTAGTGAAACCATCGGCTGCTGGATTTTCAAATCTCCAATAAACGCCACGTCGTTATCGGTTAGCGGCAAGCGCACCTGAGCCGTGTCAGTAGAAAAAATCTCGCCAATTTGTGTACCCACAGTAACAAACTGACCAACATCAATCATTTTAGCTTTAACAAGACCATCGTATGGCGCAGTAATTTGGGTACGTGATAAATTGCGTTTTGCGCGTTCTAATTTGGCTAGGGATGCTTTAACGTTGGCCTGCTCGCGGGCTAGTTGAGGTTTGCGTAAGCCTAGAGCTGTAGGTGTGCTGGTATTGATAGATTCCCATTCACGTGCAGCCACTTCAGAACGTGCAATTTCTTCATTAAGTGCGGCTTGAGCGCGGGCAACGTCGGCTTCAGCTAATAACAAATCTGTTTCATAATCGTCACTTTCTAGTTCAACTAACACTTCACCTTTACTAAAAAAGCCGCCTTCATCAAATCTATCAGAGACTGATATAACTCTACCGCTGACTTGTGTGCTCAAAATGGTTCGATGTTTTGGGGTGACTGAGCCTTGAGCATGAACTAAGAAGTCAATGTTTTCAGTGAAGATAGGCTGCGCATCTACTAAAAATGATTGCGTCACCACTTCGGTTTTCTCTGGTTCTGGTTTCATGAGGATCATCAGGGCAAGCGCGCAAAGTGCTGCCACTAAAATAACAATGGGAATACCGACTTTTTTAAATGTGTTGATCATAAATAAAGAAGAATCGTCCGTAAATAAACTAACATTAGTATACCTGCTTAAACTCTCATACGGCTACTAAAGTAGATTAAACTATTGTCAGAATTCAATCAGTGAAAAACTGAGAACTGACTTTTCATCATGAGCTTGCGTTTATGAGCATGTATAAACAGCTTTGCTAAATGCGGTTTTTTCAGCTAGCTTATGCTTATATAAATGTTTAGATAGACTTGCTAAACATGTTTACTGCTATGCACCTAAAAGAGGCGCATGAACGCATTGAACATTCAGGTATAATATAAAAGAGGCGTATTAAAAAGTGGCCAAGCAAATAAAACTCAGTGCCTGCGATATCAAAGAAAAATACCATACCCTAATTGAAAATCCAGAAATGCTAGACTACGGGATATACTTGCAATGTGACAAGCTACTTGACTGCCAAAAGCCCATAAAAGACTTAGCCACTGCCGATGAAATGCAGTTTCAAATTGTGCATCAGGTAGAAGAACTATGGATGAAGCTCATATGTTTTACTCTAGTGGATATTATTGGCTATATGGCGCTGCAAAAACACCACAGGGTTATCACTTTGTTCTCCAGAGTTAACAAACTCCAGCGATTAATGACGGACCAGCTCGATGTCTTAGAAACTATGTCGCCTAAGGAATATCAGCAAATAAGGCTACAGTTAGGCAATGGCAGCGGACAAGAGTCTCCGGGCTTTAAAATACTCGTACAAATGCCTGAAGATATTTGGTCTACCTTTCATGAACATTACTTAGAAAACGGCAAAATTAGCGTTGAACAGATATATGATGAAGACTACACCCATGATCACAAATATGCAGTGGCTGAAGCGCTAACTGAGTTTGATGAGCAACTGCAACTGTTTAGAACACGCCACCTATTTTTAATTCACCGATCAATCGGCTTAGGTTCTAAATCTTTAAAAGGCAGGCCCGTTGAGCTATTGCAAAAAGGCGCGGCCAAGCGCTTCTTTCCCGCGCTATGGGATGTGCGCAACGCAATGACTGATAAGTGGGGCGGCGAATATGGCAAAGTACGTGCTTCTATTAGCGGCAAGAGCTAATGGCTTTTTTAGCGATCGGCAGTCATTGTACTTTACAGCGCATAGATATTTTGTTGTGAATAGAACTGGCTCAAACAAACTGCAGGACGTGTAAATGGACACATCTGATTTATTCGAAAAACCTGACGGTATATATGCACTATCACATTCAGTAGGGCCATTACCTAAATCGGCCTCATATGCATTGCAAACCGAATATCTACAGACGTGGGCAAAACAAGGAGGTGATGCATGGCCGCTTTGGCTTGGGCAAATAGACACTTTTTGTGACGCTATAGGACAAGTAATAAATGCCCCGCATCACTTAATTTGTCCACAGATTAATCTTGCATCAGGCTTTTACGCTTTCTTAACCGCTGTTGCAAAGCTCCCCACGCACAAGCATCAATCTACCATTTTAATGCACAAAGACGCTTTTGCCTCGATGGGCTTTGTGATAACAGGCTTAGTAAAAACGTTCAATATAAAACTGCACTTAATACAAGGCGACCCCAATGATATTGATGCATGGTATAGCGCATTTGAAAATCACAGTGTACTGGCGTGTTTGGTCACCCATGTTCACTCTAATACATCAGTAAAATCTAATGTGGCTGACATATGCAAAATTGCTAAACAGTTTGAGGCTTTTGCCTGTGTCGATATAGCCCAATCGGTAGGAATTGTGCCAGTTGACGTAAAGCAATGGCAGGCAGATGCGGTATTTGGTTCATGTGTGAAATGGTTATGCGGAGGACCTGGCGCTGGATTTATGTACGTTAAAGATGCGCTGCTACCATCGCTTGAACCTGACCCTATTGGTTGGTTTTCGCATGAAAACCCCTTTGAATTTGACATTGAAAACTATCGTGCAGCACAAGACGCGAAGCGCTTCTGGGGCGGTACGCCAAGCATCGCGCCTTATGTAATCGCAACAGCGTCAATCAACACTTTGTTAACGTTAACCTTACCTGCAGTGGTTACGCATAACGAATTGATGAAGCAGGCAATAGCACAAGCACTGCCTGAAAATAGACGATACGCCGAAATCAAAGAGCACTGCGCTAGTTTTGGTGGAAGCCTATGTATACCCGCAATTGACAATGCTAGAGCAAAGGCAAAGCTTGATCAAAATAGGGTTAAATATGACTGTCGAGGAAATGTGTTTAGGCTATCGCTGCATATTATTAATACACAAGAAGAGGCGCTAATCATTGGGGAATGTTTTATATCGTGAGGCGTATTATCTCCAACTCTTGAGCAACCTAAAATATTTGCTTTTGCGCAGCAGCCGTTTTAATTTACTCGAGATTTGCAGCTACAATAAAAAGCCGACGGTGCGCCGGCTTAATTTTCAATATGCTGCAATTGCAGACTTTTCACAATCCTAAATAGGCTATCGTATTGTCAACCTACTAAAGCGCTGCTTCAAGTTGTGGCAATAAATCGAACAAATCGCCCACCAAGCCATAGTCGGCAACCTGGAAAATGGGTGCTTCTTCGTCTTTATTAATTGCCACAATAACTTTGGAGTCTTTCATACCGGCTAAATGTTGGATAGCACCTGATAATCCAACCGCAATATACAAGTTAGGCGCAACAATTTTACCTGTTTGACCAACCTGCATGTCGTTTGATACAAAACCAGCGTCTACCGCGGCGCGCGATGCACCAATGGCGGCGCCTAATTTATCGGCTATGCCATGCAGCAAACTAAAGTTTTCACCGTTTTGCATACCGCGACCACCCGATATAATAACATCAGCGGCCGACAATTCTGGACGCTCTGATACCGTTAACTCAGCAGATACGAAAGATGATTTTTCAGATACTTTTACAATATCAACATTTTCTACAGAGGCACTGCCATCGTTAGCAGCGGCGTCGAAAGAAGCGGCGCGAACCGTTACAATTTTTACCGAATCTGATGACTGAACAGTAGCAATTGCATTACCCGCGTATATGGGGCGTACAAATGTGTCAGCTGACTCTACTTTTATAATGTCAGAAATTTGAGCAACATCGAGTAAAGCGGCTACGCGTGGCATGAAGTTCTTGCCTGTGGTAGTGGCAGCGGCAAATACGTGCGTATAGCTAGCGGCTAGTTCAACCACTAAATCGGCTACGTTTTCTGCTAGTTGATGCGCATAGGCGACATTGTCTGCCACTAATACTTTACTTACTCCTGTAATTTTGGCTGCTGCTTGCGCCACTAGACCGCAGTTTTTACCCACAACCAATACTGTAATGTCGCCGCCAGCGGCACTTGCCGCATGCACTAGTTTGTTGGTTTCTGTTTTTAATGACTCGTTGTCATGTTCTGCATAGACTAAAATACTCATGAGATCACCTTAGCTTCGTTTTTCAATTTTGCCACTAACTCCGCTACATCAGCTACTTTCACGCCGCCTTTGCGTTGTTCGGGAGCCATCACTTTAAGCAGTTTTATGTTCGAGCTCAAATTAACGCCTAAATCGGCTGCGCTTATTACATCAATTGGCTTACGCTTGGCTTTCATTATATTGGGTAAAGAAGCGTAGCGTGGTTCGTTTAAGCGCAAATCGGTAGTCACCACCGCAGGCAGAGTTAAGGATACCGTTTGCAAACCGCCGTCAATTTCGCGCGTTACATTTACTTTGCCATCGGCCACTAACACTTCACTGGCAAATGTGCCCTGAGGCATACCAGTAAGTGCAGCTAGCATTTGACCGGTTTGGTTGTTGTCTGAATCGATTGCTTGCTTACCTAATATCACTAAATCGGGCAGTTCTTTGTCAACCACCGTTTTCAATAGCTTGGCAATTTGCAATGAATCCAAGGCAGCGTCTGTCTCGATATGAACGGCGCGGTCAGCCCCTAGCGCTAACCCTGTTCTAATTTGCTCTTGTACCGCTTTTGGTCCTATAGACACCACAATAATTTCGGTCGCTATGCCCTTTTCTTTGAGCCTGATGGCTTCTTCAACGGCAATCTCGCAAAATGGATTTATGGCCATTTTTACATTGTTTAAATCAACGTCGCTATTGTCTGACTTAACGCGTACTTTTACGTTGTAGTCGATAGCACGCTTAATTGGTACTAAGATCTTCATACTTTCTCCTAAGCTATTGTTAAGCATTGAACATGACTTAACGTTAGCATTATACGCCTAAAGTAGTTCTTGTTGCTAAAAAACAATGCTAATTAAGTCATGATCATTTACTAATTAAATTTTACTAGTCATGATGTCCATTGAAATCTATATACACTTAACATAAACGTCAACTGCAGATCATATTGTTTTGCGCGATACTTGTGCATCGTTTAATTGACGGATGTACACATAAATAATCATGATATAGTATTACAACGTTCTTACTTTGAGTAAAATTAAATTCATTGATAAAGAACTATAACTTTTTTACTTGCCTTTGGAGTGACCCATGGAAAGAGAAGTAATGGAATTTGACGTTGTTGTGGTGGGTGCGGGCCCATCAGGACTATCAACGGCAATCAAACTGAAACAGCTGGCTAATCAGCACGATAAAGAACTCAATGTATGCGTACTTGAGAAAGGCTCTGAGGTTGGCGCACACATCTTATCTGGCGCGGTGTTTGAAACCAAAGCACTAGACGAATTATTTGGAAACTGGCAAGAATTGGGCGCTCCGTTGAACACCAAAGTCACCCATGACGAAATTTATCTATTAAGAAGTGCACACAACAGCATTAAACTGCCTAATTTCATGGCTCCTAAGACGATGCACAACGACGGTAATTACATTACTAGTATGGCCAATATGTGCCGATGGTTAGCACTGCAAGCGGAAGCCTTAGGCGTTGAAGTTTACCCAGGGTTTGCCGCGGCCCAAGTGCATTATGATGAACAAGGCAATGTGGCAGGAATAATAACAGGCGATATGGGCATATCCCAAAGTGGTGAACACAAAGACACCTACATGCCTGGCATGCTGCTCACCGCTAAATATACCGTTTTTGCCGAAGGCTGCAGAGGTCATTTAGGCAAGTCACTCATTGAAAAATTTGCGCTAGACAAAGACATAAGCCCTCAGCACTATGCTATTGGGTTTAAGGAGATTTGGGATATCCCAGCAGGCCAGCATCAAGAAGGGCTAGTGGTACACACCGCTGGCTGGCCTTTAGACGAATCTGGTTCTACCGGCGGAAGCTATTTGTATCATGCCGAAAACAACCAAGTGTTCGTCGGTCTAATTGTAGATCTGAATTATAAAAACCCACATTTGAGTCCTTTCGATGAATTTCAGCGTTTGAAACATCATCCGGTCATTGCCTCTACGCTAAAAGACGGTGCCCGCGTGAGCTACGGCGCTAGAGCCATTACAAAAGGTGGATTGCAGTCACTACCTAAAATGACTTTCCCCGGCGGTATTATGGTTGGCTGTGACGCAGGCACCTTGAATTTTGCCAAAATAAAAGGCAACCATACCGCAATGAAGTCGGGCATGTTGGCAGCCGAAACCCTGTTCCCACTGCTTGAAGAATCTGTAGCCGTTAGGGATCCGGTCGAATACCTTGATAATTTTAAAGCATCTTGGTTATACAATGAGCTTTATAGCTCACGTAATTTCGGTTCGGCCATTCACAAGTTCGGAAACTTCTTTGGCGGTGCTTATAACACCCTAGACCAAAATATCTTCGGCGGGAAACTTCCCTTTACATTGACTGACTCAACGCCTGATTACGCCACACTAGTGCCTGCGGCCAATGCAAAGAAAATCGATTATCACAAGCCTGACAGCAAATTAAGCTTTGATAAACTAACATCGGTATTTTTGTCTAACACCAATCATGAAGAAGATCAGCCTGGCCATTTACATTTGGTAGACGCTTCAATTCCTATTAGTGTTAATTTGCCTAAATACAATGAACCTGCTGCGCGCTATTGCCCAGCAGGTGTTTACGAAGTTGTCGAGGAAGCCAACGGTGACAAACGCTTCCAGATTAACGCACAAAACTGCGTACATTGTAAAACTTGCGATATCAAAGATCCGTCACAAAACATCAAGTGGGTAGTGCCAGAGGGCACTGGTGGTCCCAATTACCCTAATATGTAGCGCTTGGCATGCTTAAAACATTGCATTACCTTGAGTATGTGCCACCAAACAACTCATTTGAAATAAGTAGTTTACCGGTGGTTGTCTTACTGCATGGCTTATTTGGCAGCAGTGATAACTTAAGTGTTATTCGGCGGCATTTACAAACTCAGTTTCGAGTCATTAACATGGATCTCCCTGATCATGGTCAATCGCCTCACTCTTTACATTTCAGCTTTGAAGACTACGCACAGCAAGTTATTCTCACGCTGAGTAAAATGAACATTGGTAAGGCAAGCATAATTGGTCATTCCCTTGGTGGAAAAGTAGCTATGTGGATTGCATTTCAGCAAGCCGCACTAATACAAAAACTTATTATTCTAGATATTGCGCCGGTCGCTTATCAGCACCGGCATCAAAATGTAATAGACGGTCTGACAGCGGTGCCTTTGAGCGATATTCGATCGCGCAAAGAAGCGCAGCAATTTATGGCTAAGTTTATTGCTGATGCCGGCACTCAGGCGTTTCTGCTTAAAAGTTTATATGAACAGAATGGTAAATGGAATTGGCGTTTTAATTTACACGTTCTGAGCAGAGACTATGAGCGCTTAATTGATTGGCCCCTCAATAAACAAGTTATTTATAACAACGAGACCCTTTTCATAAAAGGAGAAAATTCTGATTATATATTGAGTGATTATCAAGGTGAAATTAGGGCCCAGTTTCCACAGGCAAAAGCAAAGCTAGTAAAAGCGGGGCATTGGTTACATGCCGAAAAGCCACTGCTTGTTAACACGCTAATAACAAAGCATTTACTTGGAACCTAATGCGGACACATTAGCACTCAAGGTGCATTATATTTGCGCTTCATTTTACTCTTTTCGCTTTGTTTTATGATAATATTGCATAATAATCTATACCGATAAGTCAAGGCCTCATGTCAGCAGAAACGGTTCAACACATTGAAGGAATATTACTCAATGTAACACTAGCAGCGTTATTTTTATTAATGGGCTATGCTATACATGACGTCATGAAAAAAAACGATGTTCCTAAAATAGGTCGTTTCGTTGCCTATGGAGTTTTAGGCTTAGGCGGTTTAGGATTTGTGGTGAAAGGCATCATTCAATTATTTTATATAGGTTCGGGCGTTTAATTGCAAAACGCAGCGACTCATTTGCACTTTAGTGGAGTATTAAAATGGCAACGGTAGGTTTATTTTTTGGCAGCGATACAGGCAACACCGAGCATATTGCTAAAATGATCCAAAAAGAACTGGGCAAAAAGCTTATTGACGTAAAAGACATTGCAAAAAGCACAAAAGAACAAATTGCAGAATTTGATTTACTGATTTTTGGTATCCCTACTTGGTATTACGGCGAAGCACAGTGTGACTGGGACGATTTTTTTCCAGAGCTTGAAGATCTTAATTTTAAAGACAAGCTTGTGGCGATATTCGGCTGTGGTGATCAAGAAGACTATGCCGAGTATTTCTTAGATGCAATGGGTATGATAAGAGACATCGTAGAACCTAAGGGAGCTATCCTCATAGGCAAATGGCCCACCGAAGGTTACGACTTTGAAGCGTCTAAAGGTATGAGCGACGACGATCACTTTGTCGGTTTGGGTATTGACGAAGATCGCCAGCCTGAATTAACTGAACAAAGAGTTAAAGCTTGGTGCAAAAAAGTACATGAAGAAATGTGTTTAGCAGAGCTTGGATAAAATCTTGATAGAACCAGCACAAGCTAAAAAATCATCCTTCTTCACATGGAAAGTAGTGGTTGGAGCGTGCGCGGTAGCACTAGTAATTGGCTATTTTAGTATTAAGTCTGAGGAATCTGCATCACTATCCGAGATAGACAATGCGCGACTAGTTGAATTTGACGAACGCCTGCTGTCATGCAACGACGTTGAAACAGCTGCGCCTTCCCTTGCGCACGACACCTGCTTAAGTGCCGCTAAAGACGGTGAAGTTATAGCGATTAAACGTATAATCTGGGCTTATTCGCGCCAAAGTGACTATCAAGACTTAGGTAAAGTATTTGAATGGCTACGAGCCCTACCCTACAAAGACAGCGCCACTCAGTTGTTAATGTTCAGTCTTGTGCATTTAAATACCGACTCAGACACACTACGAAAAGACAGTGAAATTGGTATCACAAGTTTAGTTGCTAAAAACTATGCACCAGCCAACGTAGTATTAGCGTCTATTTACGCACTTAACGAGAATATTACCGCGCCCACCAGCAATACCATATGGATGTTAAATCGAGCCAACAAGAAAGATCCGAGGATCATTGACGCCTCAACACTCGCTCTCATTCATGCCAATGGATTTGTGGGTGAGGTGAATATTGCTGCCGCCACCAGCTTATTAAAAGACGCTGCAGAGTCCGACTTTCCTATGACAACGAATAACATTGCTTGGTTTTTAGCTACCTTAGACAACAATCCCTTTACGCAAAGTGAATATGCACTAAGTTTGGCGCAGCGCGTTGTTGAAGACCCAGCACACGGACAAAATCCAATTTATGTCGATACACTAGCAGCAACCTTTGCCGCTAACAATATGTTCGATAAAGCCGTCGAAACCCAAAAGCGGGCATTGAAATTAGTTGCCACGTCTGAGTTCACCCAAACAGCGATGGCGCAAGTTCAACAAGAATATAAACAACGTTTAACGCTTTATTTACAAAAGGAAGCGTTAATTGAAGAAGTTTTATCGGTTGATAAAATCACGTTTTTTAGAAATATTAGAAACCGTGTTTTAGACTATGTACTGCGAGACTTTTTTATTCCAATAGAATCCCCCGCCTTTTTTGTTAATGATCTGGCAGAAAATGCGAAAAACCAACAGATTCAAGTTCAATAAGTCCTCGGTCAACAGCGTATATTGCGCGCTTGTCTTAAATGATACTAATGTAGCTTAAATTATTTAAGCGCTTTTCTCAGCAGCACTGTTTCAATTTTCAGGATCGTCTGATTTGATTGCTTGGTGCTATCAGCACTTTGCCGATTAAAATAATAAAATACCCCAACACTTAGGGACGATATTATTTATTTAAGTCAATTTGACGTATAATTGTTACGGCAGAAGGTGATAAAACTTTAAATTTACCCTATACTAACATCTCAAATATAAGGGGTTGATAACGAGATGGATAAAAATAAAGAACTAAAAAAAGCCGGTTTAAAGGTCACGCTTCCCCGTATCAAAATATTAGAAATACTTCAGAATCCTAACAACCAACATATTAGCGCTGAAGCGGTATATAAGATATTAATTAATATGGAAGAAGAAATTGGATTAGCGACTGTTTACAGGGTACTTAACCAATTTGACGACGCTGGTATTTTACACCGCCACCATTTTGAAGGCGGTAAATCGGTTTTTGAAATAAGCCATAAGAAACATCACGACCATTTAGTTTGTTTGAAGTGTGGGAAAGTTGTTGAATTTGAAGACGATGTTATTGAAAAAAGGCAAGAAGAAGTTGCCAAAGCCAATAATATGACTCTTCTAAATCACAGTTTGTATTTATATGGTGAGTGTAAGGAAGGCAACTGCGACGAAGACAAATAGTGTCTTTACATAAGCTCTGGCTGTAATTGAGTAGGCCTACTAGCTTAAAAGTAGGTCCTCAAGCTTCATCACAGTCTATTTAAAACGAATACTTAGAAGCATTATAAGCATTTTGGGCTGCTTCCCATAGCGGCCCTGGCCTTCCGCTTCCCAACATTCTATCATCTACTTTAACTACCGCCCCTACTTCTTTGCTTGATGACGTTATCCATACCTCGTCGGCGTTTGCTAACTGCTTGGTACTAATATCTTGCTCAAATACTGTAAAGCCTCCCTGCAAGGATAAAGATTGAAGCAGTATATTGCGAGTAACCCCCGGCAGTAATTGATTATCGAGTTTGGGGGTCATTATAATATTATCTTTAATGACAAACACATTACAGGCTGCCGCCTCGGTAATAATGTGATGCTTATTGAACAAGATTATTTCATCCTTTTTTGCATTTTTACCCTGCTGAAAATGCATTACATTACCTAATAGAGACGTTGATTTAATATGGCAGCGTTGCCACCTTAAATCCTCTCCCGTAATGACTTCATACACTTTTGCGGTTTTTCTGTCGACGTCTTGCGATGGCGGTATTTCAAATCCATAGGCAAAAACGGTTGGGCTTACGTTTTCAGGATAGGCGTGATAACGCTTAGTGTCGGTGCCTCTGCTAACATGAATATAAACGCCTACTGATGTGGCATCAAATTGCGCTATAAGGTGCTTGATAGTAGTCAACCACTCTTGTTTATCAGCATAAAAAGCAATGCCAATTTCTTCTAAACCACTGTTCATTCGGTCTAAATGAAGTGATAAACCAACCGGTTTTGAATGGTAACAAGGAATCACTTCATAAATACCGTCTCCGAATAGGAAACCTCTGTCCATAGGAGAGATGAGCGCGTTTTCTTTGTCGACAAATTTACCGTTTAAAAATACCTGCATTGCGTAATATCCTAAAGGTTACATCTAATTCAGCGCGTAGCGTTTAAGTACAATGTACTACGCTAAAAACAACTATGCGTAAAGCCTTAGCTTTGTTGTATTTAATACCTGTTTAAGCTGAAGATCAATCAATTGCCGCCATATATTTGCAGTATCAAAATCGGTCGCCACAAAGGTGATTTTTTGTGAACTTGTTGCTTGGGCAAGTAGTGCAAGCCCTTGGCTATTTACGGTCCCTATAACCGGATAACCGCCTATTGTTTGCCGGTCGTTTCGCATAATAATAGGCAAGCCACTGCCGGGAATTTGAATGGCCCCGTTTGCCATTGGCTGCGATATTAGGTTCGTTAGCTCACAGTGTATGGGTGGACCTGCTAAGCGCACGCCCATTTTATCAATGTACTGCGTTATTTCAAATTCGTGAGCGATAAAGCGCTGTTTGTCTACTTTTGAGAAGGCAGCCTGTTGGTAGCAAAATGAAAAAGGTAGTTTTTTTTGTGTGTAAAATTGTGATGCAATAAAAGCCTTTATGAGCGGCGTAAAACTAGTCTGTGCGCCACCTTTTCCGAAATAGCGCGTGGCTTTGTCGTCAATCTGAGCCGCGTTGATAAGCACAAACTCTTCACCATCAATAATTGGCTTGCCATCACCTTGCATGCCGCCTGTCTTTTCTCGTTTTACCGCACACACACTGTTGGCAAACACAGGTAATTCAAATGCGGCTGAAAACGCAATATAAGTGAACAGTCCTTTTGTAGCAGGGCCTAATTTAACGTGGTCATTTTTTTTGAGTAAAAACACTTTACCGTTTTTAATATTTTGCTTGTTAATGCTTATATCGGTATGCGCGCCGGTGATAGCTACTGCGCAAGCAATACTAACGCTAAACTCAATATTACCCGCCATTACTTCAAGAGCAGGGCTGTGCAAGGCATTGCCACATAGGGCATTAGCCAGTTGGAAGCTAAACCAATCTATCGCCCCCGATTGACTATAACCACTCAATTGTCTGCCTTTTCTGCCGCTGTCAGTCCATTGCGTTGTAAGGCCACTTTTTGTGATCGTCAGCATTTTATTTCTCCGCTTGCTTTAGTTGACGGTCATACTCATGTTGGTCTATTGCCTTGAATATGACCTTATCCTCAGGCCCCATGGCAACAGTAGCATCATCAGAAAACGAAAAAGCCGTATAGCCAATAATGTGCCAGCCTCCTGGGGAAATACTCGGATAAACAGCAGTTTGTTGACCCGCAATCGCCACGGCGCCCGCTGGCACTGCCAGCCTTGGATGAGCAAGTCTTGGCATACGAAGAAGTGGTGATAGTTCGCCTAGGTAGGCAAAGTTTGGCATGAATCCAATGGCGAAAACCTGATACTGTATCGATTGATGCAAATTCACTATATCGCGTGAGGTTAAGTTCGTATATTCTTCAACCGCACTCATATCACTGGGCTGGCTTTTATTATTTAGCTCATAGCAGACATCAATTTGATGCACATGGCCTATTTCTTTTTCGGTTTTTTTTGCATGTGACTTCTTTTTTTCTGGCTCTTTCAACTCAGCTAGCGTGCTCAGCAAAAACCTTAATACAATGTCATACCTTATATCTTGGGCGTCATATACAAGTAACAGGCTGTCGTAAGAGACCACATGGTCAATTAACCACTTGGGCGACTTTGCTTTAATTAGCGCCAAGCACCGCTTGACCCTAGCATTACGGGCTTGCAGAGACAGAGCTGGCCGTTTAGCACACGTACGACTCTTTTCGTTAACGCGAATAATTATACTTACTTCACTCACTCGCTCGACATGCGAATATTCATCAAGTGGCACGGCATTATGCATGTACTGATAACCTTGATCCTTTTCAAGTTCGAACATTAGGATGTATGCACAGATTTAGTGCTGACTTGTTTGCTAATGAGCGATCGTATTTTCCGGCATAATATGAGCGAGTCAGGGGTATCACTATGTACACAAATAGTGTCAATATGAAGTGCAAGCGCATTACCACATTCACTTAGAAATGCGTCTCCATTTATCATTGCACTGGCTTGAAACAGGCTTTGGGTTTCGGATAATACGGCCTTAGGTTTGTCTCGACTGACCAAAAAGCCGCTTGCCGTATAGCCCCTGTCGGCAAAGCCCTCAAAACGCAGTGGTATATTATGCTTTGCCGCAGTGCTACAAAATATTGACACATCTGGTAGCGCCTGTATTACTAAATCATACCGGCAATGATAACTTGCTAAAGCCATTACTATGGACTCAAATAAAGCGGGTTGCTGCATCATGTCGTTATACATAGCACCGTGAGGTTTCACAAATCCTATCTTCGCGCTTTGGCACTTTGCCATGCCTTCTAAAGTCGCTATTTGCGCGTGGATCATAGCGATAAGTTCATCCGAGCTTAACTGCATTGAACGACGTCCAAAGCCTTGTAAATCGGGATAGGAAACATGCGCGCCAACTTCTACCGCATGTTTAGCTGCCAAACTTATAGTGTTTTGCATAGTAAGGGCATCACCAGCGTGATAACCACAGGCAATATTGGCTTGATCGACCAAAGGCATAATGTCACTGTCATTGCCCATAGTCCATTTCCCATAACTTTCACCAATATCCGCATTTAGTTTCATTGCTACCCTCTCTAAACTCTGTAGACTTTGTTATAATCATTTTTATTTAATAGGTATCATATCAAGATGCTAAAAATTGGCCAATTTAATCGCCTTCATGTTGTTGAAATTTTTCCTTTCGGGTACGAACTGCTCGCCTATGGCGGATCATCCGAACAGCTTGTTATGCTTAAAGACACTTCTCACGTTTATACAATGGGACAAGAACTTGATGTGTTTGTATATACCCATGCCGATGGTTCGTTTTTAGGCGCAATAGACGCCCCTAAAGTAATGCTTCATCAATTCGCCCCATTAGTGGTGGTCGGCGCAAGCGATCATGGATGCTTTTTTGATTGGGGTATTAAACCCGACTTATACGCCCCAGAAGGCCAGCTACACACCAACCTTGATATTGGCACTCGTTACGTGGTTTATGCCCTGCAAGACCGTATAGGAAAACTGGTTGCTACCACCAAAATTGAACGTTTTTTACATGAGCATAGCCAAGAACTGAGTCCTAATCAGGCCGTTTCCTTGTTAATTTATGCACAAACGCCATTAGGCTACAAAGCGATTGTAAATGGCGAGTTTCAGGGCTTACTATTTAACAGCGATTTAATTACCAGTGTAAAAATGGGTGATTACCTTGAAGGCTTTGTAAAGTCTGTGCGTGAAGACGGGAAATTAGACCTTGCCTTACAAGTACAAACACCTCAGGCACGGCTTAATTTAAGCGAACAAATCTTAGAAGACCTAATCGCTCATGACGGTATGTCGACCGTAACCGACAAGAGTACGCCTGATGAAATATTTGCTCGCTTTAAGGTTAGTAAAGCCGCATATAAGAAGGCAATTGGTAATTTGTACAAACAGAAAAAAATTCGCATTGAAAAAAACTGTTTATATCTAAATCAAGATACTGTTTAACGCTAGCACGGCTTAAGTCGTTAACGGTAAGGAATAATAAAATGAAAGCAGAAATAACATGGCAGCCAAGCGAACATGGTTTAGCCTTTGACGGTGTGATGGACGACGGCAAAACAATTAGCCTTGACGGCAGTGGAAATGATTTGTCGCCTATGCAAGCTGTACTTATAAGCGTAGGTGCTTGCTCTAGTGTCGATGTGGTTGAGATTATGCGTAAAGCAAGACAGCCTATTGAAAGCTGTATTTGTAGACTTGAAGCAACGCGAGCAGACAGTCCCCCGCGTGTATTCGCCTCGATACACGCACATTACGAGGTGTCAGGTAAACAAATAAACGAAAAACATCTGGCGCGCGCAGTACAGCTTTCCTGCGAAAAGTATTGCTCGGTCATGTTAATGCTAAACGCAAAAGTTGCGATCACCACTAGTTTTGGCTTAAGCGAATAAAGCTTTAACAATATTGAGGATTAATACGTATTTGATATGAAAGCTACTAGCACCGCCACTTTTTTTATTCTCATATCCACGCTTGCCGGCTTTGCTGGCGGATATTGGTTGGGCACACACAACACGCTTAAACACTTAGATGCATCTGGCGAGTTTAGCCATAAAAAAACGTCCTTGGTAGACATAGATGTTAAAAAAACAGCACGAGCATCTAATAGAACTGTCGCTTCACCCACAAATATGGGGCTAGCTCAATACGTGTCTGTAGATAATGGTGGCACCACAGTTTTGGAAAACACTGACAAAGACGAACTGTTTTTAGCTCAAAATGCCAGTGTTATTGACACTCTGGCATTTCTTAACGCACTGGAGCAAAGTGGCGAAAAGGAAGCCTATAAAAAAATGGGGTCTGCGCTTGAATTGCTGCGCAATGCAGTAAAAGACAATCCAGAAAACTTTCAAATTTTAGTCGACTACTTTGCTGACTCAGGCACTGAGTCACAAGTACCCTATTATATCACCAGCGTTCTTCACAGCGCTGATATAGTCGACAAAGAGCTACTTATGGCCAATTTAGTGACCCGCTTAAGCGCCCAAGGCACCGCAATAGGCAATACCAAACTATTGCACTTGGTCTCAAGTAGAGGTATGCATGTAGGCAATGATGAGATAGTTTCTACAATTAAAAATATTGCACTTTACAGTCCGGCAGACAGCACTAATAGAACCTTTGCGCTGGATTTATTGATGCCCTTTCAACTCAACTCAAATGAAAAAAACAAAGTTATTACTGATCTATCGTTTGCGTTAAACCAAGCGCCTCGAGAAGAAGTTAGTTTTATTGTTGAAAATATTATTCGCTTCAGTGATAAAAGTGAAAGAGTCACCTTAGCAAGCAGCTACCTTAGCGAAAATAATAACTTTGAAACTCGCGTAGCAATTTTATCAACTATGCACAGCGGTTCGGTGAAACCAAACGATGTCTTAAAAGCAGCGCTATTTAGGATTGCTGAAAACCCGAGCGATCCCTTAAGCAACCACGCCCGTGATACCCTAATGTATGTGTTTGAAATAGACAACGACGAGTATAATAGACTGCGCCAGGGCGGTTAAGAAAGGTCAACAATCGCTAATCATATTGGTTCAGGTCGCACCCTATTTCATCGGCTAGATTCATCAAAATGAGCAGGCGGCAATAAGTCTCTATCAATCGATTTAGTGGGCGTTACGCCAAGCGTTTTGAAGCTTTCTGCTTGCGTTACTAAATTCCCACGACCGGTAGACAGCTTATTCATAGCACCGTCATAACTCTTTTCTAAGGCCTCAATGTTTCTCCCTATGCGCTGCATATCTTCTACAAAATTAGCGAATTTGTCGTACATTTTTTTAGCTTTATCAGCAATGGTTTTGGCATGTTGACTCTGATATTCATACTGCCAAATATTATTGATGGTTCTCAGTGCAACGAGCAAATTAGTAGGACTCACCAGCATTATTTGATTATCCATGGCTAGTTTAACCAAGTCGGGAGCTTCTTGAACGGCTGAAATAAATGCCGACTCCACAGGCACAAACATAAGCACGTAATCAAGTGTTTGCACGCCCGATAAATCTTGGTAGTCCTTTTTACTCAAGCCCTTAATATGCCCTTTAATAGATACAACATGCTCTTTAAGCGCTTTTTTACGCTCGTCATCGCTTTGGGCATTAACGACTCTTTCATGTGCAATTAACGACACCTTCGAGTCAATCACAATGTCTTTTTTGTTTGGCAAATGCACTACTACGTCTGGCCTATATCGTTTACCGTCATTGGCAACTAAGTGTTTTTGTATTTCGTATTCATGGCCTTCACGAAGGCCTGACTCGTCCAAAATACGCGCAAGGACAATTTCGCCCCAGTTGCCCTGCTGCTTATTATCGCCTTTAAGCGCGTTAGTTAACGCAGCCGCCTCTTGGGTAATTTGCAAGTTCAGCTCTTTTAAGCCTAAAATTTCGGTTCTTAAAGAAGCTCTTTCTTGTCCTTCGGTCATGTATTGATCGCGTATTTGTTTTTTAAAATCTTCAATTTGTTGTTTCAGTGGCGACAACAAGTGCGAAATACCTTGCTCACTTGTTTTGGAAAACTTCTCGGATTTTTGTTCAAAAATTTTATTGGCAAGATTCTCAAACTGGGTGTTTAAGTGCTTTTCTGCATTAGCCAGGAGTTGAAACTTTTCATCAAAGCCAATGCGCTCTTGCGCAATCGCTGCTTCTTGCGCTTCAAAGTTTGCCTGCAGCATCGATAAGCGATCTTGCAGAGCATAATACTTTGTTTGTAACTGTGTGTGCTGTTCTTTTAATTCGTATAGTTCGTTGGCCTGCTGCGAGAGTTGGCCAAGCTGGCGCTCTTGATCGGTCACTATTTGCTGTAGTCTACGAGCATCTAAGTGATTTTGCTGAGCCGTTTTTTCCCGAAGCTTAGCTTCTTTTTCATAGTTTATGGCGGTAAGTTCTTGGGTAGAAGAAGAATGAGCAAGGGCTTGCGACACTAAGCCTAGCTCGCTTTGTAGAGCGTGGCGCTCCTGCTGCCATTGGCTTTGCATTAAAGCGACGCTTTTATTGTGCACTCGCCACATAGCATAGGCGACCAATATAGGTACAAAGAGCATACCTGCAATCAATAGGACTTCGTAAGATACGTCTATATTTTGTGCCCAAATGGGTAGGTTCACCAAATTTCCTTTATTAACACTTAATTTATTGTTCACCTTGTGCATGAAACGGCCCACTAAGAGGCCGTTTCATGCTCATGCCTTTGCGGCTTCGGCTATATTTACTTTCCAAATAGCAGGGCCGGACTCGTGCACATTGGCGCCGGTACTGTCTACTGCCACAGTTACGGGCATGTCAACCACGTCAAACTCATAAATAGCTTCCATGCCTAAGTCTTCAAAAGCCACCACTCGAGACTTTTTAATGGCTTTTGAAACCAAATAGGCGGCGCCGCCAACCGCCATTAAGTACACTGCTTTATGTTTAGCAATACTGGCTACAGTGCCGGGTCCGCGTTCGGCTTTACCAATCATGCCGATTAAACCAGTTTGTTCAAGCATCATGTCGGTGAATTTATCCATACGGGTCGCTGTTGTTGGTCCTGCTGGACCTACAGCTTCATCGCGCACAGCATCAACTGGGCCTACATAATAAATAAATTTGTTGGTTAGGTCGACGCCCTCGGGTAAACCTTCTCCATTTTGCAACATAGACTGAATACGTTTATGTGCAGCGTCGCGTCCTGTCAACATTTTACCGTTTAAAAGCACCGTTTCACCCGCTTTCCAATCTTGAATGTCGGCCTTCGTAACGGTGTTTAAATCTATTCTGCGTACGTCTTCACCCACTTCCCAGGTTATTTCTGGCCAGTCTTCCAAACGCGGGGCTTTTTGCTCATATGGCCCGCTGCCATCTAAGGTGAAATGTGCGTGACGCGTTGCTGCGCAGTTGGGGATCATTGCTATTGGCTTTGATGCAGCATGGGTGGGAACTGACATTATTTTAACATCCACTACGGTTGTTAAACCCCCTAAGCCCTGTGCGCCAATGCCTAGGTCGTTCACTTTTTTATAAATATCGACGCGTAGTTTTTCTTCTGTTGTAACCGCGCCTCGGGCAATGAGGTCTTGCATGTCTACTGGATCCATTAAACTTTCTTTGGCTAGTACCGCTGCTTTTTCAGCTGTGCCACCAATGCCTATGCCTAACATACCCGGTGGACACCAACCCGCACCCATGGTTGGCAATGTTTTCACCACCCAGTCGGCAATATCATCGCTAGGGTTTAACATGACCATTTTTGATTTATTTTCTGAACCGCCGCCTTTGGCTGCAATCATTACTTCTACTTTACCCCCGGCAATCATGTCTATATGCACCACCGCTGGGGTATTATCTTTCGTATTTATGCGCGCACCTGCTGGATCTTTAACAATGGAAGCACGTAGCGGGTTATCTGGATTTAAATAAGCGCGTCTTGTGCCTTCATCAACCATTTGCTGCACTGTTAGGTCGGTCTTATCCCAGCTTACCTGCATCCCCACTTTTACAAAGCATGTTACGATCCCTGTATCTTGACAAATAGGACGTTTGCCCTGTGCGGACATTCTTGAATTAATGAGTATTTGTGCCATTGCATCTTTTGCGGCTTTACTTTCCTCTTTGTTGTAGGCTTGCTCGACAGCTTTTACGTAATCCAATGGATGGTAATATGAGATAAACTGTAAAGCATCTTCAATACTATCTATAAAGTCTTGTTGACGAATAGTGGTCATAAATCCCTCTTTATATTAGGTGTGCTGTAAAATTCTTGTGTAATACTTTATATCAACGATAATTTTACAAAAGCAAGTGTCAATGACCAGCGTAAATTGACACAAAGTGTGCGAAGCGACATGGTGAAAGTATAAAATCAGCAGTATACTACTCACACATAGATAATCCACCATGCATTATTAATTAAGCCAAGTTGTGCTTAATGAGCGGTTACTAGTGACGAGATTTATGCTTTGCGCCTGTAGTCCAGCAAGTAAGTATTTTTATTTTGGAGCAGCTTTGGCCTTTTCAATTAACACCCATACCGTAGCAAATTTTTCGCCCGAAAAAGTCTTAACCTTATTTAAAACCATTGAGGATAGATCCTGGTCTTTTTTACTGGACAGTTGTGCACAATCACACATGGGCGGCCGCTTCGATATTATGGTGCACTCGCCGTGTGTAACCTATGAGTTTGCACAAGGAAAACATTCACTAAGCGGCAGTTGGACACAATTAAGCACAGAAAAAGCGCATAAAAACAAACCAAATGAAAATGCCACCTCACTAAGTCATCTTTTTAATAATGCAATATTGAACTCGGTCTGCCCCTATAAAAACTTAGCCAGATTGCAAAAGACGTTTGACGAGTTATTTGATTCTTCATCAATTAGCAACAGCGAGATCCCTTTCGTTGCGGGGGCATTAGGCGTATTTGCCTACGATGGCAATACCTCTTCTGACAATATAAAAAACGATAAACCTCATCAGTACGGATTACCCGATATTAGCGTAGGCTTTTATCATTCAAGTATTGTCTATGACAATCATACCGGCACGCTGCATCTATTTTCAATTGAGAGTAACTTTATTGAAAATAGCCTAAAAAGCATTGCCAATCTGAGAGACGCACAAGTACAAAAAGATGATTTTTCTTTACTTGAACCGTGGCAATCGAATATGTCAAAGGAAGTGTATTGTCAAAAGTTCACCAAGATAGAAAAGTATTTGCAGGCGGGCGATTGCTATCAAGTCAATTTTGCACAACGATTTCATGCACAGTACTACGGTAGTGAGTTTGACGCCTACTGCCGCTTAAGATTGGCGAATAATGCGCCCTTTTCTGCCTATGTGCGTTTACCAAGCAGCACCATTTTGAGTCTTTCGCCTGAGCGTTTTTTATCAGTAAAAGACAGAATCGTTGAAACAAAACCTATTAAAGGTACTCGAAAACGCGACCCTGATCCTGTTATAGACAAAGCGCTAAGCGACGATTTGTTAGGCGCTGAAAAAGATCGCGCTGAGAATTTGATGATCGTCGATTTGTTGCGTAATGATTTAAGCAAGTTCTGCAAACCTCATTCAGTTAAGGTGCCATCACTTTTTTCGTTGGAAAGTTATCCGGCGGTTCACCATATGGTCAGTACCGTGGTAGGTGAGCTAAAAGATGATGCAAGCGCATACGATTTAATGAAAGGCGCGTTCCCGGGCGGTTCGATAACAGGGGCGCCCAAGGTACGTGCTATGCAAATCATTCAAGAGATCGAACCTGATAAGCGCGCTATTTATTGCGGCACCATTGGCTATATCGGAATAAGAGGCGACATTGACACTAATATTTGTATACGCACCCTACTTGCTGAAAATGATAAGCTTGAGCTATCAAAAAAAAGACCTGATGGCGGGTCCAAAACGATTTATTGCTGGGCGGGTGGCGGCATTGTGCTTGACTCTAACGACATTGATGAATATATGGAAAGCCTTCATAAAGTTGCTAAAATATTACCCGTACTGGAACAAACCTGTATCATAAACACCTCAAAAAGGAAGACCATTAATTGAACGAGCTCGACTTTCTTTCTGCTTTTAATCGCCCATGGTCACTACAGGAAGCGTCTGATTATCCTTTTTTTGAGGCCAAAAGACCTGCCGCGGTGCTTATTTGTTTATTTCCTAGTAACAATAAACTGCAGGTATTATTCACCCAGCGCGCGAGTCATTTAAAACATCATGCAGGCCAAGTTTGTTTTCCGGGCGGCAAAGCAGAAAAAACCGACCTCGATTTAGTTGATACTGCTTATCGCGAGGCTCAAGAAGAAATTGGCCTTCAACGCGAGCATCTGCGTTTATTAGGGCGCTTAGGCACTTACAAAACGATAAGTGGTTTTGCAGTAGTGCCGGTTGTGGCTATTTACGATAAACCTATCAAATTAGACAGCGACTTAATTATTGATCCAAATGAAGTGGCCAATGTGTTTAGCGTACCATTAGCTTATTTAATGGATACCCAACGATATTATGTAGAAATGGTTAAGCGCGAAAAAAATAGTTTCCCGATTTATTTTGTTCCTTATAAAGAACGCATGATATGGGGCGCAACTGCCGGTATTCTGGCGCAGCTGCAAAAGCATATAACGACTCATTTACTGGTATAACTTGCTTTCTACTGTCTAATTAACGTGCTTACTCCTGAACTAATGTATTAATTAATAAAATAACCATCCATTAACATTTCTAATCGTTAGCATTAGCTAATCTATCGCATTTTTGACTTGTGTTATAGCTATTTTGTGTAACAATTATGTTACAACTATTGAGGTGTTTTATGATTAGTGTTTTTGATATGTTCAAAGTGGGCATTGGCCCATCAAGTTCCCATACCGTTGGCCCCATGCGTGCTGCCTTAGATTTTTGCGAGGAGCTTGTTAGAGACGATCAACTGCATGAAATTACGCATATAAACACCGAGCTTTACGGCTCATTAGGCCAAACGGGTATAGGCCATGGCACCGGTAAAGCGATAATTTTAGGTTTATTAGGGTTTACGCCCGAAAACGTACCCGTAAAACAAATAGATAGTATGTTAAAAGATGTGGAAAGCACGCGCACACTGTTATTAATGCATAAGCAGCTTATTACGTTTGCCAAAACAGGCGCAATTGTATTTCATCGGCGTAAAGCCTTGCCTAAGCATGCCAATGGTATGACCTTCTTTGCGTACAACGACAAAACAATGGTCAAAACTACCACTTACTATTCTATTGGCGGCGGCTTTATTGTAAAAGATGAAGACTTTGAGGCACAAAAACAAGAAAAATATGCTGTGGCACAAATGGATGCTCCCTTTCCTTTTTCCACTGCCAATGAGCTTTTGCAAATATGCCAGGACAATAGCTTTCGCATTAGCTCCTTAATGCTAAAAAATGAAACAATGCTGCTGCCAGAAGCCGAAGTTAGAAGACGTTTATTGCATATTTGGTATACTATGCAGGAATGTATCGAAAACGGTAAGCAAACCGAAGGGATTTTACCCGGCGGGCTAAAAGTACACCGCCGCGCGGCCGCATTGCTAGCGCTATTAGAGAATGAAAAAAGTAACGACCCTATGCTTGTGATGGACTGGGTAAACTTGTTTGCCTTAGCGGTGAATGAAGAAAATGCCGCTGGAGGCCGTGTAGTGACCGCGCCCACCAACGGCGCTGCCGGCATAATTCCTGCCGTAATGAGCTACTATGATAAATTTGTACGCCCCTTGTCTGACGACGCTGCCTGCAGATTCTTACTCACCGCGGCCGCTATTGGTATTTTATATAAAAAGAACGCTTCAATTTCAGGCGCTGAAGTTGGCTGCCAAGGCGAGATAGGTGTTGCGTGCTCAATGGCTGCAGGCGCCCTTACTGAAATATTAGGCGGCTCGGTAAAATCAGTAGAAAACGCCGCCGAAATTGGCATGGAACACAACCTTGGCCTTACCTGTGACCCCGTTGGTGGTTTAGTTCAAGTCCCCTGTATTGAGCGTAACGCCATGGGGGCAGTTAAAGCCATTAACGCGTCGCGTCTTGCCTTGAGAGGCACCGGTAATCAGAAGGTATCTTTGGATAAGGTTATAAAGACAATGTGGGACACAGGTAATGATATGAAAAGTAAGTATAAAGAAACTGCACGCGGTGGCTTAGCGGTTAATATTATTGAGTGTTAGAGGCCGTAAAAAATTAAAAGGGTCAGGTCCAATTAGCTATTTTTCAAAGAAAAATAGCTAATTGGACCTGACCCTTTTACCTACTTCACCGGCAAAGTTAAATCTTTAAACATAGTCTCAAGTTCATCATTATTCTTTTGCATCATCGCACGCTCAACTACACTCTTAGTCAAATGAGGCGCGAAGCGCTCTATAAATTCATACATGTAATTACGCAGAAACGAGCCTTTTCTAAATCCAATCTTAGTCGTGCTGTAATCAAACAAGTGGCTAGCATCAATTTTAACCAAATCATTATCAAGTACTTCATCAACCGCCATTGAAGCGATAACCCCTACTCCTACGCCTAACCTCACGTAGGTTTTAATCACGTCGGCGTCGGTCGCGGTGAATACAATTTTGGGTTCTAAACCTGCCTCGCTAAAGGCTCTGTCAAGTTCGGAGCGTCCGGTGAAGCCAAACACGTAGGTGACCAACGAATATTTAGCTATATCT
Source organism: Glaciecola punicea (assembly GCF_001756615.1). Lineage (NCBI taxonomy): Bacteria > Pseudomonadati > Pseudomonadota > Gammaproteobacteria > Alteromonadales > Alteromonadaceae > Glaciecola > Glaciecola punicea. The sequence goes on from NZ_LZXY01000001.1 coordinate 381,014, forward strand.
TGAATAGTAATGTTGGTTTTTTTAGCCAAAGGATGCGATTTGTTCACAATAACCGACCTATTCCAGTGATAACAAGGCAGCATTATTAAGTCGTTATATAAATGCAAGGATTCAGTAGCAATGGCAAAGTCGGCTTCTCCTTTAGCCGCTAAATCACTTATTTGTGACGGGGTTCCCTGATGCATATGTAAGGATACTTTCGGGTATTTTTGCATAAAGCCTTTTATCACATCGGGCAAAGCGTAACGGGCTTGGGTATGTGTAGTAGCAATATTTAGCTTACCTTGGTCTGGTAAAGTGTGTTCGCGGGCAACTGATTTTATACTTTCTACTTTTGCTAATATCTCTCTAGAAATATTAATTACTTCTTTGCCAGCGTCAGTTACATGCGTTAAGTGCTTGCCGCTTCTACCAAATATTTGAATGCCTAACTCATCTTCAAGCATGCGAACTTGCTTACTTATGCCTGGCTGAGATGTGTATAAATTTTCGGCGGTAGCAGACACGTTCAAATTGTTATTTAACACTTCTACTATGTATCTTAATTGCTGTAATTTCATTGAGTCCCTTAAAATGATGTGTGCGTAAACTTGCTTGTCTAATTTGTACTTGCTTTGATCAACAATAAACTGAATTACTGCTAAGCAGAATATACATTTGGGCGATACAGTAATATAAGTTTGGGTTTAAATAATAGCTAATCTATATGTTTTTTGCATATTAAATTTATAGATTTTTTGTAATAGGTATATTTTATTGCAAATACATGTATTTATGCGTGTAATGCACATAGGTGCTATAGGGGGTTCAATAAAAAATATTAACAGTTCAATTAGGTAGACAAATGATAATGAAATTACCGAAAATTTTGATTCTCCCTATGCAATTAAAGTAATTGACGACGGCTCTAACTACCCCGATAACATGCTAGAAATGGCAAACGTTAAACTGTCTAATATGTGTATATTCAAGCGGTTAAAAAACGACGAATGATGCTGCGTGCACAATACAACAAAGCAAACATAAGGCCTAAGCTTCTTGCTTAGGAAGAAACAGCATTTTTTGTAGCCTGCAGTTAAGAGTCAATGTAGAAACCTTAACCAATAGAGTACAAAATAACGTGAGAATAGATGTGCAAGGCTCTGCGCACCAACACATTGAAAAGGGAATTGCTGCGCTTTCTAATCACGAGCCTCAAGGCGACTACACTGACCAGCGCAAAGTCGAGCTAGAAGCTATACGAAAAAGCCTAGAGATGAATGTTAAAGGCAACAATCTTAAACAGTTAATGGCAGAGAAAGAAAAGAGATTGAATCACTTTTTGCGCCCAAGAAAAAATGGTAGCCAGATAAAAGCACATGAATACTTAGGCTTTTTGCTTCAATGCTAGCTATAATGCTCACATAGACCATATTAAAGGCGTGTATTTTTGTTATTTTCTGAACTTCCCATTGATCATCGAATTGTAAAGAATTTGTCTACGGCTCAACTAAGCGACCTAACGGATATTCAAGCCCAGGCTATTCCGCACGCCTTATTGAATAAAGATATACTGGCGGCGTCAAAAACTGGCTCAGGCAAAACGCTTGCATTCGTGGTGCCTATGGTTAATAGATTATTAACTCAGCGCGCGCTTTCCAAGGCCGATCCTCGCGCCCTAATTCTGGCGCCTACACGTGAATTGGCCAAACAAGTTTATGGTGTTGTACGACAAATAGTCGCTAATACAACACTACAGGCTAATTTAATCGTAGGCGGTGAAAATTATAATGACCAAGCTAAATTGCTTAGAAAAAACCCGCATATTATTGTTGGAACAGCCGGCAGAATTGCCGATCACTTAAACGACAAACAACTTTTTTTACATGGGTTAGAACTGCTAATTTTAGATGAAGCCGACCGTATGCTTGAGCTAGGTTTCGTTGAACAGTTGGCCATTATTCACTCTCAAGCCGACCATAGGAAACGTCAAACAATGATGTTTTCAGCGACCATTGAGCAGGCACAAATTAAAGAAATGACCACGGTGTTGCTAAAAAGCCCACAAAAAATATCGGTTGACGCATCAAACAAACCACACAAAGATATTACGCAAATCTTTTATTTTTCTGATGGTGTGTCGCAAAAAGATGAACAACTTAGTAAAATTTTACGCATTGTGAATCAAGAGCAAGCCATTGTGTTTACCGCCACGCGAACAGACACGCAGCGAATTACTGATTTGTTAAATACTCTACACTTAAATGCGGTGGCACTTAACGGCGAGCTATTACAAAACCAACGCAATCAAGTACTGCAAGACTTTAGTAAAGGTAGATTTAGCGTATTGGTTTGTACCGACTTAGGCGCTAGAGGCCTAGATATAAGCAATGTTGCTCAAGTCATAAACTATGATTTACCTAAGTTCCCGGAAGAATACATTCATCGAATTGGACGCACCGGACGAGCTGGGCGTCAAGGCAGCGCAGCCTCTTTAGTGGGTAAGAAAGATTGGCTCAGCTTTCAGGCAATAAAGGCTAATTATTTAGACGACGTTAATTTCGGCGCAGTTGACGGCATAAATACAAGGTTTACCGGCATAAAAGCAAGGCCTAAAAAAGTCCTCAAAAAAGTCTATAGTAAGCCGGCAAAAATTGTGAAAAAAGCACCTAAAGCAACAACTAAACGGATAAATACAATGGGCTCAGTAGATATTGGACATGCACCAATAAAGCGCCAGGCAAGAAAAATAGAAAATAATTCAGATGACAGCAGACCAGACACAGAAGATTAAAGTTTAGCAGAAAGCCAAAACATAAATTTGCGCCAAGTCAACGTCACTTGGCGTATTAAAACTGCCTTAGTAAATCCGGTGTTTACTTAGTATTCCCACCAGCAGTCCTGCCACCATTCCAAAAATTCTTCAAAATCGATATAGCCGTCACCGTTATCGTCAATCATGTTAAACCCTTCTTGCACATGATTGGCTTTTGTTTTAGGTGACAAAATCGTGAGCATTTCAATAAATTCACGTAAATCGATTTGACCGTTGTTGTCACTGTCGAAATAATCAAATTCTTTACGAATTTCTGCGATTTTTTCGGGGCTCAGGTCTTCGCTCGCTGATTTTGATTCAGTCATGTTATTCCCACTGTAATAAGCTTTTGCAAAGTTTACTCTTTTACCTTGCGCAAAGTCTAGATAAAACTCGACATAGATGATTATTCTTAAGTGCCACTTACAGCACTCATATTATTGTACTTGTTTATTCTTCGCTAATGCCCTTTCCCGTTGAGCCTGTGCTTTTTCATTTCGCTTTGCGTGCATAAGATCTCTAGCTTGGGTACCCACATGCTCTTGTGATCTTTGCTTAGCTAAATTAACTTGCTTCTCTCGTTCTCTGAAGCGCGATAGCTGATCTTGCGAATGTCGGCCAAAGCACGCTGGGCAGGTTACTCCCGCTTCATACTTATCACTTTGCTTGTCTTGTTCGGTAATAGGCAGCCTACAGCCATAGCATTGGTCGTAGATACTTTTTTCAAGCTCATGATTAACGGCCACTCTATTATCAAACACAAAACAGTCTCCTTGCCATAGAGACTCAGACTGAGGCACATCTTCGAGATATTGCAATATACCACCTTGTAAGTGATATACCTCCTCAAAGCCCTGCTCTTTTAAATAAGCGGTCGATTTTTCGCAACGAATACCGCCGGTGCAGTACATTGCCACTTTTTTATGCGTGTTTGGGTCAAGCGATTTAGCCACGTATTGAGGAAATTCACGAAATGAATCGGTATGCGGATTAAGCGCGTTCTTAAAAGTGCCTATTTCAATTTCATAGTCGTTACGAGTATCTATCACTGTAACCTCAGGGTCCAAGATTAGGGCGTTCCAATCTTTTGCAGCAATGTAGGTCCCTACTGACTTTGAGGGATCTATACCCTCTACACCCATTGTTACTATTTCTTTTTTGAGCTTTACTTTTGTGCGGTAAAATGGCTGCTCTGCATGCCATGAGAACTTATGCGAAATAGGAAAGATACGCGAGTCAGCGTTTAAATGTCGAAGTAAATTATCGATGCCCTCTTGAGGGCCCGAAACCGTCCCATTGATCCCTTCGTGAGCCAATAAAATAGTCCCTCTTATATGCTGAGACTCCATAAACTGGCGCAACGGTTCACGCATTTCCACATAGTTATGTAAGGTCACAAACTTATACAGCGCACAAACTAAATATGCGGCGTTTTCTCCGTTGTTATGATTCATTTTCGTTGTTTTTCCTTTGCGAGTTGGAACGTAAAACCAAGGCAAAATTGCGCCACGATATTAGCACAGGGGGACTTTAATGGCTAATCTGGCAGAACTGATCGTTAGATATTATAAATGTACTACTTTAAACAAGCCTATAGCTGCAGACTCGAAACTTCAGTGATGTTCTCAAACATTGTGTCTACAAACTCGGGGCACAATAATTCCCACTGAAGCTGTTGTTTGTTATGATTCAAATTGAACGCTTTTGGAGAAGGTTTTTCAGGCTGAACTAATCGAGTGCTGTGACCTGAAAGCGCCGTTTGCGAGTGACTGGTCTTAGCCTTAAAAGCATTGTAAAAACACTGAAAGTAATCATTTGGTGCAGATAGCAGAGCTATATCGGTTTATATCAGGTATGCCCTTAAAGTCGGTTCACAAGGCGAATTTTGAGAATCTGCGGGCAGAAGTAGAAGAAATTTTTTTATGAGCCTCTGCTACTTTTACATAACTATCTTAGCGCTGTAAACCACGCAGATCATTTTGTAAATCGTCTATTTCATCAAGCAAGCGTTCAATTTGTTTGGTCGACGTTAAGCTCATAAGTCCGATTAAATATTCGCTACCCGCGGCGGTGTTAGCATTCATTGCGGTTTTAAACTCAAGGCTTCTAAACTGATCAGGATTGACAATCAACTCGTGCATTTTTTGTTCAAACGTTTCGTCTCTTTCGGCAAGGGCAAACACACGCCTTAACTGCTGTTGATATTCACGTTTGTACGCAAGCCAGAAGGGACGTGTTGATTCAAAACGCTGATAAAATGTAGCGATGAATGCTTCTTGCTCGTCACTCAATTTACCTAACCACCTGCGCATCCCTTTTTGATTACGTTCAATCCACTTTTCCACGCGCTGGTTACTGCTCAAAGCCTGATTTTCTTTCAATTCTTCTTCGTCTTCAACATTTCTTTTCTCAAGATTTGCAAAAAGATATATGACTTGTTCTTGAGATAAAGTTGCGCCAAGCGCAACTAAATCAGGAGCAACATGTGAGCGTGCTCTAACCCAATGCCCCCTGGCTCTTTCACGGTGCTGTGTAATACTTTGTTCTGTTATATTATTATTTTTAATGTCAGTGACAATATCGGATAGCTGGCGCTTGTACTGCGGCAACTCTTGTTGTCTATGCCATAACATCCAGTTGCCAAGCATATCGTCAAACATGTCTTCTTGGGCATTGTCTAGCTCTACATAATCGTCTATGTACCAGTGTATTAACCAATCTACATTATTATAGGCAAACTTTGCTGAACACCCTCCTAACAAAAGCACGAATGCCAATAGCATCAGTTTTTTCATGCAATTGTTTTCCTTCTTAGATAATTTCTTGGTTATATATACGACAAATACAGCGCGAAAGGTTTCATGTAGCAGTAAAGAAAAAGCGCTTTCCCGATCGGCTTGGCGCAAGCTCAATAAACCGATGTGTGAGCATTTTGCATTTCATGCGTAAGATATTAATACTAGTAAGAACAAACGAAGGCCTCATTATTAAAAAAGGTGCGCAGTGGGCACCTTTTATCTAATAGTTAATAGTTAATATTTAAGCGTTTAAGCCAATGCACCCACCACCAAGCTGGACCAACGAGTAAATACCGAAGATCCTGGAAAAACGACGGCTGTTTTCCTTCAATTTTGTGCCCCACAAACTGCAATATCCACATTACTACAAACAAGACAGCAGAGAACTGCCACACGCTTATACCAGCGACGACTAACAAGTTTATACCCCCAAAAGTCAGTAAAGTGAGCAAGGTCATAGCCGCACCAATGGGGCCAGAGAGTTTGAAATAGTAATACAAGGTGGGAATAGCGGCTATATGGGCAAAATTGATATTAAACTGCGCTATGAAGTCAGGTACCGGAATTGACCATAATAGCCCCACGGTAACAAAAAATATACTGGGTACAGCTACTGCATGAATGAGAATATTGGTCTTATTTTGATGGCTTTCACCGTAGGTATTAATGAGTCGTTCTATGTCGCGCACAGTATTGTCCCGTTAGACACTTTAGCTGATTGTTAACGCTAAGTTTACAACTCACGCTAATTTAGCACAAGCGCGTTTGTTGCAATCGATGTAAATAGAGTATTTACATGATATATTTTAGGCATGATCCAATTATTTATTTTTTTATGATCCCATCTATTATACCCGTAGCAAGCACGCGTCAGCAAACAAATATTGCATATCAAATTAGTGTATTAAGCAGCCAAGAGCACTTATTTGAAGTAACTATGCAGGTAGACTTCTCGAAAAGTGATGATATTGCGCCCGCTTCTGTAAACGTTGCCTTGCCTGCTTGGATACCTGGCAGCTACATGATTAGGGATTTTTCTAAGAATTTACATAGTTTAAAAAGTCAGCAAGATCACATCGTGATAAAGCAACTTTCAAAACAAGAATGGGAAATTAGCACTAAAGATGACCAAGCGCTTAAGCAGTTTTCACTTCGGTATATTGTGTACGCAAACGATCTGTCTGTAAGAAGCGCGTTTATAAACGATGAATATGCGTTTTTTAATGGCACATCGGTATTTTTATGTGTAAAGGGCTATGAAAGTTCTGCTCATACTTTGCGTATAAGGCAACAAAAAGACTCGCTTTCACCGTTAATTGCCACCTCTTTGCCAAAGGCAGATAGACAAGAAACGCCACCTAATTCAGATACCGTATACAAAACCACAGACTACTTTACGCTCATTGATCATCCTGTGCTGATGGGACAGTTTGACGACTATTGTTTTAATGTTATGGGTCACCAATTCCATATAGTCTTTAGCGGGCAACACAACTTTGACTTTATGCGAATGGAGCGTGATTTAAGTGCAATAATTGAACACCACATTACGCTGTTTGGTGATTTTCCGTGCCCAGAATATTGGTTCATTACGCTGGTGTGCGACCAAGGCTTTGGCGGTCTAGAACACACCGACAGTACCGTACTTCAGTACAGTCGCTTCGATTTACCTTTTGTGGGTGAACCCGACAAAATAAGCAAAGAATATCAGCATTTTTTAGCCCTGTGCAGCCACGAGCTATTCCACACTTGGCACGTTAAACGTATCAAACCGCTACTTATGCATCAACCCAATTTATTTGAAGAAGTGTATACCCCACAACTCTGGATATACGAAGGCTTTACATCATTTTATGATGAGCTAAGTTTAGCAAGAACAAAAATTATATCACCCGCTCAATATGTACAAGTTTTAAATGAAGCCATAACGCGCTTAATGCGAAATTCTGGGCGCCACAAACAAAGTGTCAGTGAATCAAGCTTCGAAGCATGGAACAAATTCTATAAACAAGATGCAGGTTCAATCAATCATATCGTTAGTTATTATAATAAAGGCGCTGTTATTGCGCTATGCTTAGACATTACCCTTCGCCAGCAGTCTAATAACAATGTCTCACTTGACAATGTTATGAAATACTTGTGGGAGCAGCACGGTAAAACCCATATAGGAACCAGCGATACTGTCATTCTTGACTTATGTAAAAGTGAATTTAACATCGACTTAAGCAGCTTTTTATATTTAGCGACGCAAACGCCGATCGACCTTCCCCTACCTACCCTACTGCACTCTATTGGTCTTAAGCTCAATATGCGTTCACCTAATCACTTTCAAGACAAAGGTGGTCCAGCTGAGAATATTGCTAAGTACGACATTGGCGCAATAATGGCCATGGTCAACAATCAGTTAACAGTAATGTCAGTTCACGAAGGTCGGGCGTCATGTATTGCTGGTTTATGTGAGGGCGATACAATTATGGCTTTCAACAAGTGGCAGTGCGATGACGTACGTTTTTGTAAGCTGCTAAATTTGTGTAAAATTGATGACATAGTGCCTATTGATATACTGCGCGATGGTAGGCTACTTACGCTTAACTTTAGCGTAGTGCGCGCCTTGCCAGACACCTGCGATATCGCCATTGAAAACTCTGCACTATTTCTGCAGTGGCTAGGCGTAGATCAACTTTAAAGAGGCAGTGTTACCAGCAAGGCAGGATCTAAACGCTCTTTAAACCAGTTGATGCGCCAATCCAAATGCGGGCCGGTCACTCGACCCGTGGCCCCAATTTCAGCCACTAAAGCACCTTGCTCTACTCTTTGTCCTTCTTCAACATGCAGTTTACTTAAATGAATAAAAGTAGACGTTACGCCAAAGCCGTGATCAATAATTAAAGTACCACCTGAATAAAACATGTCGCTGTGTGCAAGCCTCACCACGCCGGTTGCGGGGGCTATTACTGGTGTGCCTGTTTTATTGGCAATATCTAAACCAAAGTGTGGCCGTTTAGGTTCACCGTTAAAAATACGCCGCGAGCCATAAACGCCTGAAATCCGTCCTTTTGCAGGCAGTATAAAATCTTGCGTAAAATATAAAAAATTTGAGTTATGCGCCCTTGCATTAGCAATAGCTCGATTGTCTTTGCTTATGCGAGCCTGCACTTCTTTAGGCGGACTGACGAATTTTTGCGCCACACCTTCAATACGGTCTTCTTGATACTCACGCTTTTTAAGCGTAATTGTTTGTATTTGCCAACGCGGTGAGTCTGGCAGTTTCCATTTAAGTTCATGACTTAGGTCTGCGTCGCGCCCAAATCCGAATACGAAATCGCCGTAGGCTGAGACCTTAACGGAGCTGTCGTTTAAACTGACCAAGTAATTGGCAGGCAGTTTTCCGCGCAGCAGACTGCCTTGCATAAACTCACCTACCAATAAAGGCTGAGCGAAAGCCAACTTGCTAAGCAGCATAAACATGACTATCATTACTGGCTTAAGAAGTTTTGTAATCACTCAAGCTCTCCATAAATCTTTTTAATATTAATTTTATACTATTTAACAAGGCGGCTTCGTCTTAGATATTAGCACTTATCATTGCGCCTTTACCTACGCCTTCAAATGCCATAACAGTGAGTGGGTCGTCTGTTTCTTTCTGAGTCTGCTCTAAGATGTATTGCGCTAAACACTCAACCGTTGAGTCATAGTCAATAAGCTCACACACTTGGCTCGCTATGGCCATTTCAAATAGTCCCTGAGACGCTTCATATTTAAAACAGTACACCGGTGCATCGTTAAGCAATGAAAAACTCAAAGCCTGCGCATCAACTGTATCTTCAGTGCTGCCAATATAAATATCAGACCATCTGTCGGCCCAATAGCGCTGCCACTTTTCAGAGCTGATCCCATTTTGTGAAATCAAGATTTTTGAACGATGTCCATGGGCTATACGTTGACAGTTGCCGTCATGCTTTTTTAAGCCGTGGGTATAATGATAAAACGGCGTATTGATGACTTCTTCGCGCAGGGTAATATCAATATCGTGCACATTTTCAGGCAAATGTGTTGTAATCACATCCTTTAAATACGCAGTGAGAGACTTTTTGGTAATAAGCGAAGGTTCACCTTCTAACTTATACACAAATGCGTAAGCCTCTGGTGGACAAAAAAGCTGAATAGGCAAACCGTCAGCAAAGACAAAGTCAACCTGCACTCTGTCGTCGCTAGCGGGTGAGTAAATGCGGGTGTTTTGATGATCTGCGGGCACGACTAACTTGTGGTCAACATATTCGTCTATTACTTTTTTTAACTGCTTTTTTACAATTCCAAAATCTTGCACCATACTTTCGTCATTTAGACCACCGTCTAATATGACGTCTACTATCCAGCTTTCTCCTACCATTCCGCGCTGGGGGCACAAATATGAAAAGTCCATTACGGTAAGATCGTTTACAAATAACTTCATGAATGATTATCGCCTTTTGCCGATTTTGTTAGTTGGTCTTTTAAATTAGGGGGTAGGCCCGAGATGGTCAGGGTATCTGTGTTTGCATCATAGTGAATGCGCTGGCCCAACAGTTTACGCTCAAAGCTGACGCTTACGCCGCCGCCTGCCCCTGAATATTTATTCATCGCATTAATCATCGACTTATCAGGCTGAAACTTAGGCTCAAGAGGCTGCTCTAAGCCTGCGTTGTAATGCGCGAAACTGTGGTTTCCCTGCGACATAGCCGGCAGTACGCTATCTACTTCATCAATGGCTATTTCTTCGCCTAAATCTGCTTTTTCTTTGTAGTATTTGGATATACTTTGGCGATGTTCGTGCTTTTCGTTTGCGTCTAGCGGCTGCGCAGATAAGTAAGTATCTAGATGTTGCACAAACTGTTTATTTTGCGATTTGGTGTCGACTTTTTCTTCACAGCCAATAAAACTCATAAAAAAGTCTGATACTTTTCGGCCCATGCGACCTTTAATAAAACTGATATAACGTTCATTTTGAGCACTAACATCTAGCTGCGTTAGGTCAATACGCACCGCGATTTGCATTTTACTTAGCTCTAAAAATTTATTTGATGTTAAATCAAGCTGCTGATTGACCGACATAGAGTCTTTCGTGTCAAGCATTGCAATGAGTAAATAATCGGTTGCCAAGTAATTATAAAGGCTAAATACGACATAGCCTGTTTCCAGCATCGCTTCATCGGTGATAGTTTTAACCAAATGCTGTGTGGCTTGTATACTGAAATCGTAAAAATCGATAGACTTATTACTCATTTGCGCGATTAAATTAGGCATCGTTTGAACGAGTTCACTACCAAATCCGCCAACGCCTTTGCTTGGCTTGCTGTTGAAATTGCTGTGAAGCTGCGTGGCTAGATCAATTATTGGCGCAGACACTTCAAAACAGCTTGGCCGAGGAATAAAAACAAGTTTACCTTCTTGCGATAAACTAATTTGGTGTACAACAAACTCATTTACGTTTGCACTCATATATTATGTGATAACCTTATAATTAGACGTTTACTCTCTTTGCGCAGCAAGTAGAGACAAACAAAGTGTTGGTGAAAATTCTAACAGCCATTATACTTTGCTGTATCGTGAAATATAGCCCAAATGTCGTCTATTTTGGTTTCATTTACGCAAAATCTAATTACCCATAGCGTAATTGTATAGAGTTTCATATCAAAAATCATAGGACAAATAAATGCCCATAAAATCGCGTTATAGTAATAAAGAATTTGACGCTCTTACCGAAGCAGTATTTTTAGCGCTTGAGAAGCATAAGGCTAAAGGCGATTTGTCTATTATGGTACTTGGCAATGTGCTGGCCAATATATTTCAGCATCAAGTAAACGATGAACTTAGGCCGCTTATGATCAATCAGTTTTGTGATGCTCTTAAAAAAAGCGCCAATAGCCCCAAGTCATGATTTATAATGAGTCACCGCGTAGAAAACAAATTGTTCAACAGGTCAGTTGGGGACACTGGTTTGCCTTTGCAAACATACTGATGGCGTCGGCAATATCGTCAGTCTATCTTTTTTCTTCTCCCCTTGCCGATACGCCTATCAGCTTTGTATATTTAATTACTACTTGGTTGGGCCACACCAGTTTTATCACCTTTTTAGGCTTTGTCATTCTAGTCTTACCCTTGTGTTATAAAATCACCAATTTAAACGTTTTAAAAGCCAGCGCATCGGTCATTGCGGCTGTGTGCTTAGCGTTATTAGCGTTTGATGCTCTGCTATACAACAAAACGGGCTTTCATATAACGTTTAGTTCAGCCGAATTAGTGAAAAACGAAGCGCAAGGCCAAATAGCCGCGTTTGGCTGGTTACAATGGTTTTATTTTGTGCTGCTGTTTATTATATGGTTAATGTTCCAGCTTGTTATTGCCAATGCGATTTTTAAACGAATTGGTCGATTCCAGCGCATAAAAATGGTTCGCTACGTCATTGCTGCTTTAGTGCTGTGCTTTGTCAGCAGTCACGCTATTCACGTATGGGCTGACGCTAGGCTTTATACGCCAGTATTGAAACAAGACAATATGTTTCCACTGTCTTATCCAGCAACTGCTAAAACGCTGATGGCTCGATATGGCTTTATTGATTTACAGCAGCTTGAACAGCAAGAACAATTGCAATATAACAGTGAAACTAGTCGTTTTAATTATCCGCCCAAGCAAGTTTACTGTAGTGTTGATAATACAAAAAAAATCGTGGTACTGGCTAGCTTAGACACGGTTAAAAACAGTGATATATCTTCATTAACGGCCAATCAGTTCCATTTAAATTTACAGCAAGAACCAGCAGGTTTAGCGCGCCAGCTACTGTTTGGTATTCCGAGTAACCTGCTGTCTATGACGTCTTCTCCGGCCATTGCAACAGAGCTACTGGCTGCCTTTGATGTCAACACAGGCTTCTACACAGCGGGAGAAAGCAATACAGCTGAATTTGAAAGTTTTACCCAAGCGGTCAACAGTGCTAATGCCGGCTTTTTTATGGGCGTTATGTCAAACGAAAAATTATTAGGGTTTGATTTGTCGACCTTACAACAAAATGCGCAAGTACTTGTTATTGCTAAAAGCGAAGACGCTACCTTCAAACTGTGGAGTAATTTTGTTCAAAGCAACCAGATATCTACTAACGAAGATATAATACCCACGGTATTAAGCGAGTTTGGCTGTTTGGCACCATCCATTCGTTTTTCTACTGGACAAGCTCTTCAATCGCCAACTCGCCAGTGGTTGGTAAGCACGCAAAATAATAATGTAATTGTGGTGAGATATCCACTGCTAACTGAAGTGTCCAAAGACGGTAGCTACGAAGTTACCGACCTTACGACTCAATCAAAGGTGCTTGTCGATTTAGACACTAATTTGCTGAGTCGCTCTATTAAGCATTTACGAGATTTTAGCGATAAATAAAATTCATAGATGAGAGTAAAAATACGGTAAACATTAAAACGCTAGGCTTTTAATTTTTGCTAGGCTATCAATTTTAGCCTAGCGTTTTTATTTTCCTAAATACGCTTCAAATATAGAAGAAAAATCTTTCGCGCCATTCCCTTTTAAACCATGCAGTTGATACATAGATTTTGCTAGTGCGCCCATGGGCACCACTGAGTTATTTGCGGCGGCTGCGCGCATGGCAAGATTTAAATCTTTATTCATCAAATTAACCATAAAGCCGCCTTTGTAATCGTTTGAAGAAGGCACATTTTCCATTACGTGAGGCACCGGATTATATTTTTCCAAAGCCCAATTATTGCCTGAGCTTTGCTTCATAATATCTGACATTACGCGAGGGTCTAAACCGTTGTCTATGGCTAGTTTTAAGGTTTCACTAGTGCCCGTCATAATAATAGCTAGCAGCATGTTGTTGCATATTTTAGCGATTTGACCGGCGCCTTCACCACCTGCATGAAAGCACTTACTGCCCATGTACTCTAATATGGGGGTAGCACGCTTAACTGCGGTTTCTCCCCCTCCCATAATGAAGGTTAGGGTACCCGAATTTGCGCCCGCCACGCCGCCCGAAACCGGCGCGTCTACAAAACAGTGGCCATGGCAACTTAATAGGGCGTGTAACTCAATAGCATCGCTAGCATCTATTGTGCTGCAGTCGATAAACACAGTGTTGCCTTTTACCTTATCGATAATACCTGCGTACAAGGCTTTAACGTGCTCGCCAGCCGGCAGCATACTAACCACGACGTCAACGTTTTCTACAGCGGCTTCAGCACTTTTTGCTGCAACCGCCCCTGCTGTCACTGCTTTTTCAATTTGTTCCTTGACTAAGTCAAAAACATGTACCTCATTACCTGCCTTTACTAAGTTGGTGGCCATGCCAAGCCCCATATTTCCTAAGCCAAAAAATGCAATTTTATACACGTCCTTCTCCAAATTCTTGTACGAGCGAGTGTAGCGGATTGATAGGCTTTTCGCTTTGTGACTCTTGCATGTTGCTGTTAGCAAATTGCTCAAAGTGGGCGTTTACAAAAATGTCAGGCACGTCAGATGCATGTGCATATTTCCATTTGGGTTGATTGTCTTTATCAATCAGCAGGGCTCTTACGCCCTCTTGAAATTCACCCGTTACACTGCACTGGTAAGCGATGCTAAGCTCCATTTGAAAACACTGCGCTAGGCTCAAAGACTGCCCGCGTTTAAGCTGTTCAAGCACTAGTTTTGTCGTAATTGGGCTGCCATGCCTGAAGCTTTGAATTGCTTTTTGTACAGGTTTCAGGTCTGGAAACTGCGCGTGCAAATTGTCGAAAAAAGATTCAATTTCATCAATGTTATACATATCTGCCAAGGGTGCTAAAAAGGGCTGAATGAGCGTTAAATTACCGCTAATATTATTCATTAAGGCCTGTGTAGAGCCCTCGTTGTGCAAATCGTTAAGCGCATCGTCTATGCTGTGAGCGTCAATACGATCAAGGCCGGTGAGTTTGTCTAATAACAGCTGCTTTGCACCATGTGCGAGAAACGTATCGGCTAAGCCGATATTAATACAGTCAAGCGCGTTTATACTCATCGCACTTAGGCCTAAAAACTTGCCAACGCCTTGGGGCATTTTATTTAAGAAGAAGCTGGCGCCTACATCAGGAAACAGGCCAATGGTAATTTCAGGCATTGCCACATGCGCCGATTCAGTCACTACTTTGTGACTGGCGCCTGCGAAAATGCCCAATCCACCGCCCATAGTGATACCGTTTCCCCAGCAAATGATAGGCTTTGGATAAGCATGAATGGTGTAGTCCAAACGATATTCTTGTTCAAAAAATTGCGCCATAAAATCAGGTAAGCGCTCAGGATCGCGAGTTTGTTGCTCAACCATTGCCTGATACATAGACACGATGTCGCCGCCCGCACAAAAAGCTCTATCGCCCTCACCGTCAATAAATATCGCACCAATAGTGTCATCATCTCGCCAGCTATCTAACTGAGTTTGGATAGTGCGCACCATTTCAAGATCTACGGCATTGAGCGCCTTAGGTTTATTCAAAGTAATACAGCCCACGGCGCTGTAGCACTGTGTGTTGAGTACTTTAATCACTATTTTATCAATCATAGCTACTTCCTTTTTGTTACAGGCTGTTACTCCTTAGAGTACCTCACGCAAATCAGATAACAATCGTCTCGCGATAATAACGCGCATAATTTCGTTGGTACCTTCTAAAATTTGATGCACTCGCACGTCGCGCACATGTCGCTCTAAAGGGTATTCTTTAATATAGCCATAACCCCCGTGAATTTGCAAAGCCTGATTGCATACTTCAAAACCTACGTCAGTAGCAAAGCGTTTTGCCATGGCGCAATAAGTATTTTTATCGGCGTTGTTAGTGTCGAGTTTACTAGCTGCTAGCCGAACTAAATGCCTAGCGGCGACAAGTTCGGTGGCCATATCAGCAAGCTTAAACTGCAGGGCTTGAAAGGTACTTAAAGGCTTACCAAACTGCTCACGCTCATGCATATAGGCAGCTGCAGTATTTAACGCCTGCTGGGCCGTGCCTATTGAACAGGTGGCAATGTTTATACGGCCGCCGTCCAAGCCCTGCATGGCCAATTTAAACCCTTGTCCTTCGTCTCCAAGCAAGTGGCTCTTCGGTATGCTGACATTGTCAAAGCTGACGGTACGTGTGGGCTGTGCATTCCAGCCCATTTTTTCCTCTGCTTTACCATACTCAAGCCCAGGCGTATCAGCGGGCACGAAAAACGCTGATATACCGCCTGCACCTGCAACGCCCGTGCGCGCCATTACGACTAAAACTTGAGTTGCTCCGGCACCGGAAATAAAGGCTTTTGAGCCATTTAAAATGTAATTTTCGCCGTCGGTTTTAGCGGTGCTTTTCATATTTGCAGCATCAGAGCCGCTGCCGGCTTCGGTTAGACAGTAGCTGGCAATATTCTCACCCGACACTAACGACGCCATCCACTGCTCTTTTACATGACTTGTACCCCAAGTCGCAATCATCCAAGTAGCCATGTTATGGATCGTTAACATAGCGGTAGTCGTAGTGCAGCCCATAGCAAGTTGTTCGAAAATAATAGAGGAGTCAAGTCGCGAAAGGCCTAAACCCCCTGCTTCTTCGCTGGTATACAGGCCGCAAAAGCCAAGCTCGCCTGCTTTTCTAATAACATCAACTGGAAAATGATGCTCGCGATCCCACTGCGCAGCAAATGGCGCCATTTCTTGCTGCGCGAACTGCTTGGCTGTCTCGCTAAACGCCTGCTGGTCATCACTTAGTTCAAAATTCATTGATAATGCTCACTTTTAATTAGGTAAAATTATTCTATTGCTATAAACGGGCAAATTAACGCAGATTAATTGACATATTTGGCCCCACAGCACTTTCATCGTCAAACCATCTGGCCGTAATGGTTTTCGTTTCGGTATAAAAACGCGCACCCTGCTTGCCATAGGCATGCAGATCACCGTAAAAAGAGTTTTTCCAGCCGGTAAAGGAGAAAAACGGTAGCGCAACGGGTATGGGTATATTAATGCCTATTTGTCCTACTTGTACTTCGCTTTGAAAGGTTCTTGCCGCCGCGCCGCTGGCGGTAAATATAGAGGTACCGTTACCAAAAGGATTCTCGTTTATAAGCTTTATAGCTTGGGCTAAGGTGTCGACTTGAATGCAGCACAGCACTGGACCAAAAATTTCCTGCTGATATATTTCCATATCAGTACTTACGTTAGTAAACACCGTTGGCCCGATCCAATTGCCCTGTTCATACTGCGCTAATGAAAATTGCGACCCATCCACCAAACAGGTCGCGCCAGCTTGTTTACCTGATTCAATAAGCGCTAGCACGCGGGCTTTTGCTTGGGCTGAGATAAGTGGACCAAAACCGGCCTTGGGGTCGTCCCAAAGACCCGGTTTGACCTCACCAATTTTTTCAGCAAGCTGATCAATCCACTCTTTGCTGTTGCCTACAAAAACTGCGACCGAAATCGCCATACAGCGTTGTCCGGCAGCGCCTACGCTAGCACCCACTAAATTATTAATTACTTGTTCTTTATTGGCATCGGGCATTACGACTAAGTGATTTTTAGCACCGGCGAAACACTGTGCTCTTTTCATATTTTGAGTCGCCGTTTTATAAATATGCTGCCCTACCGGCACGCTGCCCACAAAAGAAACGGCTTTAATGGCGTCATGCGATAGCAAAAAATTTACTTGTTCTTTACCGCCATGCACAATATTAAGCACGCCATCGGGCGCGCCTGCTTGCATAAATAATTCGGCTAGTTTCATGGGGGTATTTGGGTCTTGTTCTGACGGTTTTAGCACAAAGGTGTTGCCGCAAGCAATCGCCATTGGAAACATCCAAAGCGGTATCATGGCAGGAAAGTTAAACGGCGTAATACCTAAACAAACACCTAATGGCTGCACCATTGAATAGGAATCAATATTGCGAGCAACATTTTCTACCGTTTCGCCCATCATTAAAGACGCGACATTAGCAGCCTGCTCAACCACTTCAATGCCCCGCCATACGTCGCCCTTAGCATCTTCAAATGTCTTGCCAGTCTCTTTTGATAAGATGATGGCAATTTCGTCATGATGTTGCTTCAGCAAGTGTTGATACCTTAGCATCACGCGTGCACGCTCCGACACCGGCACCTTCTTCCAGCTAGTGAAAGCCTTTTGCGCACTCTGAATCGCCTCTTCCATATCGTGCGTTGTTGACACCGGAATTTGCGAAATATCCTCATTAGTAGCAGGGTCTTGCACCATAATAAACTGGCTTGAAGTAGATGTCACAAATTGGCCGTTTATGAGCTGGGCGACTGTATTCATATAAATGCTCCTAGCTAATGCGAATAGCTAATAGTAATAAGCCCTTTTGATAACACTTAACACTAGGGTTTATAAGAGTTTGATAGAGTGAACTCAAGTTCACCTTTACGTTAACGTCAACTATAAAGGAAACAGGGGGGAGTTGTAAATCATCTGTTAGCTATTTTCACGCTAATTGTAAAGATGGCCATTAAGAATTAATTACTACTACACCTAATAAATTGACACAGTTTTCCAATAACAGCTTGTAAGACTTCGAAAAGCTATTGAGGCGCTTATTAAGTTTGTAGATCGCCCCAAATCTCTTTTTAAGGTGCCAATTTCATGCCGACAGCATCGAGGTCCACTGGTCGACGTTCAAGACTTCTGCGTGTTTCCCCTGTAGAAGGAAATGCCACTGCGCGCAGTAATTTGCGCAGTCACTTAATGAGCACTGAACACTTAGACCTTGAAAACTATAGCAACGAAGGCGAGCTCAAAAATGGCCTACAGCTGAATAATTTTGACTTGGTGTTGATGGATTACCATTTTAGACAAAGTAAAAATGGCGCTGAATAGATTAATATTCTAGTGGAGCGCGAATTATTTAAGCCCTCTATTAGCCTGGTGTTTGTAAGCTTCGATAGAATGCCCGAAACGATTGGCTAAATGTTAGATTTGCACACCGACTTTATTTTAATAAAATCATATACGATTAAAAGTCTTACCGTTAATTTAGCGCTATAAAAAATGAAAGAGGCAAGATCTTGTATCAGGCGAAAAAATATAGACAAGCACTAAGTTGTGTTACACCGCTACGCGCTCCTCTAAAAATCAGATTAAATTAGAACATATCAGGATCAAACTTAGTTCTTAGCTATTATCGATGCATGACTATTTTTACAATCATACTGTAATGATACTATAGGCAAACACAACCCTTGATAATAAGCATTATGGCAAATTCTATTTACGATTTAACATTTACCAACAATAAAGGCGAATCTGTTGCCTTACAAAAATATGCAGATAAAGTGGTACTGATTGTTAATACCGCGAGTAAATGTGGCTTTACCTCTCAGTATAAAGGCTTAGAAGATCTGTACAAAAAATACAATGCTCAGGGCTTTGAAATTATAGGTTTTCCGTGTGATCAGTTTGGCGGTCAAGAGCCGGGTAGCGACACTGAAATTGAACAGTTTTGCCAACTAAACTATGGCGTCAGTTTCACTCTCTCCACCAAAGTTGAGGTTAATGGAGAGAACACCCATCCTTTTTATCAACATTTGAAACAGCAGGCGCCGGGTGTTCTGGGCAGCCAGGGAATTAAATGGAATTTCACTAAATTTTTGGTAGCCAAAGACGGCAGTGTGAAAAAACGCTATGCCAGTGCCACTAGGCCTGAGGCGCTTAATGATGATATTATTAAGATGCTTCAAGCATAATATGAAAATATTTCCCGAGCCATTTATAGGGCTCGGCATCGCTGTATTTTACTTCCATATCAAAAAGTTGCTGATACATAGCATCAATTTTAGTTTTATCTGACATATAATCGTGAAAGCAGCGAATACCCCTGCTCTTTTTTACAGTAAACTCAGCGCTATCATTGAGCCAAGAAAGTACTTCTTTGGGTTTTTGTGCATTGTGTGGGTTCAAGCGCACGGTGTTTTTTGAAGGTAGGCCTCTTTCTACATAGTCAAAATTGGCATATAGCACATTAGAAAAAACTTTTGCATCGTGATTAAAAAAGGTCAGCGACATTTGCCCGTTCGGCTTTAACAAATGCCGCATATTGAGCACCGCAGGCAAAGGCTGTAACAACCACTCTAGCACCGCATGGCATATTATAAAATCATACTTAACGCTACGTTGCTCTATCGCGTGAGTAAGATCGCTTAAAATATACTGCGTATTAGAGAAAACTCGCAAACGCTCTTTTGCAATGTCTAATGCGTCTTGTGACATATCCAGCACGGTGACATTATGACCTCGCTTGGCAAATTCTAAGCTCATCATGCCGGTACCGCCGCCTAGATCAAGCACGTCCATTTTTGATGAGTTAAGCTCTTTAGCTAAAAAGTGAAGCAACAGTTGATGGCGCAGGCGGCCCTTACTTGTGCCATATATATTTTGATCGAATTTATTGGCAATACCATTAAAGCTACTGGCAGGGATTTTCATAATATGCTCTTTATAAAATCAGCTGTGCTTACTCAATACTTGAGCGGATTTGTATGCTTGTATAAGAAGCTGCCCGAACCCTTATCACCGCAAAGCAATCACTGTAAAAGAAATTGTATAGACATATTATGCTGGGTTATCAATATCAACAAAGATTACTTCAAGTGAGTAGTTTTCCATCAGCCACTCACCTAGCGCTTTTACCCCGTAGCGCTCTGTTGCATGGTGTCCAGCAGCAAAAAAATCAATCTTTTGTTCACGTGCACTGTGCGTGGTCTGCTCTGATATTTCACCCGATATGAATGCATCAATCACTTGACCATTAACATACTGATTAGCAGTGTCGTCAATAAAGTGTTGGCCACCGCCTGTGCACCAAGCCACTGTGGCTATTTCGCACTTGTTACCCACGCTTACCACAGTATGCGAAAGGCGCGCAGACAATAGCTGAGAAAGCGCTGAATGCGACAGGGTTTCCTTTAAGTTACCCGCCATAACAATACCATCGGGCTTGGAAGCGCTTAAGGCCTTTACGTTTTGTATATTTAGTAGCTTACCTAACTGGGCATTGTTACCCATTGTCGGGTGCACGTCTAAGGGTAAATGATACGCGATAAGGCTAATACCATTAGCCAACAGCTTTTTAATACGCTGCTGCTTCATGCCGACGATGGCTTGTTTCTCGCCTTTCCAAAAATACCCATGGTGAACCACAATAGCGTCTGCGTTTAAGGCAATGGCTTTGTCGATTAAGGCTAAGCTTGCAGTAACCCCGGTAACGATTTTACGGACATCGCTTTTACCCTCAAGCTGCAGACCATTTGGGCAGTAATCGCTAACGTTTGGGCTATCGAGTTCATTATCTAAAATGCTAACAATATCATTAAGTAACAAATTTCAGTCCTTCCTTATTTATACACGCCAGTTTCTAACATTGGTTAGCACATTCGACAAACCATTTTCAATGCCTTGAGACATTGCAAGTCCTAATTTTTGCGCAACCGTTTTTTTGCTTGCATATTTTAAGGTGAACATTTTGAAGGACGCATTTGCGTTCATTAGGAAATCATCAGAGGTTTGGATGTCGTCAACCAAGTTAAGCTCTTTGGCTTTAAGACCGTACCAGTATTCACCAGTGGCAACCGCGTCAATATCAATATTGGTGCGATTTTGCGCGACAAATTCTTTAAACATGACGTGAACGTCTTCAAGCTCAGCCTGAAATTTCTCGCGCCCTTCCTCAGTGTTTTCACCGAACAAAGTAAGCGTTCTCTTAAATTGGCCAGCGGTATGCATTTCAAAATCAATATCGTTCTTCTTAAGCAACTTATTAAAGTTGGGGATTTGTGCAATAACGCCTATAGAGCCAACAATAGCAAAAGGGGCCGCTATGACTTTGTCGGCTACACATGCCATCATATATCCGCCGCTGGCGGCAATTTTGTCAATACTAATGGTTAGCGGTAGGCCTTTATCTTTTATACGCTGGAGCTGTGACGCGGCTAGACCATAGCCATGCACAACGCCACCGCCACTGTCTACTTTTACAAGCACTTCATCGCCTCGTTTGGCAATGCACAAAATAGCCGTAATTTCTTTGCGCAAAGTCTCAACCTCTTTTGCCATAGACGTTCCGTTAAACGTTACCACGAACAAATTGTTAGGCTTTTCTTTTTTAATATTTCCTTTTTTGGAAGACTTTTCGTGTTTTTTCTTTTTCTTTTCGTCTTTATGAAACTGCTTTAATTCTTCTTTCGTTAGCAGTGCCTCTTTGCCCATTTTCGATAAATCATCAAAGCCCTCAGACAAGGACTCTAACTGCAAACTTCCACCGCCGCTAGGCTTTGGTTTGCTCGCCACCGACATTATAACTACCAGCACTGCCGCAATAGCAATAACAATGGTTAACGCTTTAGCAAAAAACAAACCGTACTCAAATAAAAAATTCAAACAAACACTCCACTCATTTATATTATTAACCCATCGATTTACTATTTACATATATGGGACTTTATTAATAATTTTAAAGCGCTAATTTTTAGAGGCTTAGTGCAAAAACGTTTCGTTTCCACTCTATCGTCTTAAGCGCCAAGTATCTAAAGTATATAGCAAGACTATATTTTACGTTACTGCATATTATGTAAAGTCTTGGTAAACGCTATGTAATAAAAGTTAGAATTTATAAGGCATCGCCTGCTATTGCTTTGGCTAAATGAATTTGTGCGGTAGTATATACACATCATAAATGAGCTAAAAAACGAAGAATTGATTAATGGTTGAACAGTATCCTCACTTAGCATTTCAAGTCCATGAAAAAAGCCTAGCGAATAAAACAATTTTAGTTACCGGCGCCGGCGCCGGAATTGGCAAGCAAGCCGCATTAGTATATGCACAGTCGGGAGCCGAAGTTATCTTGCTTGGACGTACAGTGTCTAAGCTTGAAGCAGTATACGATGAGATTATAGCGCTTAAAGCCTCAAGCGACAGTGTAAAGCAGCCAAGTATTGTGCCGCTAGATTTACACGGTGCCAAAGCATCAGATTACGATGGCTTGACGGGCATTATAGAAGACCAATATAAGAAACTAGACGGTATTTTGTTAAACGCTAGTGTACTGGGCAATTTGTGTCCTTTTGAGCAAATAAAAGAAAGTGAATATGACGAAGTGATGCAAACCAACGTTAAGAGTCATTTTTTGCTAGTGCAGTCTATGTTGGGCTTATTAAAACGCACCAAGCTTGCTTCTGTTATATTTACGACATCTTCTGTTGGTCGCCAAGGCAGAGCATTTTGGGGCGGTTACGCTATATCAAAATTTGCGACCGAAGGCATGATGCAAGTGCTTGCTGATGAACATAAAAACAGCTTAGTGCGGTTTAACTGTATTAATCCTGGGGCGACTCGTACCGACATGAGGGCTAAAGCGTATCCAGGAGAAGATCCTAAAGCGCTTAAAACGCCCGCGCAAATTATGGCAGCTTACGTATATTTAATGTCTGATATTAGCCGCGGAATTACGGGGCAATCATTAGACTGCCAGCCCATGTAAAGAATTTTTATTTACTAAGCAAAACAGCCACTTAAGTGGCTGTTTTATATAAATTTACAACATGTGTTAATTTTGCCAGCTATCGCGCAAACCAACTGTGCGGTTGAACACTAAACTGTTTTGGCTACTGCTGCCATCAATGCTGAAATAACCAACGCGCTCAAACTGAAAACCTTGGCCTTGCTCACCAAGCATTAAGGCGGGCTCTACAACCGCCTGTTTTTCTATTAAAGACTCAGGATTAATACTCTGCGAAAAGTCATCCTGTGCCCCTGGATTGGGCACTGTGAACAAGCGATCATACAAACATACTTTAGCCTTAAGTCCTTTTGTCGCACTTACCCAATGGATCACGCCTTTGGCTTTACGGCCATCTTGTGGATCATTTCCGAGCGTGCTGTCATCAAATGTGCAGTACACGCAGGTCACATTGCCATGGGCGTCTTGATCAAAACGCTCAGCTTTTATGAAGTAAGCATTTCTAAGTCTTACTTCTTTGCCGATAACTAAACGCTTGAATTTTTTATTCGCCGCTTCTTTAAAGTCTTCTGCTTCGATAAATAATTCACGTGTAAACGGCACTTCACGCGTTCCCATTTCAGGTTTGTTTGGATGATTTGGTGCCTGTAGGAGCTCAACTTTATCGTCTGGATAATTTTCAATGATGATTTTTATCGGGTCAAGTACCGCCATTCTTCGTGGCGCACTGTCGTTTAGCTCCTCGCGAATGCAGGCTTCTAGCATGCTCATTTCAACCATGTTATCCACTTTTGTTACGCCAATGCGCTTGCAAAATTCGACGATTGAATCGGGGGTATAGCCGCGTCGTCTTAAACCTGCAATAGTAGGCATTCGGGGATCATCCCAGCCCTGCACATGGTTTTCGTCAACTAGTTGGATCAATCGGCGCTTACTTAAGACCGTATATTCTAAGTTCAAACGACTAAATTCATACTGACGCGGCACACATTCTATGCTTATATTTTCAATAACCCAATCGTATAAACGGCGATTATCTTGAAACTCTAAGGTGCACAATGAATGCGTAATACCCTCAATGGCGTCACTAATGCAGTGCGTAAAGTCATACATGGGATAAATACACCACTTGTCACCGGTTTGATGATGGTGTACAAATCTTACGCGATAAATAATAGGATCGCGCATACACATAAAATTTGATGCCATGTCTATTTTGGCGCGTAAGCTGCACTGACCTTCTTTATAGTCACCTTGTCGCATTTTTTCAAAATGGATAAGGTTTTCAGCAACGTTGGTGTCTCTATAAGGGCTGTTTGTGCCCGGCTGCTTTAAGGTACCGCGCATTTCTCGCACTGCTTTTTGCTCACTAAAGTCTACATAGGCTAAGCCTTTCTCAATTAGTTCAAGCGCAAAACCATATAGCAAATCAAAATAGTCTGACGAATAACGTGCTTCGTTGTGCCAAGTAAAACCTAACCAGGACACATCTTTTTTTATCGCGTTAACATAATCAATATTTTCTTTGGCAGGGTTTGTATCATCAAAGCGCAGGTTGCAGCTGCCATGATAGTCTTGTGCAATCCCAAAGTTAAGGCAGATAGACTTTGCATGACCTATATGAAGAAAACCATTTGGCTCTGGCGGAAAACGCGTCACAATATTAGTGTGGATGCCTGCAGCTAGATCTTTATCTATTATTTGGCGAATGAAGTTGGTCGCACGGCGGTCTCTCTCGGCCATAAAGGCATCTTCCTTTTGTGTAAGTATTTAGGAGTATCACGCGAGTATACCACTACCTTGCTATAAGCATAATAGCTTGTTAGTTTTTGTGTTTGAAAGCTGTGTGGATTGACTAAGAAAAACACATTGCGCTTTTTTATGGCTGTTAAGAAGTGCCGAAGATCGAAAAAGAGGAATATAGGTTTATCACTCAAAGCTACGAGTGTTAGAATACAGCGAAGTGTTACAAGCAGGACTTGTTATGAAGTATATTATTTTAGCTGTCGTTGTTGCCTTAGCAGTGTTCTATTTTACAAGAAGCTCCAGCAATAAAAAGTTGGCGCTCGAAAATATTACTGTTGGCAAGGATTTTTTGATTGAAAACAAAGCGAATGCCGATATTGTAGAAACCGCTTCTGGTTTGCAGTACCAAGTTTTACAAAAAGGCGCTGGCAGCACCCATCCAGACGCGCGTTCAACGGTAAAAGTGCATTATCATGGCACTTTGATTGACGGTACTGTATTTGACAGCTCGGTAGATAGAGGTCAAGCCATCAGTTTTCCGTTAAACCAAGTTATAAGCGGCTGGACTGAAGGTGTGCAATTAATGGTCGTGGGTGACAAGTTTAAGTTTTTTATACCGCCTAAACTGGGCTATGGAAATTCAGCAACAGGGAATATAACTCCTGGATCGCTATTAATTTTTGAAGTAGAACTGCTAGAAATTAAATAAAAATTTGATTAGGTTTATATGCAAAACAGGCGCGCCTACTCCATTTTCATTAATCGCAACAAAAAACGCCTGAATAATTATTGCTCTGCGGGCGTTTTGCATTATATGTTAGCCTTACCTATAGCACTTATTTACGTTCGTACAGCGCTTCTATTGTGGCTGATGCAAGCGAATTTGATTTCACCATAAAGCCCGTAAGCGCACCGGAAGGGTCTTGCGGCAAGTCTAGCTTTTGAGACAGTGCATACACCGTGAATTGGTATCGATGAGCGGCCTTGCCAACGGGAGGGCAAGCGCCGCCGTAAACGTTCTGGCCATAGTCATTCTTTATTTGAGTAACGCCCTGCAGTGCCTTTTGATCATTCGAAATCTCTACACCGGCGGCTAAAGAATTAACATTTCTGTCTATATTTACAAGTTGCCAATGCCACCAACCACTGCCAGTGGGCGCATCTAGGTCGTAAGCAAATACGGCAAAGGCTTTTGTACCCTCAGGCGCTCCGGTCCAAGATAGCTGCGGTGAGATGTTTGCGCCATCGCACCCAAAGCCGTTAAACTCCTGCGCTTTATTCATAAACTCGCCCGACTTAATATCTGTGCTGGTCAATGTAAATGTCTCAGC
This sequence comes from Glaciecola punicea, assembly GCF_001756615.1. Taxonomy (NCBI): domain Bacteria; kingdom Pseudomonadati; phylum Pseudomonadota; class Gammaproteobacteria; order Alteromonadales; family Alteromonadaceae; genus Glaciecola; species Glaciecola punicea. The sequence goes on from NZ_LZXY01000001.1 coordinate 407,170, forward strand.
AAAAACCGACGCTGACAACAATATAGATGATGCAAAAACCAGACTTTTAGTAAAAAGGTTCATATTAATATATCTCCGTAATGATGTTTATCTCAATATTAAGCAGCGCAGCTTCATTCTTTATCTTTTTGATACTCATAGCGCCGTCCATCCGCCGTCAACGCTTATACTAGTGCCCGTAATTTGCGCCGCTGCATCTGAACACAAAAACACAGCCGTGCCGCCTAACTGCTGGGTTGTTGCGAATTCTTTTGAAGGTTGACGTTTAAGCATCACGTTTTGAATGACTTCTTCGCGGCTCATATTGTATTCTTTCATGGTGTCGGGAATTTGCTTTTCTACTATAGGGGTGAGCACGTAGCCCGGGCAAATGGCGTTTGCGGTGATATGTTCTTGGGCTGTTTCTAGTGCTGTGGTTTTAGTTAGGCCAATAACCCCGTGCTTAGCCGCTATATAAGCTGCTTTAAAGGGCGATGCAGTTAAGCCATGAGCTGATGATATATTAATAACACGACCCCACCCGGCCCTGCGCATCATTGGCAGTGCAATCGCGGTAGTATGAAAGGCGGAGGACATATTAATAGCGATAATCGCGTCCCATTTATCTACTGGAAACTCGGGAATAGGGGAAACGTGCTGAATACCGGCATTATTTACCAGAATATCGCATTTACCCGCATCTTTAATCAACTGTCGGCATTGCTCACCTTTTGACATATCCGCCTGAATATAGCGAGTCTTGGTGCCGGTCGCTTTTGCTATTTCAGCGGCATGTGCATGATCTTCTTCACTGTTAGAAAATGAGTTTAACACCACATCGGCGCCAGCGCGCGCCAACTCCCATGCAATGCCTAATCCAATGCCTGAATTAGAACCTGTGATAACGGCGGTTTTGCCTGCAAGTGAAATTTCAAATGCCATGATACTTTTCTTTTTAATTGTAATTATTAGGAAAGAGTAAACCACATGCTAACGCGACGCAACTGCTACATTTTCTTTTTCGTTTTAGTAGTAGGCACCGCACTTTCTGGATCTTCAGGCCAATAGTGGCGTGGGTATCGCCCTTTCATGTCTTTTTGCACTTCGCGATAACTACCTGACCAAAATGTGGGTAAATCGGCGGTTTTTTGAATTAAGCTATGCGCCGGAGACAGCAGTGAAAGTGTAATAGGAAAGCTATTTCTTCCCACTCTAGGATGGGTGTTAAGTCCATATAGCTCTTGTATGCGAATAGCCAAGCTTACTTTACCTTGCTCGCTGTAATCAAGGCTATGCCTATTGCCAGTAGGGGCCATGAACGTCAGCGGGAAATACTCATCTAAATACACAAGCTGAGCATAGCTTAAGCTTGCGCGCACAATATCAAGCCAATTAAGCTCAACTAACTGCTGCCACGTATTGACCTTGTTGAGATAAGGCACTAACCATGTTTCCATCGAGTCCATTAGAGACGATTGCGAAATGCCTTGACTATCTTTGCTAGCATTGTTGTCGAGTGCTTCTAGCAATTTCATTCTTGATAAAAGTACATTTGCTTTACCTAGCAATACGATCAGTCCTTTTTTCCTAATTTGCTTAAGAAGTAATGCTGTTGTTTCATAGTCGGCGCTAAAGGAACACACCTGGTTAGATATTTCGATGGCGCCTACCCTAGCAACTTGCCGACACACTACTTTGTCTAATGCGTTATCCCAATACTGCTGCTTTTCGCTATGCGTATTTTTATCTAAAAACGCGTTTAAAGCACTGCCTGATAATTCGCAATACTGACGCACCATGGCATTTGTTTTATGCGTAATCTGGGTTTGCGTGCAGATGATCCACTGCGCATGAATGTCTTCATCATTTTGCATGAGCTCTGCACCGGTGCCATCGGCAATAGAAAAGCCCACTTTGTCTCGTTTACGCCCGATTTTATCTGGATACGCGGCCAATAAAATGTTGGCAATTTCTTGCGCTAAATCCGGACCTTTTAATAAGCTTTCTAACAGGGCATTGTTTACATGTTTGATCCCAAGTTGTTTTGCAATTCGACTTATATCTTTGTTTAACTCAAACATCCCCTTATGTAAGGTTTTATTATTTAGCTGTGTTAGCACATAGCGACATTGAAAAACAATATCGTTGCTACCTAGCATTTGGCCTAAGGGTTTACCCTCTATTAACGCGACTAAGACTGCACTTAGTATTTTTTGATCTTCGCAGTTTTGGGTACTTGCAATCACCAACATGCGCGCTAATCTTGGTTCCGTATTAAATTGATACGCAAGCTTTGTGCTTGCCCTAATGTGACCAGCTTGATTCAAGAAACCAAGCTGCTTTAATAACCTAAAAGCGTAATCTATTTGCGCCTCACTGGGTTTATCAATGAGCGGCAATTGGGTAAAATCGGTTCCCCATTGGAGCAAGGTAAGTAAGGTTTGACTAATATCAACCTGCGTAATTTGTGCAGGTGCGTTTTCTTGCAAAAACTGCTGCTGTTCTTGCGACCATAATCGATAGCAAACACCCGCTTGCTGTCTACCCGCACGCCCTGCTCGCTGAATACTCGACGCTTTTGATATCATTTGCTCAGATAGCTGGTGCAATTTTCTGGACACTATAAATCGCTGTGCTTTTTCGCGCCCGCTATCAATCACAATGTTCACGCCGTTTATAGTTAAACTCGTTTCAGCAATGTTAGTTGCCAGTACGATTTTGCGCTTGTTACCTGGCGGTATATCAATGGCCTGTTTTTGCTGCGTTGTCGTCAAAGCGCCATATAATGGGGCAATTAAAGTATCGCTTAAGCTAAGTCTTTCAAGCGCACTTTGTACTTTGTTTATTATTGCCGCGCCCGGTAAAAACACTAATATGTTGCCACTATGATCGTGATGAGCTTGCGCAACTGTGTTTACCACAGCGTTTATCAATTGATTATTGGGGTTATTGTGTGAGCGCTGCAGCTTGCTAAAAGCCGATATAGGCTTATAAATATAGTCTATCGGATAGGTTCTGCCGCTTGATGAAAGCTGACGGGCTTTTGGCATTAACGTGCTAAGGTCGGCTACATTTAGGGTGGCCGACATTACTAACAGCCTAAGATCGGGTCGCAGCGCACTTTGTATTTCTAAACAAAGGCCAAGCGCTATATCAGACTGCACGCTACGCTCATGAAATTCATCAAATATAATTAAGCCAACGTCATTCAGTTCAGGATCGCTTTGTATCTTTGCAACTAACAAGCCTTCGGTGATCACGCATAGACGCGTTTTATCACTTAGTGCCGATTCTCCCCGCATTTGATAGCCAATGCTGCGGCCCACTTTTTCACCTAAACTCAACGCTAAAAAATTGGCAATAGATCGCACTGCGACTTGTCGAGGTTGTAGCAGCAAAATCTTCTTATTCGAAAAATAGGCCAATGACAATAACTGAAGCGGCAGGTAAGTTGACTTTCCCGCGCCCGGTGGAGCCGATAAAATACAGTCATTCTCTTGTATAAGGCTTAGTAACTCAGGTGTAATAGTTTCAATTGGCAAGGGGATCATATAAGGGATAAATCTATAGTTAACGTTAGGGTGCGGGCTGATGTGAGCTAAGTGTCAAATCACGTCGGTTTAGGTGTATGTGAAATCTATGCTAGTTTAATAATTAACAAAGACCATCAGAAATCATTATGCCTTAGTGTGAATTTTTAGTACCTTATAAGGATAAAAAATATAACGACACTGATGTTACCGCATGAATCACTTATCTGAAACCTTCAATGAACTCAGTCGCATTATTGTGACCGCCTTAAATGAACCGCAAACCTATATTCAGTTTGTAGTGGTAGCGTCGCTATATTCTCTTGCCTATGTAATTGCTTTATATATTAAACGAAACATTAGCGCCTTACATTTAAAATCCGACGAGAATTCACACCCTTTACGAAAATTAGCCTTTAACATCGGCATTATTTTAGCGCCCCTACTGGGTCTGTTTTTCATAAAAATAGCCTACCAAGTGGTAATGACCTTAGGCTACGACTCCTGGTTTATTCGCTTTATATTAGCCGTAGCCGTTTTATTATTCTTCTATTCTGCCATTACTACTTTTGTAACCAGCCCTTTTGCTGCTCACCTATTTAAGTGGATTGGTTTACCCATTCTATTTTTGCATGTTGTTGAGCTACTCAACCCGCTTATTTTGATATTAAAAGATATTTCAATAGAAGCAGGTAATGTCAATATATCTGCGTATGGATTTTTACGGGTATTAATATTTGGCCTACTGCTATTTTGGTTAGGTAGAGTATCGAATAATTTTGGCAAGGCGATTATCAAAAAACAGCTTGCTTTGGATGTCCCCACGCGCGAGGTATTCACCAAGTTATTTGAAGTCTCGCTGTTTTGTATCATTGTGTTGTTGCTACTCAATGTAATGGGCATAAACCTGACTACGCTAGCTGTTTTTGGCGGCGCACTGGGGGTAGGCATTGGTTTGGGTCTGCAGTCTATTGCTTCAAACTTTGTGTCGGGTATTATTATATTATTAGATAAGTCGCTCACCATTGGAGACTATGTTGAGCTTGATAATGGTCAAACCGGCTTTGTGCGCGAGTTTAGAATGCGTTATACCGTGTTAGAGACGTATGACGGTAAAGACTTACTTGTGCCCAACGAAATGTTTATATCAGATTTATTGGTTAACTGGTCGCATAAAGATCCAAAGCAGCGCTACAAAGTCGAATTTTCCGTGCCTTACGCTACCGATGTTCGCGCCATGGTGGAATATATTAAAGAAGCCGTAGCTGAGCATCCGCAGGTCCTAAGCGGAGATGAAGTAGCGTTAGAGGAGCGCCCAGACTGCGAGATTGAAAGCTTTGGAGACTCGGGCATCAATATGTTTGTTGAGTTTTGGATGATCGGCATAGACGATGGGAAAAATCGTGTAGGCGGTGATTTAATGCTGATTATTTTTGAAACCTTGCGTAAACACAATATTGAAATACCCTTCCCGCAAAGAGAGGTGCGTATTTTAAATCCTGAGCATAAACCGGCAGGCTAATCCGTTTACCCTAGGTTATTTATCCTGTCTGTCACCCACAAAAAATCCGCCATAAGACGGATTTTTATTTAGCAAAATAAACGCCTGATTACCAACCAGTAATTTCGCGTAAACCTTTGCCAATCTCAGCAAGAGAGCGAACCGTTTTAACACCAGCCGCTTCTAAAGCCTTGAATTTTTCATCGGCTGTACCTTTACCGCCCGCAATAATTGCGCCGGCATGGCCCATACGCTTTCCAGCTGGCGCAGTTACACCGGCAATGTAAGAAACGACAGGTTTAGTGACATGCTCTTTGATATATTGCGCCGCTTCTTCCTCAGCGTTACCGCCGATTTCACCAATCATCACGATGGCTTGTGTAGCAGGATCTTTTTCAAACAGCGCTAGAATGTCAATAAAGCTAGCACCCGGAATTGGGTCGCCGCCAATACCTACACAAGTAGATTGACCAAAGCCTTCATCGGTAGTTTGCTTAACGGCTTCATAGGTAAGTGTACCCGAGCGTGAAACAATGCCTACTTTGCCAGGCATGTGAATGTGACCAGGCATGATACCAATCTTGCATTCTCCAGGGGTAATTACGCCTGGGCAGTTTGGTCCTATCATGGTCACGCCTTTACGCGAAATGTACTCTTTCACGTATAACATGTCGATAGTTGGAATACCTTCTGTAATGCATACAATCAGCTCAATTCCAGCGTCGGCTGCTTCAATGATTGAATCTTTACAAAATGGTGCCGGTACGTAAATCACAGAAGCCGTTGCGCCTGTTTCTTTAACTGCGTCAGCCACGGTATCAAATACTGGCAAACCTAGGTGGGTTGTACCGCCTTTACCAGGTGTGACGCCGCCGACCATTTTTGTTCCATACTCTATAGCTTGCTCTGAATGGAACGTACCTTGTCCGCCAGTGAATCCTTGGCAGATAACTTTTGTATCTTTGTTAATTAAGACGCTCACTGTGCACCTCCGGCTGCATCAACCACTTTTTGAGCAGCGTCGCTCAAACTAGTCGCCGCAATAATATTTAGTCCACACTCTTTTAGTTTTTGAGTGCCTAACTCGGCGTTGTTGCCCTCTAGTCTTACTACGACGGGTACATTTACGCCTACTTCTTCAACCGCGCCTATAATACCTTCGGCAATCATGTCACAGCGTACAATGCCACCAAAAATGTTAACCAGTACCGCTTTTACGTTACTGTCAGACAAGATAATTTTGAATGCTTCGGTGACACGCTCTTTAGTAGCACCGCCGCCAACGTCTAGAAAGTTAGCTGGGTTGCCGCCGTGAAGTTTAACAATGTCCATAGTACCCATAGCAAGACCTGCGCCATTTACCATACAGCCAATATTACCATCTAATGCAACATAGTTCAGTTCCCACTGAGCCGCTTGTGCTTCACGCGCGTCTTCTTGTGAAGGATCGTGCATGTCGCGTACTTTAGGCTGACGATACATTGCGTTACTATCTATTGCTAATTTAGCGTCTAAGCAATGCAAGTTACCATCTTTTTTGATCACCAATGGATTAACTTCGATTAGCGCTAAGTCTAAATCTTCAAACATTTTGGCTAGGCCAATAAATATTTGTGTAAACTGCTTAACTTGAACGCCTTTAAGGCCAAGTTTAAATGCAATTTGACGTGCTTGGAAAGGCTGAGCGCCGACCAGCGGATCAATTTCAGCTTTAAGAATTTTTTCTGGCGTGTGTTCAGCAACCGTTTCAATTTCTACGCCACCTTCTGTAGATGCCATAAACACAATTTTACGTGAAGTACGATCAACAACCGCACCTAAATACAGCTCTTGCGCTATGTCTGTACATGACTCTACCAAAATACGACTAACTGGCTGGCCTTTTTCGTCAGTTTGATAAGTTACTAGGTTTTTGCCAAGCCAAAGTTCAGCAAATGCTCTGATTTCTTCTTTGGTCTTAACTAGCTTAACGCCGCCCGCTTTACCGCGTCCGCCTGCGTGCACTTGACACTTGACTACCCATTCGCTGCCGCCAATGCGACCAGCTGCTTCAACAGCTGCCTGTGGTGTATCGACAGCGTATCCATCAGAAACGGGTAAACCGTACTCTTTAAATAACTGCTTACCCTGATATTCATGCAAATTCATGGTTATTTATCCGATTGTCTTGATTGATTGAGAATGCGTGAACATACCCGCTTAAAACAGCGCCGAAGGATATCACAAAAGCAATAACTTGTTCGGCGTTCTTATTGGCCATACAAGCCGTATGCTGCAGATTTTTACGCTAAACTATAGCTGAACTGCAGAATATTTTGCTTGTGGCTATTTTTACACGTCTAGCAATAAACGCGTTGGATCTTCTAACATTTCTTTGATCGTGACTAAGAAACCAACTGATTCTTTACCGTCTACTATTCTGTGGTCGTAAGACAAGGCTAAATACATCATAGGCAGTATTTCTACTTTGCCGTTCACGGCCATAGGGCGATCTTGGATTTTATGCATGCCCAATATCGCACTTTGTGGAGGATTAATGATAGGCGTAGATAATAGTGAACCAAACACACCACCGTTGGTGATCGTAAAGTTACCGCCTTGGAGCTCACTTAGCGCAAGTTTGCCATCACGGCCTTTGAGCGCTAGTTCTCTAATGCCTTTTTCTATGGCGGCCATACCCAGTGTGTCGGTATCTTTTAGTATAGGCGTGACAAGTCCACGTGGCGTTGACACCGCGATGGATATGTCAAAATAGTTATGATAAACAATGTCATCACCGTCAATTGACGCGTTAACTTCTGGGAAGCGTTTAAGCGCCTCGGTGACCGCTTTTACATAAAATGACATAAAGCCTAAACGTATACCGTGACGCTTTTCAAAGCTATCTTGATATTGCTTGCGCAAGTCCATGATAGGTTTCATGTTAACTTCGTTAAACGTGGTCAACATAGCGGTGTCATTCTTGGCTTGTAATAAACGTTTTGCGATTGTTTTGCGTAGACGTGTCATCGGTACACGTTTTTCAGACCTTTCGCCTTGTGCAAGGCTTGGCTCTGCCGCTGGCGAAGCACTCGTGTTTGGTGCATTACTAGTCTTAGCCGGCGCTGCTTTTACATGGTGCTCTACGTCTTCTTTTGTTACGCGTCCACCTTTGCCTGTGCCTTTAACGCTGCTAGGTTCGATATCTTTTTCGGCCAATAGACGACGAACAGACGGACTTAGGGTATCTGTGTCAGTCTTTTGTGTTTCTGACTTTTGTGTTTCAGACTTTGCTGAAGCTGCACTTTTTGCGTCGCTAATTGCGCCGCTTACAAACTTAGCAATAAGCTGTTCTGCGATTACCGTTGCGCCTTCCTGGGCAATAATTTCGCTAATTGAGCCGTCATCAGGTGCCACTACTTCAAGCACCACTTTGTCGGTTTCAATGTCGACTAAATTCTGGTCGCGCTTAACTGCTTCACCGGGCTGCACATGCCAAGTGGCAATGCTAGCGTCGGCAACAGACTCGGGCAACACGGGAACATTAATATCTTGCACTTTACCAGATGGTGCGCTTGAAACAGGCGCGGCAGGTGCAGTTGCTGTATTACCCGTATTTGATACTGCCCCTTCAGAAACGGTTGCCAGTAATTGCTCACCTAATACAGTTTCGCCTTCGGGGCACAGAATTTCGCCAAGTACTCCGTCAGCTGGTGAAACCACTTCTAAAACCACTTTATCTGTTTCAATATCTACCAGATTTTGATCTCGCGTTACCGTATCGCCAGCTTTAACATGCCAAGTTGCAATGCTTGCATCAGCAACTGATTCCGGTAATACGGGAACTTTTATTTCATGTGCCATCTTAGGTTCCTTGTTTAATGATAAGTGCGTTTTCAACCAGTGCTTTTTGCTGCTGATTGTGAACAGTTATGTAACCTACCGCAGGCGAAGCTGATGCCTCACGCCCAGCATATGCAAGTGTTGCGCCTTGCGGGATCGTATTTCTAAAATGATGCTGACTGCTATACCAAGCGCCTTGATTTTGCGGCTCTTCTTGACACCAAACCCAGTCACTCACATGTGCATACTTAGTCGCAACTGCTTCCAACTCCTTGCTTGGGAACGGGTATAACTGTTCTATTCTTACGATAGCAACATTATTTAATTCATTTTCGCGTCGTTGTTCTAACAGGTCATAATAAACCTTTCCAGAGCACATCACCACTCGGCTTACTTTTTCAAGAGTAAGTTCGTCTATTTCGTCAATAACATTATAGAAGATACCGGTGCTTAAGTCGTCTATACTAGACACTGCAAGAGGATGGCGCAGTAAAGATTTTGGTGACATTACAATAAGCGGTTTACGCATTGGGCGTACCGCTTGTCTACGCAGCATATTATAAACTTGTGCGGGCGTAGAAGGCACGCACACCTGCCAATTATGATCTGCACAAAGCTGCAAGAACCTTTCTAAGCGCGCTGAACTGTGTTCAGGGCCTTGGCCTTCGTAACCGTGCGGTAATAAAACCGTTAGACCGCATAAACGTCCCCACTTAGCTTCTCCTGAACTTAAGAATTGGTCAAACACCACCTGAGCACCGTTTGCAAAATCGCCAAACTGAGCTTCCCAAATAGTCAATGTGCCTGGTTCTGCAGTCGCAAACCCATATTCAAATGCCATTACCGCAGCTTCAGACAAGACTGAATCGTATATTTCTATTTCTCCTTGCCCAGCACGCAAGTGCTGCAAAGGAATATAGGTAGAGGCATCAGTTTGATTGTGTAAAACAGAATGGCGATGGAAGAAAGTGCCTCTTCCAGAATCTTGCCCAGTAAAGCGTATATCGCTGCCATAATCGAGAATAGTTGCATAGGCTAGGTTTTCTGCCATGCCCCAGTCGATCATGCGCTCACCCTTTATCATCGAAACGCGATCGTTATATAGTTTATTTATTCTTGAATGTAGTATATGACTTTCTGGAAAGCTAGTGATAGATTGCCCTAGCTCTACTAGCCGCTCTTTGCTAACACTACCATCGTAATCAACATCCCAATCATGGCCCAGATATGGAGACCAATCTACAGAATGCGCTGTCATTGGACGCCATTCTTCAACCACACATGCTCCGTGGTCGAGAGCTGCTCGGTAATCCGAAATCATTTTTTCTACTTCATACTTCTCTATAATGCCTTGAGCAATAAGTTGATCAGCGTATATTTGTCTGGCTACTGGATGCTTCTTAATCTTTTTATACATGAGCGGTTGGGTTGCGCTTGGCTCATCAGCTTCATTGTGACCGTGGCGACGGTAACAAACTAAATCAATCACCACATCACGCTTAAATGTATTTCTATAATCTAAGGCTAGTTTTGTCACAAACGAAACGGCTTCTGGATCGTCGGCATTAACGTGAAAGATTGGCGCCTGCACCATTTTTGCAATATCAGTACAATATTGGGTTGATCTTGCATCTTCTATTTTTGAGGTAGTAAAGCCTACTTGGTTATTAATAACGATACGTACCGTGCCACCTACAGAGAACCCTCTAGTTTGGGACATATTGAACGTTTCCTGCACCACGCCTTGACCAACAATAGCCGCGTCACCGTGAATGGTGATAGGTACTACGGCTGAACCGTTAACGCAGTTGCGTCGTGCTTGCCTGGCCCTAACAGAGCCCATTACTACCGGATTCACAATTTCTAAATGAGAGGGGTTAAACGCCAATGCTAAATGCACATTGCCACCGTCGGTAGCGAAATCTGAAGAGAAACCCGCATGGTATTTAACATCGCCAGCGCCTAAAGTACCGTCGTGTTTACCAGCAAACTCATCAAACAACACCGATGGATTTTTGCCCAGTACGTTCACTAAAACATTCAAGCGACCTCGGTGAGCCATACCCAACACAACTTCTTTTGCGCCCGACTCTCCTGCCGCACAAATAAGTCCTTTCAACATTGGCACAAGCGCATCGCCGCCTTCGAGGCTGAAACGCTTAGCACCGGTAAATTTATTGCCTAAGTACTTTTCCATACCGTCGGCGGCAACAAGTCCTTTCAATATTTTTAATTTTGCATTGCGATCAAAGGTTGGCTTTGCTTCAACTGATTCAAGGTAGTGCTGAATCCAGCGTTTTTGCTCAGTGTCGGTAATGTGCATATATTCAGAACCAATTGAACCACAGTAAGTGTGGTTAAGTGATTTGAATAGTTCGCCCAGTGGCATTTTTTCTTTGCCAACGGCATAAGAGCCCAGACTATAAATAACGTCGAAGTCAGCTTCTGATAAGTTGTGAAAGGAAAGCTCTAAATCTCTTACGCGTTCTTGCTTCCAAAGTCCAAGTGGGTCCAAATTAGCGTGCTGGTGGCCCCTGAAACGGTAAGCGTTGATAAGCTGAAGCACTTTAACCTGCTTAACATCGCCCGAAGAGTCGCCAGCGCTTGGTGGGGGTGCACCCATACGAGCAGAAGGCCCAAGCGCCGCCATCTTTCTAAAGCTGTCGCGAATACTTGTATGGTTGGCTTCAACTGTCACACCTTCCACTTTAGGCAGTTCGTCAAAGATTGCTTTCCAACTGTCTGAGACATTAAGGGGGTTTTCAAGATAGGTTTCATATAATTCTTCAACATAAGCAGCGTTGGAACCTGCCATATGCGAGGAGTCCCACCATGCCTTCATCACGCTATTGTGCATCATTTAGCCTTGATTTAAATAATTGTTGGTATTGTATTCTAAGTAGTATCTAAAATAAATCTTCTATAACCAAAGTCTTAGTATTTTTCACTTTATTTACAAAAAAAAAGCTATCCACTGCTGGATAGCTATTTGAGCTTTGTCTATATTAAATGAACGTTGCTGGTCAATTTACTTGCCCATTAAACAGCACGTTGTAATAACATTGATTTTATTTTTCCGATAGCTTTGGTAGGGTTTAAGCCCTTGGGACAAACACTAACACAGTTCATAATGCCATGGCATCTAAAAACACTAAAAGCGTCATCTAAGTCACTCAAGCGTTCTTCGGTGGCTGTGTCACGGCTATCGATAAGAAAGCGATATGCGTGAAGCAAGCCGGCCGGACCAATAAACTTATCAGGGTTCCACCAAAACGACGGGCATGATGAAGAACAACATGCACACAAGATACACTCATATAAACCGTCCAGTTTCGCGCGTTCTTCAGGCATTTGAATGAATTCACGCGACGGTGGTTGTTTGTCGTCATTAATAAGGAAAGGTTTAATCTTTTCATATTGTGTATAAAACTGAGTCATGTCTACAACTAAGTCTCTTACCACCGGTAAACCAGGCAGTGGACGTACAATTATTTTACCTTTGCCTAGAGAAGAGACGGGCGTGATACACGCTAAACCATTCTTACCGTTCATGTTCATGCCGTCAGAACCGCAAACGCCTTCTCTGCATGAGCGACGAAATGACAAGGTAGCGTCTTTCTCTTTAAGGGCGATGAGTGCATCAAGTACCATCATATCTTGGCCTTCTTCTACCGCAAGAGCATAGTCGACCATTTTAGGCGCATCATCCACTTCTGGATTATAGCGATAAATCGAAAATTTTAATTCCATCATTAATACTCCTATTAATATGTACGGGCTTTAGGAGGGAATGCCTCTCTAAGCTTGGGCGCCATGTTCACTTCACGTTTCAGCATGGTATCACCATCTGGCACGTAAACTGAGTGGCACAACCAATTTTCATCGTCGCGGTCAGGGAAATCGAAGCGACTGTGTGCACCTCGACTTTCTGTTCTAAAGTTTGCCGCAACGGCGGTGCTGTAAGCAGTTTCCATGAGGTTGTCTAGCTCTAAGCACTCAATACGAGCGGTGTTAAAATCAGCACTTTTATCATTCAAACTAGCGTGTTGCAAACGTTCGCGTATTTCTGATAACTCTTTAAGGCCTTCAGCCATTGCGTCCCCTTCCCTAAAAACAGAGAAATTGAGCTGCATGCACTGCTGCATATCTTTCTTGATTTGCGCTGGGCTTTCACCCTTGCCTTTTTCAGAAGATTCCCATCTGTTAAATCTTGCCATGGCGGCATCAATATCTGAAGTAGAGGCTTCTGACTTAATTTGAATATCGTCGATACTCTTGCCTAGATGCAGGCCTGTAGCGCGGCCAAACACAACTAAATCGAGTAAGGAGTTTCCGCCTAAACGGTTTGCGCCGTGAACAGACACGCAGGCTATCTCACCGCAGGCAAACAGACCTTCCATAGGCGTTTCTTTACCATTTTTATCAATATTTATTACTTGACCATCGACGTTAGTTGGAATACCACCCATCATGTAATGACATGTGGGTATAACGGGAATAGGCTCTTTCACTGGATCGACGTGCGCAAAAGTTCTCGAGAGTTCCAAAATACCAGGCAAGCGCGACTCTAATACATCTTTACCCAAATGGTCTAACTTGAGTTTTAGGTGAGGACCCCATGGACCATCACAGCCACGTCCTTCACGGATTTCGGTCATCATTGAACGAGCCACAACATCACGTCCTGCTAAGTCTTTAGCATTTGGCGCGTAGCGCTCCATGAAGCGCTCGCCGTCTTTATTTAACAAATAGCCACCTTCACCACGGCAACCTTCGGTTACCAACGTTCCTGCACCGGCTATACCAGTAGGGTGAAACTGCCACATTTCCATGTCTTGCAGCGGAACACCGGCACGAACAGCCATGCCCACGCCATCACCCGTGTTAATGTGCGCATTAGTAGTAGATGCATATATACGACCCGCACCGCCGGTAGCTAATACGACGGCTTTAGATTTGAAATAAACAACTTCGCCTGTTTCAATGTCAATTGCGGTGCAGCCAACTACTTGGCCTTGTTGATTTTTTACTAGGTCTAATGCATACCATTCAGAAAATATGTTTGTCTTATTTTTAATGTTTTGCTGATATAACAAATGCAGTAAAGCATGGCCAGTTCTATCTGCAGCAGCAGCTGTTCTGGCGGCTTGCTCGCCCCCAAAGTTTCTGGATTGACCGCCGAATGGACGCTGATATACTTTTCCCTCTTCGGTGCGTGAAAATGGTAAGCCCATGTTCTCCATTTCAATAATGGCTTCAGGTCCGGTTTTACACATATATTCAATGGCCTCTTGATCGCCAATGAAGTCAGAACCTTTAACAGTGTCATACATATGCCATTCCCAATTGTCTTCATGAGAATTACCAAGCGCAACGGTAATGCCGCCTTGTGCCGAAACTGTGTGAGAACGGGTTGGAAATACTTTTGACAGGAGTGCGCACGAACGCCCAGACTCTGTTATCTGCAGTGCTGCACGCATGCCTGCGCCACCAGCACCTATAACTACTGTATCAAATTCATGAACAGGTAAACTCATTCTAAACACCCCATAAAACAAACAGACCAACCGCTACGTAAGCGAAGGCCATTAAATTAAGTACAAATTGCAAACCCATGCGCAAATTGTGCGGTTTAACATAATCAGTTAGCACTTGCCAAAGACCAATACGAACATGCATCAAAATAGCCAGCAAAGTAATCAAGGTAAATGCTTTCATATATATTGAGGCAAATAAACCCTGCCATACAGTATAAGTGATTTCGGGAGTGGCAATAAAAAAGTACACCATAAAAATAGTGAACGCCGATATTACTGCTGCGGACGCTCTAAGCGTCACGTAGTCTTGTATACCGTTGCGTTTCATTGACGCTTGATTAGTTACCATAATATCACTCCTAAAACGACGGTTAGTACAATCCACCCGCCAATAGCAATATTAGCACTAAGGTTTCCAGAATGTAGTTCTTCCCAATACCCCATGTCCATAATAACGTGGCGAATGCCACCAAGTAAATGGAACGAAAGTGCAGACAATGTACCTAATGCAACAACGTACCCGAAAGGTCCGTTTAGTACGTCTTTTACCATCTGAAAATCAGCTTCAGAACCCAAAGATGTAGCCCATGCCCAAATGACGAAAACGAGCGCGAAGAACATGGCGACGCCAGTAACTCGATGCAAGATAGACGCTTTACCGGCAGCTGGCAATTCGATTGTGGTTAAATCTAGATTGACTGGTCTTTGCTTTTTCACAATAAATAACCTATTTTTTAGTGTACGATCACCGCCCTGTTTAAGACTACATAACCGCAATTGTTGTGTGTTTACCTAACCGTTTAAGTGCAAGCAGCGGCAAGCTGTTTACACCTATTTGGTGTTCTGTGTTGAGGTTTGTTACTGGCCAAACTCTTTAAATGTGAAATAGTCTAGGCCATTATGCTGAATTATTATTTTAATACACATTAAGTTTTCGCCATGTGTGTAAACGATGTGTAAATGATGTGTAAACAAAAAATAGGTGTATAGTTAACATCTATTTCTTGAGTTTCAGCACTCATAAATATATCAATCTAGGTGCTTAATAGCAATGTTTACTTGGCTCTTAGTACTATGGTCGTAAACTATTGTTTATAGTCCGAATAGACGTAATGATAGCAATATAACTGGTTACAACAGCGCGTTCAAAATAACAATCTTTTGCCGGCGATACCTTGGACAAATAAGCATTTAAATTGACTTACTTAGGTATTAGGTTAAGAATGTCGGCACTTTTTGCTATGCTACTATTAGCTATATTGATAACAAGTGAACGAATTATTCACTTTTTCCGTTTACTCGGATACTTTACACATAGGAGAGATATTCATGTCTACAAAGACCGCCACCTTGAAAGCGGGTGAAATAGAAGTTGAATTCCCAATTTTGGAGGGTACCGAAGGACACTCTGTCATTGACATCAGAAAATTGGGCGCCAGCGGATACTTCACATTCGACCCGGGTTTTATGGCGACAGGCTCATGTGAATCATCTATTACGTTTATTGACGGCGCTAAAGGTATTCTTCTGCATCGTGGCTACTCAATTGAAGACTTAGCCAGGCATTCAAGCTACTTAGAAGTGTGCCATATGCTGCTGCATGACGCGACGCCCAACGCTGAAGAATTTCTAGAGTTTCAAGACACCATTACTCGCCATACTATGGTGCATGAGCAATTAAATATGTTTTTTCACGGCTTTAGAAACGACGCTCACCCCATGGCTATGCTATGCGGGACCGTAGGCGCAATGTCATCTTTTTATCACAGCGACTTAGATGTAAAAGATCCTGAGCAACGTGTACGCTCGGCGCATCGTCTAATCGCCAAAATGCCAACGCTTGTAGCCATGTGCTACAAATACAATGTGGGTCAACCCTTCGTTTATCCGCGTAACGATTTAAGCTACGCTGCTAACTTTTTGAACATGATGTTTTCGGTACCCGCGGAAGAGTATAAAATAAGCCCCACGGTTGAACGCGCCATGGATAGAATATTTATTTTGCATGCTGATCACGAACAAAACGCCTCTACTTCTACGGTAAGATTAGCGGGTTCTTCTGGCGCAAACCCATACGCGTGTATTGCTGCAGGCGTTGCTTCGTTATGGGGACCAGCGCATGGGGGTGCAAATGAAGCATGCTTGAAAATGCTTGAAGAAATTGGCACGGTTGACCGTATCCCTGAGTTTGTCGCCCGTGCAAAAGACAAAGATGACCCCTTCAGATTAATGGGCTTTGGCCACCGCGTTTATAAAAATCATGACCCACGCGCCACCGTTATGCGCGAAAGCTGTCATGAAGTATTAGCTGAAATGAATGTTAAAAATCCATTGCTACAAGTAGCAATGGAGCTAGAGCGTATCGCCTTGAGTGATCCTTACTTTGTAGAAAAGAAACTTTTTCCAAATGTAGATTTCTATTCTGGCATAGTGCTAAGCGCAATTGGCATTCCTACTAATATGTTTACTTGTATATTTGCATTGGCAAGAACGGTCGGGTGGATTTCTCACTGGCATGAAATGTTAAGCCAGCCGGGTCAAAAAATTGGCCGTCCGCGTCAGTTATACACAGGTCATAGCAAACGCAATTATAGCCCGATTACTAAGTAAACTGGCTTAAATCAATGAAAATGGCGCTTATGCGTCATTTTTTTGTGTCTTAACCTCTACAAGCGAAACTAATTGGTCAAGACGTAAATCGACATAAAAGTAGGGGCAAATATGCATAAAACCACTAAATATTTAGGCTACGCTGGGCTAATACCCTTTGTAAGCATGCCAATACTGGTAATGATTGGGCTTGTAGATGCTTACTTAGGCTACCTACATTTCGTCCAATATTCGGCTATTATATTGTCGTTTTTTGGCGGTATTCACTGGCTTGACGCCATTCAGAATAGGCGCAAGGACCATCAATTGTTCGTATCTATGCTGCCCAGTATTGTTGCTTGGCTATCGCTAATGTTTTTGGATGGCACTATGTTATTAAGTGTGTTGTCGCTTAGCTACATAGGTATTTTGCTTTATGATAAGTACGTACTGGCGTTGGAAAAAGATATTTTGATGGATTACACAAAAATGCGCATGCAACTAACGACCGTAGTGGTGCTTAGTCATTTGTTTATGGCGTATAATTAGGATAGTCAGTGGGTATATCTGTTAATCCGCTTTGATGAGGCAAACAGCCATACCCTTTATATTAGTAAAATAGACATATCTTTGTTAGGCGTATTAAATGACATAACGCACGCAGTCTAATCAATAATAAGCGCAGCTAACTCTTTGGTTTTTTCCTCCATTAGCGCTTTATTCTGCCTGCTTTCCACATTCAATCGAATGACAGATTCAGTGTTAGACTTACGCAAATTAAAGCGCCAGCTACCAAACTCCATGCCAATACCGTCTGTTCTATCAATCACATCAGCTTTATCTTCATAGTGAATAATTATTTTCTTTATTGTGGCTCCCGCGTCTTTTACCACATAGTTAATTTCTCCCGATGATGGGAATTTGGCAATGCGCGCTTTCACAAGTGATGATAAAGGCAACTTTGCTTTGCACAGTAGTTCTGCGACCAACAGCCATGGGATCATGCCTGAATCACAGTAGGCAAAGTCTCTGAAATAATGATGAGCACTCATTTCCCCCCCGTATACTGCATCTTCTTTGCGCATACGCTCTTTTATAAAAGCGTGGCCTGTTTTCGATTTTATCGCTTTTCCACCAGCGGCTTTAATAATATCTTCGGTGTTCCAAAATACTCTTGGATCATAAATTATCTTAGCGCCCTTATTTTTATCTAAGAAAGCTTTTGCGAGCAGACCCACAATATAATAACCTTCAATAAATGCGCCGGTTTCGTCGAATAAGAAACAACGGTCAAAGTCACCGTCCCACGCAATGCCCATGTCAGCTTTGTGCTTAATAACAGCCTCAGCAGTATCAACTCTGTTTTCAGGCAACAAGGGGTTTGGAATACCGTTTGGAAAGTCTCCATCTGGATTATGATGTACTTTTATAAACTCAATAGGCACATTTTGATGCGTAAAAAACAGCTCAAGCGCGTCTATTATATGCCCTGCACTGCCATTGCCCGAGTTGACCACAAGTTTGAGCGGCGTAATAGCAGATATATCGATGTATTCGTTTAAGTGCAGCACGTAATCATTCACGCAACTTACACGCTCGTATTGTTTACTTGCTAGCAGCACGATCTGCTTTACGGAATGAGCACCTTTTAAAAAATCTTCATTGTTGACTAAGCCATTTGCACAAAAATGCATCAATTGCTTATGTACAAGCACCTCGTCGTATTTCTCGGCTAACACTTTTATAGCGTTTAAGCCACTGTCACCGCTGATGGGCACTGAGCCCGCCTTGACCATCTTTAGACCATTATAATTAATCGGGTTGTGACTCGCGGTAACTTCTATGCCACCATCAACGCCAAGGTGCTTGGTGGCAAAATAGATTTCTTCTGTGCCTGCACTACCAATATCAAATACTTTTGCACCGCCGTCGATAATACCCGCACTTAACGCTAACTTTAGTGGCAAGGATGTTTTGCGTGCATCACTGCCGACCACGACCGTCTTTGCTTGTAAATTTTCAGCAAACGCACGCCCTACTCTATAGGCTACCTTTTCATCGAGCTGAGTGAGCAATTCACCGCGTATATCATAGGCTTTAAAACAGGTAATTGGGGTCATTAAGGACTTCTTTTAAACGTGCAGATAATAGGTTGTTGCCATACTAAAAAAGATAGCAGTGTGTTGCAAATTGTTTTGCCTTTTTTCAAACGGCTTTAGCCATACATAAGCGCAGCAAAAGCTGATAATATAATGTTTAATATCAACTGTATCGTTAGTTCCCTAGGAGCAGTATGTCTTATCAGCAACGTTTTTCTGGTCTTGCCCGGTTATATTCAATCCAAGGCCTAGATAAACTGCAAAAAGCCAATGTATGTGTCATTGGTATCGGCGGTGTTGGCTCTTGGATAGCAGAAGCACTGGCGCGCTCAGGGATAAATCAACTGACCTTAATTGACTTAGACGATGTTTCTATTAGCAACGTGAACAGACAAATTCACGCTTTGGACTCTACCCTAAATCAAAGTAAAATTGAGATAATGGCGGCACGGATTCACGATATTAACCCTGATTGTCAAACACAGCTTATTGAAGATTTTGTCACCCCTGACAATGTAAGAGACTATATTAATTCAGAATTTGACGTGGTAATTGATGCCGCCGATAGCGTCAAGGCCAAAGCGGCAATAGTTGCACACTGTAAACGTCAAAAGATTAAAGTAATATGCTTAGGCGCCGCTGGGGGCCAGTGCGATCCTTTGAAAATTACGAGGGGTGATTTAGCTAAGACAATACAAGATCCTTTGCTAGCAAAAGTGCGCTCTGATTTACGCCGATTTTATAATTTCAGTCAAAACCCTAAGCGAAATTTTGGCGTTGAGTGCATATACTCGACTGAGCAGTTGAAATATCCAACTGAGACAGGCGGCATCACCCAACAAAAGCAGCGCAGCGACGGCGCAAATAAAATGGACTGCAGCACTGGTTTTGGTGCTTTTGTGGGCGTTACCGCAAGTTTTGGGCTCGTTGCCGCGAGTCGCGCTGTTGATTACATTGTCAACAGTAAAATTTGCATAGCGTCGAAATGCTAGTTTTATATTAACCTTGTGCGCGCGTTAAGTTAGCCATTTAGGCAAGCTTGCCTGCTTTATGTTTTTTGACATCCAAATAAAGCGTCACAATTAACCAAACGCAGATAACACCAAACAGCATATAGGTATTCTCTGCCATAGCCATTACTTGCTCACTGAGTACGGCTGTGCCAGCAATAAGCAATAAATAGTACGGCAAGTTAAATAAGCCCGCAAACGCCACTACTTTTATTGATTTTTTTCGCGCGCCTTGTGCAAACATAAAAAAAGCCAGGGAATTAATATGGATCATCGCCAGCAGTAGTCGCGATAGTTTAATCGGCATGCCGTCACCTTTAAGGATCGCACTTTTATCGCCCTTAGAGTATCGCCCCAACATAAAGTTAATAATACTACCCACCGTTGCGGCTGCAACCATCGCAAACGTGAGCGAGCCGATATCTTTTGCACTAGGATTAGCCCCTACAACAATAAGCACCGCAAAAAATTGACCGGGAAAATAGAAGCCAACGTAAATGATAGACTCAAGCAGAATAATTAAAAAAACTAGCCAAAAAACACCCTCAGTAAATGACGATTTCATCCACTCAAGCAGCTCCAAACCCGGAGGAATAACACCAAACTTGACTAATAAAGCAATGAGGGACAGCGCCAGTAGTGCGCTAATAGGAAGTATTGATGCATATCTCATATTTTAACTTATTAATTAAAGCTTAACTAAAAGTACTCAAGATCTTTAGTATTGGATTAAATAACTTGGTTACCACTTTTTAATATAAGGCGCAAACTAGCAATATTGCAGTTGAAAAAAGCGTTGACACTTTATATCGTTAATAATTTGGAGCGGCTACTATAGTTCTTTAATTTATAATAAAAGCAGCAAATCTCACACTTTACAAAGTATCACATTAACGCAAAATGTATAGTGGCATTGGATGGGCTATGCGCGGCTTTATTTAAACAATCGAGACTTAAAAACAAAGGACTGTTATTCTTAATTTTTTTAGCATTAATTATAAAGGGAAACAATGGCAAACATTAAACGAAAAGAAACTAAGCAGCGTATGAGTAGAATTGTTATTCACCAATCAACCGTGTATTTATGTGGTCAGGTTGCCGCTGACGCAAATAAAGACATCGAAGAACAGACTCATACCATGCTAGAAAAAGTAGATACTTTACTAATAGACGCTGGCAGCGATCGTCAACATATCCTATCAGCCACAATTTACATAAAAGATATGCAAGACTTTGCTGCCATGAATAAGATCTGGGACAGCTGGGTACCTGAAGGATATGCCCCGGCCAGAGCGTGTGTGCAGGCGTCGATGGCAAGGCCAGAGCTGCTCGTTGAAATATCGGTCGTGGCGGCGCAAATTAAAGACCAACAATAGTGGGTGGCATTTCAAATTTACGAACATATTTTACAACACTGCTAAATTGCATTACCGTAATAAACATCATTCATAAGTAAATACACATAAATGAATAAGGTACAACTTCAAAAGTTCATGCAAAACATTGCCAGTAATGCCGTGCTGGCCACTAAATAACACTTCGACCTCGATTTGGACTGTTCAATAGAAAGTTTAGCGATAGTTGATATTACTATCGAAAATTATTTAGACACGTTCAAAGCGCTGGCTTTAGAGGACAAAGCGGTGTTCACTCTTAGTAACATTTATGGCGCTTATATAGGCGCAGTCTTTTTGAAATGCTGTTAGTAAGACTAAGTAAATGCGCTAAGGTGAAGTCCAATCTTTAATCAGATGCACAATATAGCGGCTTTGCCTCAGGTAGATTAGGCCACAAAATATCATGAGTAGCGATATTCCATGCGTTATCGAATACACAAAGTTAATTTCCTGAAGCATATATAGCTGAATAGCCGCATCAAACAGAAGTGCGCAGTACAAGTACAAGCCTAACCATCTAAACCATAAGTGGTGCCCGTTATGCCATAGTATTGTTCGCTTACTCACCAAGTAAAGTGCAAGTAAAGCTGGCAATATAGGCGTGAACGATAAGTAAAAATGGTAGGGTAAGGGATAGAAAATGCGTAATAATCTTTCACTGTCTTCTCTAAACGACAAAGAAATTATTAGAACGATGAATCCTCTACATACAAATAACAATAATATGTAGACAAAAATGGGCGGCTTCAACCGCCCTGCTTCGTCATAGTAATGCAATGGGTATTTTAGCTTCATAGGGCATAGAGGCTTAGTCGTTAATCATGCTTAGGCTCTTACTTGGCCATCTCCATTCACCAAAAATTTCTCGGCTGTTAGCGACTCTAATCCCATGGGACCGTATGCGTGCATTTTGGTGGTGGCAATGCCTATTTCTGCGCCTAAGCCTAATTGACTCCCATCAGAAAAACGCGAAGATGCATTTACCATAACAACGGATGCGTCGACACACTGTTGAAACAGCTGACTGGCTGGCTTATCTTCAGTGCAAATAACTTCTGTATGGTTGCTGCCAAAGGTATCAATGTGGCTTATCGCGCCTTCAATATCGTCAACAATACGCACGGCAATCTCTAAGCCTAGATATTCATGGCCAAACTCAGTGTCGGCTAGCACAGTAGGACTGTCAAAATACTGAGCGGCGCGTTGACAGCTGTTTATTTTCACATTCTCTTTGGCCAAGGCAGCACTTGCCAAAGGCAAAAAGTTTGCTGCTATATCTTTATGCACCAGTAAACCCTCAAGCGCATTACATACACCTGTCCGCTGTGTTTTGCCGTTTAACAAAAGTGCAACTGCTTTGTCTATATTGGCGTCTTTATCAACATATAAATGACACACACCTTTATAGTGCTGAATAACAGGTATTAAACTGTTTTGGGTCACAAAGTTTATTAAACCTTCACCGCCGCGTGGAATAATGACGTCTATGTACTCTTTTTGCTTAATAAGCTCTAACATAAGTGCGCGATCAGGATCGGGCACGACCGTAATAATCGCTTCAGGCAAATTATGTGCCTTTAATACAGTCTGCATGGCCCCGGCAATTGCTTTTGACGAATGCAATGCCTCTTTACCACCGCGCAGTATAACCGCGTTACCTGACTTAAAACATAGCGCACCAGCGTCGGCGGTCACATTAGGCCTTGCTTCATAAATCATACACACAACGCCAAGGGGTATACGCATCTTTGATATTTTAATACCGTTTGGACGCGTTGTTATGTCACGTGTTTGACCCACCGGGTTAGGCAGTGAAGCAACCACCTCTATGCCCTCAGCCATGGCATTAATACGTGCTTCATCTAATAATAACCGGTCTAACATAGCGTCGTCCAAACCATCTTCTTTGGCCGCCTGCATGTCTTGTTTATTAGCCTCAAGGATGACAGAGAAATTGCTTCTTAATTTTGCCGCCATTTCTAATAGAATGACGTTCTTTTGTTGTTCGCTTAACCGAATGATGGTTTTTGCTGCTGTAGCCGCGTTTTTGGCCAAAGTTGTTATTATACTCATGAATTCTCCAGCACAGCCAAGTGCTCATCTGAAATAATTGAATTATGTAAAAGCGAAGAGTCTTTGTCTAATCTACTGCGAATATCATCATCAGCCAAGTAGTTTAGCAAACAACTGCTGTAATTCACTTTTGCTTTTGCAATTTTGTTGCCTTCGTCGTCGCGCAATAAAATAGTGTCCCCCACAGAAAACTCACCTTTCACTGACACGATCCGGGCACTAGTTACGCCATCTTGATAATCGTCAGATTCACATAAAGGTTCACTTAAAACTACCTCACCGCATTCTCTAACACTGTGAGTCATCCAGTGTAAGCCATCAGCCATAGGTTTAGCATGCGCTAAAAAATGCGATCCGGGATTGAAGCCTGAGGTTAATTGTTCAAACGATTTTGGATCGAATCCGTCAACAATATAGGTATCGATACCATGACTTGTAGCTTTTTCAGCCGCCTCAATTTTAGTGCGCATCCCGCCCGTTCCTTGAGCGCTTGTTGCACCGCCTGCCATGGCATAAATTTCATCGTTTATGTGCTCAATAGACGTCAGTTTGCGAGCATCGGCGTGCTGCTGAGGATTCTTATCGTACAAACCATCTACATCGGTTAGCATAATAAATGCGTCAGCGTCAACGGAACTGGCTACCATAGCGGCTAGGTTATCGTTATCGCCTACTTTGCGATCGTCTGAGGTTACAGTATCGTTTTCATTTACGATAGGCAAAACATGGTGTTCCAACAGCGCCTCAATGGTATCGCGAATGCTGTCAAATCGTTCTTTGTTACGGATATCATCATTAGTAAGCAGTAATTGCGCAGTAGGAAAATCGAATAGCTTATCCCATACTTCCATCATGTCGGACTGACCTGCTGCGGCCATAGCACGCTTTAATGCTACCGTCATTGTCTGGGTATCGAACCATTTTCGTCCGGCAGCTACCGAGCCTGAGGAAACAAGCACAACTTGTTTACCCTGTGAGCGGCACTTGATAATGAACTGCGCAATAGCCAATAGGTTATGTGAGCTACAACCATTATTTTGAGGCGCTATAAGGGAGCTTCCCACCTTGATAACAACTCTTTTTTTATTACTAATCGACATATATCCTCTTATTTGATTGCTTTAAACGGTTTTTATAATAAATAGTTAGTGTTCTACTTATTATTGTCGACTATTTTTCATATTATATCAAGTTTTATATCGATTTAAGCTTATAATCAGCTGCTTATCTATAATTTTACTAGAGTTGTAAATAATAGCGCTATACACATTCAAAAATCGCTTACAACAAGTCCTTAAGATATAATCCTGCCATTAAGCTAGAAAAATGCATTATTACCATCTTTACGGTATTATCTATACAAACCTAATAAAGTGTCAAGATCCAGTGCGTTTCATTCGTTTTACAACGCGCTGCAGTACTCATCACAGCAATTATTAAATGGCCAGCGCAATGACAGTTAAAATACACACTCCCAAACAAACAACAACGATGGAAATACCCGTAAAAACCCTCAGTAGCGACTTTATGAACAGCGGCGGTAGTAATGGCAGAATTGGGTTCATCAGCCTTGGCTGTCCAAAAAACCTAGTCGATTCGGAACGGATTTTAACGCAGCTAAGAACCGAAGGTTACGATGTTGTGCCAAGCTATGAGAACGCCGATTTGGTCATTGTAAACACTTGTGGGTTTATCGATTCAGCGGTTACAGAGTCTCTTGATACCATAGGCGAAGCCTTGGCCGAAAATGGAAAAGTAATCGTGACTGGTTGCTTAGGGGTCAAAGAAGACGAAATACGCCAAGTACATCCAAATGTGCTTGCGGTAACCGGCCCGCACGCTTATGAAAGCGTGGTTGAACAAGTGCATCAGTTTTTACCAAAGCCATTGCATAATCCTTTTTTACATTTAGTACCAGACCATGGCATAAAGCTAACCCCTCGACACTTTGCCTATTTGAAAATTTCTGAAGGCTGTAATCACCGCTGTACTTTTTGTATTATTCCTTCAATGCGCGGTGATCTGGTGTCTAGGCCTGTTGGGGAAGTTCTCAATGAAGCTAAACGTTTAAAAGCGGCAGGTGTCAATGAGCTGCTCGTAATATCTCAAGATACTAGCGCTTATGGCGTTGATGTAAAATACAAAATCGATTTTTGGGACGGTATGCCAGTAAAAACGCACATGCAGCAGTTGTGCGAAAAATTAGGCGAGCTGGGCATATGGGTACGGTTGCACTACGTATACCCCTATCCTCATGTAGACGACTTGATCCCACTTATGGCGCAGGGAAAAATACTCCCTTACTTAGACATACCCTTCCAACATGCAAATAAACGCATATTACGCCTTATGAAGAGGCCCGGCAGCGCAGATCGGACCATAGAACGGATTAAAAAATGGCGCGAGATGTGTCCCGACCTGGTTATTCGCTCAACCTTTATTGTGGGCTTTCCAGGCGAAACTGAGGAAGAATTTGAAGAGTTACTGCAATTTTTAGAAGACGCGCAGCTAGATCGCGTAGGCTGTTTTAAATATTCACCGGTAGCAGGCGCAACTGCAAACCAGTTACCCAACCCTATAGATGAAAGCGTTAAAGAAGACCGGTTACAACGCTTTATGCAGGTTCAGTCGGTAATTAGTGCGCAGCGCTTGCAGGCACGCATTGGCAATGAATACTACGTTATGGTTGACGAAGTTACCAGCGAAGGCGCTGTCGCCAGAAGCTTTGGAGAAGCACCTGAAATTGACGGCGTTATTCATATAAATAATGAACATGACTTAGTGCCGGGCACGCGTCTGTGGGTAGAAATTATCCATGCCGACGAGCACGATTTATGGGCAGTGCCAAGCGAAGAGCAAGACTAAGCTAGGTGCTGATTCAGCCGATCAAGATCTTCAGGCGTGTCAACGCCATGAGGAGGGGCTTGCTGCGCTATTGCTACGTGAATATCAAAGCCATGATAAAGCACTCTGAGTTGCTCAAGTGACTCAATCTTTTCGTAGTGGCTAGGCGCAAGCTGAATGTACTGATGAATAAATGCGGCTTTGTAAGCGTATATTCCCACGTGTCGGAAATACGCACTTTCATGCATTTGTTGGGTATTTTGCATCCAACGCCGGTCATACGGTATGGGTGCTCGTGAGAAATAAAGGGCTTTACCATTTTTAGCAAAGTTCACTTTTACCACATTGGGATTGTCTAATTCAGATTTTGTACTAATAGGAAAACACAGCGTTGCCATTTGCATGTTCGCTTGCGTTGACGCGACCATTAGGTTTTTGGCAACTTGAGCAATATTTTGAGGCGGAATAAAGGGCTCGTCGCCCTGCACGTTTACCACGATAGTATTGTCGCTAAGTCCATGCTTAATTAATACCTCAGCAATACGCTCAGTACCAGATTCGTGCTGAATTCCGGTATAACAAACCTTACCTGAGAAGCTTTCTACGACATCGCCAATGCGCTTATCGTCGGTGGCAACAATTACCTCTTGCGCCCCGGCTGCAACACTGCGCTCATATACATGCTGGATCATAGGCTTACCTTGGATCAACGCAAGCGGCTTACCGGGAAAACGAGTAGAACCGAATCGGGCGGGAATTACCACTATAAATGACATGGATATTATCCTGATGAATGCCTTAGCATCATGATTTTCTAATAGGCTGATTTTGTGCTGTTTTAACTTTTGGCTTTTAGGTTTAAGCTTAAAGCGCTAGCGTAAAGCTTCAATTTCATCGAGCGATAATGTTCTTGCTTGGTTTTCTAGCAATACCGGGATGTTGTCTTTAATTTCATACGCTAAACGATCAAATTTACAGACTAACTCTTGCTCATCTTTATTCACCAGTGTAGTTAACATAAGCTCCCCTTTGCATGCTGGACATGCAATGATTGCCATTAATTTTTTGTCAAATGCCATTTTCAAGTTCCTGTATATTAATAAGATGAGTCGTAGATACTTAGCCCACACCTTGATGTTAAAAAGTATCACTGCCTTGGCGTTATTGCACGTTTTTTTACTAGCAACTGAGATTTCGCCTGAATTCTGTCTTCGATCAACGTATAAAAATCATCATCAATAGTCGCGTCAATACGCAGATACCACGCATTTTTATGAATAAAACCCATACATTTAACCGCGTCTTTTTCAGTCATCAGCACCCACCCGTTTGTCGGCAGGTCGTCTTGGGTGAACTGATGATGATCGGCAAATGAAATCGTCCTATCCAGCTTAAGCTGCATATTCTCTAATGTATCGAAAAAGCGCTTTGGATCGCCTATTCCTGCAAGCGCAGTAAAAACAGTATTTTCACCTGCACGTTTAACATTCACGGCAAATTCAGCTAAGCTTTTTTTTTCTTGCGTATTTACGTTTACCCAGCAAGAAGGCTGCAAACGCATTTCAAAGGCCGTCATCACTGAGTCAAAATTGGCCTTGCTTGACTTTTTATGCGCCGAAAAACCAATGTTATGCACAAGAGCATCAACCGTCTTCAAACGCCAAACACCCTCTCGTAGCGGGCCCATTGGCAACAAATAGCCATTGCCTACACCGCGTTTGTCAAGCACGCAAATTTCAACGTCTCGTTTCATTGCATAATGCTGTAATCCGTCGTCACATATTATTACGTTGGCAGCTGTATTTTGCTCAATGAACTTAACGCCTCTAGCACGAACGGGATCAATTACCACTATGCACGGTGCTCGTTTACTAATTAATGCAGGTTCATCGCCGACTAGCGCGGCAGAATCATTTTTGTCTACCAAACAGGGAAAGTTTGTCTGGCTGCCGCCGTAGCCTCTTGATAGAACAGCCAGTGTATAACCTTTATTTCGCAAAGTGCTGATCAGTGCCAGTACAAGTGGCGTTTTACCATTTCCGCCAACACCGATGTTTCCCACTACAATGACAGGAATTGATGCTTCATTAGACGCAAACAAACCCGTGCGAAATAAAAAACGCCTGGTAGAAGATAGCAACCAGAACACGAAAGTAAGCGGGAATAAGCACCACACCCATTTAGCACTGGAATACCAAGCACTGATAAGCTTTGTTGTCATGTTATTCATTCTTTGTCACTAAAGGCGAAGCCGTTAAGATGCAGAAAACTGTAGCGAATGAAGCTGTGCATACATGCCATTTTTCGCCAGCAGCGCCTTGTGGTTGCCAAATTCTAAAATTTCACCGTTTTCTACCACTAAAATTAGGTCAGCATTTTCAATAGTTGAAAGTCGGTGGGCAACTACAATGCTGGTGCGAGAGCGCTGCAGTTCGTCTAGCTGTTGTTGAATAAACTTTTCTGACTCGGTGTCAAGGGCAGAAGTGGCCTCATCTAGCAGTAATATAGGCGAGTCGGCTAATATGGCTCTGGCAATAGCGATTCGCTGGCGTTGTCCACCTGACAGCATAAGCCCATTTTCGCCCACAATAGTGTCAAAGCCATCGTTTTGCTGTTTAACAAAGTCTGTTACATGTGCCATATCTGCTGCTCTTATAATTTGCTCTCGGCTTACCTCACCTTCCTTGCCATAGGCAATGTTGTTGGCAATAGTGTCGTTAAACAATACAACCTGCTGCGAGACTAAGGCAAATTGGGCGCGCAGACTGCGCAGGGTGAATTCATTAATGTTAACATCGTCAAGCATTATTTGCCCCGAGTCTGGAGAGTAAAAACGTGTCAGTAAGTTTGAAAGCGTCGATTTACCGCCGCCAGAGCGCCCTACTAAGGCAACGGTTTGTCCAGGCTCAACGTCAAAGCTCACGTTCTTAATAGCGGGATCTTTTCTAGTTGGATAAGTAAACGTAACATTTTGCAGGCTTAATTTTCCGCTTGACCGAGCCATTACCTTTTTCCCCGTGTCGGTCTCGTTTTGGGTGTCAAGTACAGCAAATATGCTGGCGCAAGCCGCCATACCTTTTTGAAACTCAGTGTTTACGGTGGTTAACTGTTTTAAGGGCTTAAGCAACATTACCATACACACAATGACGTTAATAAAGATACCCACGGTAAGCTCTTCAACCATCGAGGGTAAACTTGCCGCAAACAACACAAACGCAAGAGCAACCGAAGCAATAATTTGAATAGATGACACACTGAGTATTTGAGAGGTTACCAACTTCATATTTTGTAATCTGTTTTGATTGTTTCTATAGGCAAACTTGTCTGCTTCATATTTTTGACCGTCATGCATAAGGACTACTTTATGTCCTTTCACTGCTTGTTCTACACTGGCAGTTAAGGTCCCCATTGCCTGCTGTATAGCCTTGCTTACTATCCGAAAACGTTTGCTGACAATAGACACGATGAGGCCTACAACCGGCCCTATTAAGAAAAAAATAAGCGATAATTTCCACGAGTAATAAAACATAACCGCGACTAGGCCCAACACGAACATGCCGTCTCTGACTAAGGTCAGCATTGCTTTGCCGGCCGCACCACGCACTTGTTCGGTATCAAAAATGACTTTAGAAATAAGACTGCCTGAAGAGTTATGATCGTGATATTCAACCGGTAAGTGAATAAACTTTTCAAACAACTCTTGGCGCATTTTCATGACCACTTTAGTGCCTATGTACTCAAGCGTATACGAGCCCATGAAGTTGAAAATACCTCTTAATAAAAACAGTGGCACTATAAACAAGGCGGCGGTTTTTAAATAATCGTAGTTCCCTATATTAAGGCTTTGATCTATCAAAGGTCTTACTTGAGAAAACACAAAGGTGTCAACTCCGGCATACCCAACCATGCCTAATACTGCAAAAAAAAAGAGAAGCTTAAACGGCTTTATGTAGCTGAGGAACCGGCGCAGCACAGCTTTAGACTGGTTTTTTTCAAGCGCAGCACTGACATTCTTGATAATGGGAGATGGTGACATTAACGAAATAACCTGATTTATAGCCTTGCTTTAGTTTACCTTTTTTTCATGCTTTTAGGCTAACTTATTGATAATAACCATAGACAAGAGTTCAAATATCGCCATGTTTAGACTAAAAAGAACATAACGTTTGATATTAATAGTTAAAGGCACCGTTCACGGTAAGTAATTTTACCTTGCTTTAAAAAACCACCTTGGATATTCATCTTCACGATAAGATGACACCACAATGTCGTTCTGCGTAATCGTGATGTTTATTCTGCCGTGCTGCCCTGTCACATATACCTTTGCATTAACACTTTTGTAGCGATTGACAACACTTTGAGCAGGAAAACTCCAGCGATTATTATTACCACTTGTAAACACCACGTATTCTGGCGAAACAGCACTTACGAATTTTGCTGTGGAGGAGGTTTTACTGCCGTGGTGAGGTGCAATCAATATGCTACTGTTAAGTGAGTTTGTATCTTTATACATGGCGACAATTTGTGCTTCGCTTTGTTTTTCAATATCGCCCGTTAACAAAATAGAGTGCTCGCCTTTATGCAATTTAATAACACAGCTATGCCGGTTTTCATCGCCTGAAATAGGCTTAAGCGGCCACAAAATCTGCGCCTCAAACCCTAAGAAGTTAGCCACACCCGATGGATGAAGTGCCAAGAAATCTTGTCTATTACAGCCTTTTTGTGGCGATAGAGCCTGCCCAATTTCCAAATGCTGTTTAATGATGTTAGCTCCACCCGCATGATCATTGTCTAAATGACTTACTATGAAATACTTGAGCTTATTTATGTTCTCATGTTTAAAAAATGGCAGCAATACCGAATTTGCCATACTAAAACCCGCAAACGAACCGCCGGTGTCATATAGCATTGTGCCATTCTTATCTTTTATAACAATGGCACTGCCTTGACCCACATCCATAGCGTACAAATGCGATTTATTTTCTGAAAATGCGTGTTTATCAATAAATTTTTGATGAATGACACACACACCCAATATACTAAGCACTAGTGGCATTTTGCCATTCCATGGGGGTAATGTTATGAGTAAAAATGCTAGTACTATGCCGGGATGAGTTAGCCAAGCCATGCTTTTTTTGACCCACAGTGCCGATTGCCAATCTTCACCCAAGAATTGCGATGTGCCACCATCAAGCCAATTTAATAACAAGAATGCATATTCAAAACAAGTATTAATTAGCCAATATATGATAGCAACATCGAAACCTATAGCGACGATAATAGCAGCCACCAAACATAGTGGTACCAGCACAAAAGTCACAAGGGGGATCATAAATAAATTAGCAAAAAACGAAACGACCGGCAAAGATGAAAACGTGAACGCTATTAACGGCAGAGTAATTACACTTATAAATAACTGTAGTTTTATAGTGTGCATAAATTTACTCACCAGTGAGGCGTTTGCTGGTAGTTTGAAACGCCAAAGAAAAAGCATGATAACTAACACCACTGTAAAGCTTAACCAAAAACTAATCCCCAATATTGAAAATGGAAAAATAATAAAAAAACTGCTCAGCAAGATCAACAGAACGTTCGGCATTCGCCAATGCTTGGCAAACATCACAAGTGTGGTCCAAAACAACATGGTGAATAGTGCTCTCATTACGGGAATTTCAAAGCCCGCTATATAAGCATAAGCAACACAAATGCTGCAAGGTAACATGAGCAAATGTGGTCTAAAACTAACGCTCATGACTACATTAGGATGAAGCGCTGATGCAAAAAATAAGCCTTTACCAATAAGAAATGTGAAGCTAAACACGATCCCTAAATGCATTCCCGATATAGCAAATAAATGCGCGGTGCCAGTGCGTTGCATTAAGCCCCAATCATCTTTGGTTAACATTCTCCTGTCACCATAGCTTAAGGCTAGTATCCACCTAATATTAGGTAAATCATGCTCTGAAAGTAGATTCACGCTACGCTGCCTTATACTTGAACTTTGCGAAATAAATTGATTGGAAGGACTTTGCCTTACATAGCCAAGCGCAGTTATATTTTTACTGCTGAGCCACTGCTGATAATTAAAACCATCTGGGTTTGCCAGACCTGCAGGCGGCTTTAACCGTATAAACAATCTCACGCTGTCTCCCTGCTGCAGCGATAAGCGTGGCGAATACCACGACAGCCTTACCTTTGGTTTTATAATTTGCGTTTGCTCGCCTATTTTATCAATGACAAAGTTAAATTTAATCGCGCGCTGATCAAGCGCGCTTGATTGCTTAGCGCTATCTTTAGCCGGTGATATACCATGCAGGTTATTAGCTGGCAGGGGTGCTAATAAACTAACCACCTTACCCTGTACAATTAGATTGTTGTTATATAAGTCATTATCAATTTGCCATGAAAGATAATAGTAGCCGCAAAAGCTTGCCCATAAAAAACCGACTAATGTTCCTGCTGCAAGGGCCGAAGATCTTGTAAGGACTACAAATAAGAGCGCAATAATTGCTAAAGCAATGAGTGATATTTGCGGTAAACTAGGCCATAATGTGCTGCTTAAGAATGTTATTATAAAACCAAGCAGAGTTTTTTCACTCTTCGTCATTTGCAGGTACCTGAGAAAACAGCCGTGAGCATAATAAAGAACTTAATCCGCCGTTTTTCACCCAGCCAACATACGGTGAAGAACCACAAGATGCTAAAAGTATTTGGCACAATGCTACACGACCCAAATTTATGGTTGCTTAATCGTCGCTCCGCTAAGGGCGCTTTTGGCATTGGGCTTTTCTGCGCTTTTTGGCCAATTCCTTTTCAAATGGCCCTGTCTGCTGCACTTGCCATTCCAATGCGCGTTAACCTACCCTTAGCTATTACGACCGTGTGGGTATCAAACCCTATTACCATGCCACCGCTATTCTACTGTGCTTATTTGGTAGGAAGTACTGTACTTGGGACTGAAATGTCGCATTTTAATTTTGAGCTAAGCTGGGCGTGGTTGGGGCAATCTTTAACCACTATGGGGCCTGCCTTTTTACTAGGCTGTCTTATCTGCTCACTAGTGGCTGGGGCTATCGGATACTTTTCTTTGGAGTTAGTGTGGCGCTGGTCGGTCGTAAAAGCATGGGAAGAACGCAGGCGTATGAAACGCGAAGATGTCTAAAAATGTACCCGTCAAAGTTTAATGAACTGAGACAATAACTTGCTGGATAAACAATATGTGGGGCTTAAGGTAAGCCCGAAAAATATTTCACAAGCGCATTTTCGTCCCAAATTTCAATGCCTAAATTCTGGGCCTTCGTCAATTTTGAACCCGCTTTCTCACCCGCTATCAACAAATCTGTTTTAGCAGAAATACTCCCAGAAACCTTGGCGCCAAGCTCTTGAAGTTTAGACTTTGCCTCCGTTCGCCCCATTTGGGTCAGCATACCGGTAAGCACGAGCGTTTTTCCAAGCAGTGGCTGCTTTTCTTGTGAAGGAGGCGCTATAACTGGCCACGTTATACCCACACTAACAAGCTTATTTAGCACATCGATATTTAAAGGTTCTCGCAAGAATTCATATAAATGACTTGCAACAATTTCACCCACGTCTTGAACCTCTTTGAGTGCGTCCAAGTTTGCGCTTATTATTGCGTCTAAAGTATTGAAATGTAGTGCTAAATTACGCGCAGTAGACTCACCCACTTCACGGATACCCAATGAATATATAAACTTAGCAAGCGTAGTTTGTTTGGATGCATCTATTGCCCGCAAGAGGTTTACAGCAGACTTGGTGCCAAAACGTTCTAAAGAGACTAATTCTGATAACTGCAAAGCGAAAATATCGGTAGGATTTTGGATTAATTTTTGATCAACCAACTGGTCTACTATTTTGTCACCTAAACCTTCAATATCGAAAGCTTTGCGCGATGCAAAGTGCTTTATAGCTTGCTTAGTTTGCGCAGCGCACACGAGGCCTCCGGTGCAGCGCATAACCGCTTCGTTCTCAATTCGCTCAACATGTGATTGGCATACAGGGCACTCGCTAGGAAAGCTGATCTCAGTGCTGTGTGCTGGCCTTCTATCAAGCACAACGCTAACGATTTGCGGAATCACATCGCCTGCTCGCCTTATAACCACGGTATCGCCTATTCTCACGCCTAATCGATTAATTTCGTCTTGGTTGTGTAGTGTCGCATTTGAGACCGTAACGCCGCCAACAAAAACAGGCTCTAAACGGGCTACGGGGGTAATGGCACCGGTGCGACCAACTTGAAATTCCACTTCCTTTAGAATGGTAAGTTCTTCTTGTGCAGGAAACTTTTGCGCCATTGCCCACCGAGGTGCCTTTGACACAAACCCAAGCCTATTTTGTAAGGTGATCCTGTTCACTTTAAACACCACGCCGTCAATGTCGTAGCTTAAGCTGTTTCGCACTTGTCCTATTTTGACAAAATATTCAAGACAGGCAGTAAAGCCTCTTACTACTTGTGTCTCTTTGCACAGTGGCAAACCTAATGCTTCTAGACAAGTAAGACGTTGGGTATGACTCTGTGCTTGGCTGATGTCACCCCCTTGGAGAATACCTACTGAATATGCATATAAACGAAGTGGTCGCGACGCCGTTATTTTTGAATCGAGCTGACGAAGCGAACCTGCCGCTGCATTGCGTGGGTTAACGAAAATTTTATTACCCGCTTTTTTTTGCAGTTCGTTTAAATTTTCAAAGCCCTGCTTGGGCATAAATACCTCGCCTCTAACCTCAAGGCGTTGAGGCAAGTTGTCGCCTCTTAGTTTAAGTGGAACATTGGCAATAGTTTTAACATTCGCGGTAATATTTTCACCCACTTGGCCATCGCCTCGCGTAGCGGCTTGCGTCAGTATGCCGTTTTCATACAAAATGCTGACTGCTAAACCATCTAATTTTGGTTCACAGGCAAACTCTATCGTTTCTTCGGTATTTAAGCGGTCTTTAATGCGCTGTTCGAACGCACGTAAATCGTCATCTTTAAAGCCATTATCTAAGGACAACATAGCAATTTCATGTTCAATTTGGTCAAATTTTGTAAGCGCAGCCCCTCCTACTTTTTGACTGGGTGAGTCTGGCGTGCGTAAACTGGGGAATGAGCCTTCAATGGCTAGAAGATCTTGCATTAAACGGTCATATTCGACATCCGGAATGCTTGGGTCGTCTAATACGTAGTACTGGTGATTATAGTCTTCAATAGTGGTTTTAATACTGTCAAGGAAGGCTTTGGCATCATCACTAGAAATAAAACTAGGGGTCATTCACATTTATCCATTAAGGTCATCAGGCATTTTTACATGCAATGATTGTACAGGTTGTTGCTTTATCGTTTAGCACTGCCCTATCGCGCAGGCTCAAGGGATTTAATTTTGGGAGATACGCTTGCGCTCAAACTCTCTTATACGTTCAACATACTGCTGTAAGCTTTGCTTACTTAACCCAACTTTATTACCGTCGAGTAATCGACAGCCAAATTCATCAGATATTTTGCGCGTCGCATTGTGCATCATATTAAACACTTGCTGTGGCTCGCCCTCAATAGGCAGCATCATAAATAAAGATAAACCGTGAGTACTGAAATTTTCTATATTATCGATGTCAAACACGCCGGGTTTAAACATGTTAGTCAAACTGAATAATATAGGTCCCTTACCATTAGTATTTACATGTCGGTGAAATATATCGTGCTCTCCAAACTTGAACCCTAAAGTAAGGAGCATGGGCAACAAGCTAGCGCCACTAATTGGGTTGCTATCAGTGGCACGGATATTCAAGACCAGCACGTCTGTTTCAGTGTTTTGGGTCATTAATTTGGCATCAGCACCTTGAGATTGCGCTTGGCTGGCAGTAGGGCTTTGCGACTCATTGAAGTCGATGCGCATTTGGTCATCCGCATCCTTAGCTTTAAGCACAGGCTCCTTTCTAATCCTTTCGCCGACGGTTTTTTTGTTTCGTCTTACAAAGCGCTTTGCTTGCTCAGTAAAACTTAATTGATTCTCGACTTTTGCTGGGGGTGATGACTGCGTTGGCAATCCTTGGGACGCGAATGAAGGTGTTGCTTGCTCAGTTGAAGCACTATGAGGCGCAACATTATTGGTCAACTGTTCATTTGTATGACTCTTATAAACGCGCGCTTGTTTATGCTCTGCGGCTTGCTTATTTACTTGGCTTACACCGGCAGTTGGCATATCTTCACTTTCTTGCGACATAGCTTTTTGCGCGTCTGCAGTGTTTAGCAATGAAACAGGCGGTTGACCAAAGGACTCTTCACTTATGTTTACCGTTGCCTTACTAAATTCAGGCTTGCGTTGGGTGACAACATTAGAATATACCGGCGGCTGACTTTGCTTGGCAGTTTCGGACGTTTCATTACTAGCTTCGTTATAATCTGATTTAGCATTTTCTGCATTAATCACCCCATGGCTGCTTTGCTGGTTGCGCTCATCTTTTACGTAATTTGAGAAGCTTTCATGTTTTTCATCAACTGAGTCACCTAACTCCATATTTTTTGGGTGAGTAGCAGAGCCGCCTGCAGACAAGCCTCTTAGAAAAGGGGCTGCTAAAGTATCGGCGCTTTCAGAGCTCTTTTTATTAGGCGCTGACGGCTCTAAACTTTTATCAGTTGCTGACTTAGTAACAACACGAGCTTTTGAGACACCCACATCATCAAAGCCGAGTTCATCATCGTTAATTTCGCTTTGGGGATCGCAATTACCGTCCCAATTACGGGGTTCAAAACGTGCTTTTTTTAACTTTTCTGAATTTTTACGCGTTGTCCACATGCCGTGCAGCAACACGCCGCCTATGACTAGAATACCAATAATAGTTAATGTTATTTGAAGTTCTTTTTGCATTATTACCCTTGATCTTATTACTTTATCTTGTCATTCAGCGATGACTAATGCTTGTTCCATATCAACAGCAACCATTCTAGATACGCCTGGTTCAGCCATGGTTACACCCGTTAAATGCGTTGCCATTTCCATGGCTACTTTATTATGCGTAATATAAATAAATTGTACCGACTCTGACATTTGCGAAACTAAGCGGCAGAACCTGCCGACATTTGCATCGTCTAGAGGAGCGTCAACTTCATCTAGCAAACAAAATGGTGCAGGATTAAGTCTAAATATAGCAAATACCAATGATAAAGCGGTTAAGGCTTTTTCTCCACCAGATAATAGCCCAATAGTGCTATTTTTCTTTCCAGGTGGTCTTGCCATTATAGTAACACCTGTATCGAGCATGTCATCATCGTTCAGTGCTAAATATGCCATACCGCCGCCAAAGACTTTAGGAAATAAACTTTTCAAATCGTTATTAACCGCATCAAAGGTAGACTTGAAGCGCGAGGTAGTTTCTTTATCTATCTTGCGCATCGCGTTTTCAAGCATATCTAATGCTTGTGTTAAATCCAAATTTTGTGCGTCAAGATTATCTTTGCGCTTCGACTGCTGTTGAAACTCATCAACAGCAGCTAAGTTCACCGCGCCTAGACGCGCAACGCTGTCTGACGTGCAGTTAAGCTCACTTTGCCACGTTTGCTCATCTGCATCCACTGGTAAGGTAGCCACAATATCTTTCACAGATTGGTGTAATTGCTGCAATTGTTCTATAAATGACTGAGCGCGCACCTTGGCACTTTCTAGGGCAATGCGCTTTATTTCTATACGCGCTTTAATTTCATTTATGCGCACAACTTCATCAAGTTGATCTTTCTCAATTTCAGCCATATCTAACTCTAGTTGCGCTAAGCTATTTCGCTGGAGCACCTGTGCTTCTTGCTGTTGCTGCTGTGTGGTCAATAGTGACTGCAAGTTTTCGTGCTGCACGTCCTGTGGTACTGATAAATCGTGTGTTTCTAAATGCAAACGGCTGAGCTTTTCCTCGTTCTCGTTGAACTGCAGCTGTCTGTTGGCCTGTTGTTCTTGTAGAATCTGTACACTATTACAGATTTGCTGCAACAGCATTGAATGCTGGTGCAGCGATGATTGCATTTGCGTGTGCTGCGCATGCCACTGCAATTGCTGTACACGCAAACTTTCAGTTGTTTGCAAGGCTTCATTTTTTATTTCTTCAAGCCCTACAAGAACCTCAACCAAGTCATTTACTTCATCATTGAGTATTTCAACAGCCATATTTTCTTGTGCTAGACGCTGTTTATTTTGTTGCATCTCAATCTGTATTTTTTGACTTTGTAAAACGCTTTGTTGTTGTTGAAAGAGCATGTTCTGATAATTTATTTCTAGCGCCTGGGTTCGCTGCTTATCAAGGGATAACTGTTTGTGACAGGTGTCTTGCGCTTGTTGGATCTGATTAACGCTCTCAAGAGTCTGCTCAGCGAGTATTCTTGCTTGCATGCTAATACTTTGGCTAAGAGTATGCTGCTCATGCAGTATCTTTATTTGTGCTGCTCTGGCTATTTTATTATCACCTTGGTGACGCTTTATGAATGTGTCAATCGTATAAATATCTCCGTTAGGGACAATTATCCTGTCGTTTGCTGTTATCACCCTAAGCAATTCTAAAGCATGGGTATGATCCATCGCAAGAAAGTAATGGTTGAACAACTGCGGCACTAGTTCATTAATCAGTAGGCTCGCTAAGGTACCTTTGACCTTATGCTGAGTAAAACTTTGTTTAAAAAGCAAGCTTTGCGGCGCATGCAGCCATACCGCTAATGGCCAGTTGTGCGTAATTGGATCGCTTAACGCGGCGTCAATTACCCACACCGCTCCTACTTCTTGAAGAACACTGTTAAGTATTTTCTCGCTGCCGTTTTCAACGTGGAAAAATTCCCACGCAGTTTCCTTGGTGAATTTATCTAAAACCGGCTCTACATTAGCGCGCGATGCCGATGTGCTTGACCGAGTATTCCCTATCGATGACATTTGCAGTGCTTCTAATGCGTCTAGCTTGGCTTTAACACTAGCTGTATTATCGCGCTGGTGCTCATAAGCGTGCTGCGCTTCATTTTGTTTAGCCCTTGCTTGATGCAATTGATCACTTAGCTCACAATGACGTTTTTCCTGCTTTATTATTGATTCAGTCAGTATATGCCTAGTATCACTTAGCTGAGCAAGCTCTTTGTTACTCTGCTTATTGGCTAAATTTGATAGCTCGTCAATAAGTTCGTCCACCCTCGTTTGCGTGCGCGTTTGCAAGCTCAGTGTGTACTGAATTTGGCTATTCTTTTTATCTAAAAGTTGCGCCTTGCTATAAAAAGCGTCTTGCGTTTGCGTAGCCACACGTAACTGTTTTTCTAATCGAGCGTCTGCACCAACCTTTTTATCTTCCAACTCGAAAAGCTGCTCTTGAATAATTTCTTTTTCAGGCTCAGTGATTGCGCGCTTTTCTTGTGCATCAGTAATTTCAGCCAATAAACTTTGCAAGGCCATATTTAAGCTTACTCCAGTTTGCGTAATCTGTTCAATCTCAGATTGAATTTGCGCCCTGCGCTTTTTAGCAAACAACTGTAACTGTTCTAGTTTAGTCACTTCGGTGCCTACCGTGAAAATTTCTTTCTGCAAATTATCAATGCTCGATTTAGTCATAGTTTGCTGATTTTTTAATGCTTGCAAACTTGAATAATTGCTCTGCTGGCTTTCCTCTAACTTAGCTAGTAACTGCTGCTCTTGCATTATGTTTGCTTGTGCATCATCCATAATACGACGTTGCGCTAGCCACTTGAGCGTGGCTAATTCACCTTTTAGCTGGCGTTCTTGCTGTTTAAGTTCTTTGTAACGATTAGCTACCAGTGATTGGCGTTTTAACTTAGCAAGTTGTTCACCTAATTCTTGGCGCACGTCTTCAAGCCTATCAAGGTTCTCTTTGGTATGCTTTATACGCGTTAGAGTTTCTTTGCGTCTTTCTTTATACTTTGAAATGCCGGCGGCTTCTTCAATAAAAACCCGAAGCTCTTGCGGTTTAGACTCTACAAGTTTAGAAATCATGCCCTGCTCGATAATAGCATAGCTACGTGGACCTAAACCGGTGCCCAAAAACAGGTCAGTGATATCTCTACGCCTGCACTTAGCGCTATTTAAAAAATAGCTTGAAACAGCCTCCTTTGTGACCACACGCTTAACCGATATTTCGCTATAGGCCGCAAATTCGCCCCCTATACGCTTAGATGTATTGTCAAACACGAGCTCTACAGAGCACTGCGATACCGCTTTACGAGAGCTTGAACCATTAAATATTACGTCGATCATCGCATCACCACGTAAATTTTTAGCTGACGATTCCCCTAAGACCCAGCGCACAGCGTCAATTATATTTGATTTACCACAGCCATTGGGCCCGACAATAGCAGTCATATCCCCTGGAAACGGAATATTCGTGGGATCTACGAAAGATTTAAAGCCAGCTAGGCGGATTTTTTGTAAACGCATAAGTATAGTGTAGGTGAATAAATGCTAAGGGTAAATAGACAAGTGCACGCCTTTTGGCCAGTTTTACATGCCTTTTTGTGAGGAACTGAGCGGTCAAAAGGTGCCTAACTATTACCCATATATTACGTAGTAAAGTTTAGTAACAAATTAGTTTTAGATGTCACTGGTGGCTGCTGACGCGAGGCTTTATAATAATATTTTAAAAAAGGAGTTTTAATGAACCATAGTTCAGTATATAACGATAACCATCGAAGTGGTGTGAGTTATTTTTTTCAGGGTTTCGAACTGATAAAAACGAAAGGACTGAAGCGCTTTGTGCTAGTTCCCCTTGTAATTAATTTATTGTTATTTAGCAGCGCATTTTATTTTCTGCTCGATTACATACAGCTATCTGTAAACTACATTATAAGCATAGTACCGCAGTGGATGAGTTTTATTAAAGACGCACTGAGCTATATTTTGTGGCCAATTGCTATCATTACCGTATTGCTTCTATTCGCCCTCATTTTTGGCACTTTAGCTAACTGGATTGCTGCCCCGTTTAATGGTTTTTTAAGCGAGAAAGTTGAACGCTATTTAAGCGGGGAAGAAATGGGGGATGAGGGTTTACTAGATGCCTTAAAGGACACGCCGAGAGCCTTAGCCCGAGAATTTTCAAAACTTACTTACTTTATTCCACGCGCAAGCGGTTTTTTACTTATTTTCTTTTTTGTTCCCCTATTTGGACAAATTATTTGGTTCTTATTTACCGCTTGGATGATGGCAGTTCAATATGTAGACTATCCTTTTGATAACCATAAAGCCGACTTTAGATTGACACGTGACAGCTTACGCCTAGATAAATCACGGGCCTTTAGTTTTGGCATTATGGTGAATATTTTCTCGTTTATTCCGGTAATTAATTTCATGGTAATGCCGGTATCAATTTGCGGCGCAACCGCAATGTACGCTGATCATTTCAAGCATAAAAGTTGACTCCACTAAGATGGGGCGCATGCAGGCCTAAAACCCTGACCAATAAAGCGCAGCACCTTGATTGTCGCTTTGCTGGGCGCTTTTCATAAATAAGGCCGTCACTGCAATATCATGATGTCTTTGTTTCAGAAGATCTTTCCACATCAATATATAAATGGGTGGAATATTCCGCGTGTCGTGATATTCCATAAACGTAAGTTGACTAGAAGGTTTGTAGGCTGTCAAATCTAACGACTCGCATGTAAGCGAAGGCGCAATATCCAATGACAGACGCTTTGTATACTTATTACTCTGTTTATCCTCGCTAAGCTCTTCACCACTATTGGGTAAATTGAGAAGTATCAACTGGTCTTGATATCGCTGCCAGAGCTGATATTTTTCATGCTCATATAATATTTCATCATTGCTAACGAGCAAGTTAGGCGCGTAGCTTTTATAGCAGTGCTGCTGTGCTAACGCAGACGGTAAAGAATATTCATCAACAAACCCGACAAAATGCGCTAGCTCATGCACAAAAACGGCATAGGTATCGTCTTGTGCTAAAAACATTGCACCGTCGTTTACATATGCCTTACCTTCCTCTAAAAAGAACACCAAATGCGTGTAGTTAGGCACAAATGATTGTTTTGCAACACTGCTCAAATCACACACTTTGCGACCGTCAGCAAGATCACACTCCAGCTCATTTTGCGCTAACCAAATAATAGAGCTAACACAAATAGGCAGCGTGCTAAGACGTTTATCGCGCTCAAATGCATGTTTAATATTCATGGCCTGTACTGCACCATCCAACGAGGTGGCAACGAACTGAAGCTGCTGAGCGCAGTACGCTGGCATTGATGTGGGCTGACTAATCAGACTCGACAGTGTTGTTTGCTTATAGTTGTTGAGCACATCTACATAGTTTTTAGCAATTGGCGTGTAGGCAACCGCTTTGTTAAACGCAGCGCGCGCTTGAGCCTCAAAACCTTCCCTAAAGAGCATTCTAGCCAGCTTAAATGTACTTGACTTATCGTATTCAACTGCGCGTGTAAGCCATCGCAATGCATTACTTGCATCTCTGTTTTCATAGTAAAACTTACTCAGAGCAATAATTGCAGGAATATGCTCGTTCATAGCTGCTTGTTCTAAGTAGCGGATACGCTGTTGGGTAGAATCAACTAAAAATGAAAGTTCAAACTGACTCGGCGCATGGCCTATGATTGCCGCCTGCTGCCACCAAAACGTTTTGTCACTGCCATCGGATAAATCTGCCAGCGCTAGTATAGCTTGCAAGTTTTGCAAAGAAGCTACTTTTTCAAGCCAGAAAATATCGTTGTTAAGCGCAGCTAATTCCGACAGCATATTAAGCGCTGACTCCGAACCATTTTTGGCTGCCGGCCATAGGCCAGCATAGGATTCTTGTTTAAGTTCTGGTGAGATATAGTGACGCAGCATGGGAGAATAATGAGTAGTACTAGAATACAACAGTACACTTAAGGCCAAACAGGCCAATAACAACATTGCTTTAACACTTTTTTTATACAAGATAGTTTACTACCACATAGTTTGCACAACAGTTCTGTTAACAGCGCTGAACGTGCTACTGAGCCTGC
This sequence comes from Glaciecola punicea, assembly GCF_001756615.1. Classification (NCBI taxonomy): domain Bacteria; kingdom Pseudomonadati; phylum Pseudomonadota; class Gammaproteobacteria; order Alteromonadales; family Alteromonadaceae; genus Glaciecola; species Glaciecola punicea. The sequence goes on from NZ_LZXY01000001.1 coordinate 450,523, forward strand.
ATTTCATCTAATCGTGCTCGTCGAACTTTGGCAAGCTCAATACGAGCATATTTATGCTCAATGTACTCAAATACATTGGTGCTTAACGACAATTTAAAATAATTTTCAGCTTTAGTGTATTTACCTAAATAAGCACTGTGTTTGCCTAAATAAAAATATGCTTCGCACAAGCGATGATTAAGTTGAGTCGGACTCGTCACATCCCTAAGCAATGCGGCTATTACCGCACTTTCATTAACAATTCCTAAATAATAATCGGCTAAACTGCTGGCCCAATTTTGTTCAAATAAAGCACCACGAGCCTTATTCAACATTATTTTTGCCGCTTCATCGTTACTGCTTTCTCGATAGACAATAAAATGCCATAGCAGGCGAAATGGGTCTGTGGGATCTTGCGCTAAATAAGTAGATGTATCATCTACTGCAAGCTGCGCCCTCCCGCCATAATAAAGCGCAATGGCTCTATTTAACAATGCAAAGTTGTAGCTAGGATCTATTTCTAGACTGGCATCAAATGCGTCATAGGCTTGCATGTGCATGTTCGCTTGAGTGTACAGGACACCCAATGAATTGTGCGCTTGCGCAAACCTCGGTTTCAGGACTATTGATTCCGCATAATCTCTGCGTGCAAGAGATATCAGCCCAAGAGAATCAAAGGCAAGGCCTCGTTGAAAGAGCATTTCAGCACGCTCTTGCTCAGTGAATTGTAAGCGGTACAGGCTATTCGTGTAATGCGCAACCGCAAGCTGTGCTTTAGTACTCAGCATTTCTGGCTCGGCCAATAGTAAGCCACTAGACAATGAGTCTGTGGTATTCTTGGTAGAACTACAGCCTGATAGTAAAGCCATTGATAACAACACCAACGCAATACATTTCAACGCTCGTGCTCTGTTAAACAATTTACGTAAATTTAGCGTTTTTTTATGCACCTAGCCCGCATTCCTTAAATTTTTGAGGTGTGTAACGGTAATCAATATAAAATTAAGCACTGTCAACGTGTAGTTTACCAATAAACATGTATAAAACCAAAAAGTAATGTGACCCGTTATTTTTGTTTGGCTGCAGTTTTTGCATCAAAGGCTAACATTTGCTCCTTTGTAGCCGGCAATTGATGCTCCTGTTTCCACTGTGAATAGGGCATTTTATAAACATGCTGTCGTGCTTCATCATCACTTAAATCAATATTGGCTTTTTGGGCTTCACTTAAATACCATTTAGATAAGCAATTACGGCAAAAATCGGCCACCAGCATTAGCTCAATATTTTGCACTTGCTTATTGCTGTCTAAATGCGCGAGAAGTCGGCGGAAAGTTGCTGCTTCTAATTCGGTTTGTTGATCTTTTGTCATGTCGATTCTCACTCAATGTAAAGGTCTAACAATAATGTAAAAATAAAAAAACCGCCTATTTTGACGGTTTTTTGCTCTAGGTACGCTGTAAATGCTCTTATACAATCTGAACAGACGCTTAATTCATCAGACCACCTTCATCGCAGCGGTCTATATTTGTAAAATAAATTTACTCACCATCACCATTTTGTGGCGCAGCTGGTTTTTCAAGTAATTCTTTCATGCTCAAACGAACACGGTTTTGACGATCAATTTCCATCACTTTTACGTCAACCGCCTGACCTTCTTTCAAATAATCAGATACTTTAGCAACACGTTCATGCGCAATTTGTGAGATATGCACTAAGCCTTCTTTACCTGGCAATACTTCCACAAAAGCACCAAAATCGACTATGCGCATTACTTTACCGTGGTAAGTTTTACCTACTTCAAGCTCAGCTGTTACCTGCTCTATTCGAGCGATCGCAGCATCAGCTTTGGTTTTTTCAGTCGCGAAAATCTTGATAGTACCATCGTCTTCAATTTCAATATTGGTGTCAGTGTCTTCGGTAATAGAACGAATAACCGCACCGCCCTTACCAATTACTTCACGAATTTTGTCTGAATTAATCTTAATCACGTATATACGTGGCGCAAACTCAGACATTTCTTCGCGGTGACTACCAATCGCTTGGTCCATTACACTAAGAATATGCAGTCTAGCTTCTTTAGCCTGTTTAAGGGCTTTTTGCATAATTTCTTGCGTAATACCTTCAATTTTTATGTCCATCTGAAGAGCCGTAATACCGCCTGTAGTGCCAGCTACTTTAAAGTCCATGTCGCCCAAATGATCTTCATCACCAAGAATGTCAGATAACACTACAAAGTTGTCGTCAGACTTAACCAAACCCATTGCTATGCCCGCAACAGAGGCTTTGATAGGAACACCAGCATCCATGAGTGCTAGTGAAGTACCGCACACCGAAGCCATTGATGAAGAACCGTTAGATTCGGTAATCTCAGACACCACACGTACCACGTATGGAAATTCTTCTGCCGACGGCATAACTGCTTGCATACCACGCTTCGCTAGACGACCATGACCAATTTCACGGCGCTTTGGCGAACCAACAAAACCAGTTTCTCCTACAGAGTATGGAGGAAAGTTATAATGCAACATAAAGCGGTTATTGCTAAGGCCAGAAAGACCATCAATCATCTGTGCGTCGCGTTCGGTTCCAAGAGTAGCCACTACCAAAGCTTGCGTTTCACCTCGTGTGAATACCGCGGAACCATGCGCTCTAGGTAACAAGCCTGTTGCCACATGTAAACCGCGAATAGTTTCAGGATCGCGACCGTCTATACGTTTTTCACCAGCTAAAATACGTGAGCGTACAACATCACTTTCTAATTCGTGCAGCAACTCTGACACTTCTTTCGGGTCTAAGCTGTCGTCAGCTGTAGTTAGTTCAGCGCGAGCATTCGCGGTAACTACATCTACAGCGTCTTTACGCGCAAGTTTGTCAGATATTTGATAAGCCTTTGTCATGCTTTCTTGAGCAATCGCTTTAATTTTGTCTTTTAAAGCGACATTTGGCTCAGGTGCAGTCCAGTTCCAAGATTCGGTACCAACTTCAGCGGCAAACTCTTTAATCGCGTTAACCACTGTTTGAGACTGCTCATGCCCGTAAACCACAGCACCTAACATCACTTCTTCAGACAGTACATCAGCCTCAGATTCAACCATAAGTACAGCGCTGTCGGTACCGGCAACAACTAGATCTAATTTACTTTCTTCAAGTTCAGAAGTACGCGTGTTTAAAATAAATTCATTGTTTACATAACCAACGCGCGCTGCGCCAACTGGGCCGCTAAATGGCATACCAGAAATTGCAAGCGCCGCTGATGTGCCAATAAGTGAAATGATATCGGTAGGTATTTCTGGATTTGCAGAAATTACAGTAATGATAATCTGCACTTCGTTTTTAAAAGCAGATGGAAAAAGAGGTCTAATTGGACGGTCAATTAAGCGAGCAATTAAGGTTTCGCTTTCAGAAGGTCTGCCTTCGCGTTTGAAGAAACCACCGGGTATCTTACCCGCAGCGTAGGTCTTTTCTTGATAATTCACAGTTAATGGAAAGAAGTTTTGGTCAGCTTTAGCTTCTTTTCTGCCGACAACCGTTACCAAAACGGTAGTGTCGTCCATACTTGCCATTACGGCTGCTGTTGCTTGTCTGGCAATTACGCCTGTCTCTAGGGTGACAGTATGTTGACCATACTGAAAAGTTTTAGTAATAGGAGTCACACTCTATCCTTTAGTTTATTAATATTTATACTTTTTAAATGCGACCATAGTATATAGCCCTAGCACCTTAATACCAACTTTTTAATGAATATTTCGACAATATAGCTCAGAGAAAAATAATAAATCGTTATTTAAATATCTTGTCTCTAGCAGCGTTACAGATAGCCGCAACTGCTGGATGAGTCACTTTGCGTTCAGAAGAAATTGCATAAAACTTTTGCTTCAAAGTTTTGCTTCTCCCGATCACTTGAAGCCCAAAGCCGTCCTTTACCTCTTCCTCTATGATACTAGGCATAAAAAACACACCAAACCCAGCCTTACCAAACGACTTCATTAGTGCACTGTCGTCGTACTGACCGCGCACCACAGGAAATATGCTATTATCGGTACACCACCTGTCAAAGAGCTGTCTTATTGCATATTGTTTTGTTGGCAACAGCATTGGAGCATCTTGCAAGCAAGCAGGAAAATCACCGTGTAGCTTGGCCGCAAGGTTAGGCGAAGCAAAAAACGAAAGCGTCGATTGTCCTAAATAATGATTGTAAGCTTTTATACTAAATGCACTGCTTAAGGGTGTGTCAGTTAGCACCATGTCGACTTCATGTACGGCAAGCTCACCTAAAATGGCTTCAACAGGTCCCTCTCTGCAGGTAAGACTAATATCGTTTGACACCGAAAGTGCAGGCTCTAGCACTTTATACACAATGGTTTTTGGCAAAGCACTTGCCGCGCTTACAATAAATTCAGATGTTCCCACGATCGGTGCGCCTCTAAGTACATCGTTAAGCTCTTTGCCCAACGCAAAAATATCATCAGCATATCTAAGCACCAACCTCCCCGTTTCAGTTAAGCGAAGTCGACGCCCTATTCGATCAAACAAAGGCTGCCCAATGCGCTCTTCAAGCATACTAAGTTGCCCACTTATCGTTTGCGGGGTAATGAAAAGTTTCTCGGCGGCGCGCGCTATACTGCCTTCGGTGGCGACCACCCAAAAATAATGTAGATGTTTATAATTAAAATTGTCTGACATGTAAGCCTTTTAATACAGCTGATAGGTAAGATTTCCCGATTAGTTTTATACATATTTACGAATTTAATTGTTCACTTTTAATTGATAAAGTTTTATTACTCAACGTAAAAAACGATGCGTCAACGTTTATGCATTAGTCGCAGTCCCTATATACCGAATTTACGTCGTCAGGGTGAAAAAAAATAGAAACCCTGGCAAAACCAAATAGCTACCTGCGATCATTTTTACACTATATATTTATTTATGCACATCAGTTACGGGTGACTTATGCACTATATTATAGACAACAATGGCATTCAGCCAAATAATCAAGAATTGGAGGCTATAGATACTCGTCTTAGCTTAGCTCTATCGCGCTTCAATAGTATAATTACCAAGTGTGAGGTATCTTTCATACCAGAAAAGTCGGTACTAGGCACTAACACGATATGCTGCACTGTCTGTGTGTCTATTATTAAAACCTCAGATTTCGTTGCAAGTGACTCAGCCAACACTATCAGCGAAGCCTTCGACGTAGTGCTTGGAAGAGTAAAACGCAAGATAGAGCGACACTTGAAACGCATCAGGCCTAAGCGAATGTCAGCTACGTTAAGAACAAACATTCACTAGTATTTTTCAAGCAAAAAAAAACTGTAGCGATTTTCTCACTACAGTCTATTTTATGTTTGGTGCGGAAAGGGGGACTCGAACCCCCACGCCCTAAAGCACCACCCCCTCAAGGTGGCGTGTCTACCAATTCCACCACTTCCGCGTGTTAAATATTACTGATTGTCTTGTGCCTTTGGCGCTTCTTCGGTAAGTTCAGTTTTTGTCTCTTGAACCGAAACTGGAAAATCTGAACCGTCTGTGCTTGCAGAGGGAGTTTGTTCCAGCATTATCTGTTCAATTGTCTCAAACTCGTCAACCGTTGTACTAGTACCTGCGGTTATGCCACCGATAATTAGACTTATAGTAAAGAACAAGGTCGCAAGTACGGCGGTGGTTCTTGTCATGAAATTACCTGAACCGCCCGACCCAAATACGGTGTTAGAGCCTCCTGCACCAAATGATGCGCCCATTTCAGCACCTTTACCTTGCTGCAACAACACAAAACCGACCAACATGATAGCCACAATCAAATAGGCGCCTAGCAATACTTCATATAACATATTAAAATTCCTCTTATTTTACCGCGTTACAAATAGCGATAAAATCATCAATTTTCAAGCTAGCGCCCCCAATTAGGCCGCCATCAATATCTGGTTTTGCAAACAAAGCATGAGCATTGCTTGCGTTAACACTTCCACCGTATAGCAGACGGGTAGAAACTGCATTGTGGTTCCACTTTACTATTTCAGTTCTAATAAACTGGTGCACTTCTTGTGCCTGCTCTGGTGAGGCTGTTTTGCCCGTTCCGATTGCCCAAATAGGCTCATAAGCAATAATGCATTTTTCAAGAAAATCTTTTGAACAAACGTCTATTACGGCTTGTAGCTGTTCAAATACAAACTTATTAACGTTACCTGCTTCTCGCACTTTTAATGGTTCACCTACACATAGTATGGGTGTTAAACCGGCATTCAGGACCGTTTGAACTTTTAGTGCTACTGCTATATTACTTTCGTTATGGTCTTGCCTTCTTTCGGAGTGCCCGACGATAACATACGTTGCACCCAGTTCTTGCAACATACCAACCGCAATATCACCTGTGTGAGCGCCAGCTCCGAATTGACTGCAGTCTTGAGCACCCACTTTAAAACTTGCTTTACTCGCAGCTGCTAAATAAGGATAAGGCAGGCATAACACGGTGTCTAACAAGGGTGAGGCCTTAAGTTCACTAATGAAAGTATGTAACAAGGCCAAGGAACCATTCATTTTCCAGTTGCCCGCCACCATGGGCTTACGTACATTACTCATATATCACCCTGTATTCATGTCTTAAACGAGACTAGACAAGCTTTAAACCAATTACTGCTCGGAAGTAAAAGCGGCGCTGATATTAACTGTACGCACTTGATTATACAAGTCACAAACTAACAAAAACAGCAATTATCCTGCTTTTTTAACTTCATCAGCAATGTACTGCGCCCATCCTGTAGAATCTTCCTCCGATTCTGCTTCGACCATAACTCTAATTAAGGGTTCGGTGCCACTTTCACGCAGCAAAACGCGTCCCGTATCACCCATGGCCTTTTCGGCCTTATGCACAGATGCAAGCACCGCTGGATTGGTTAATGGATCTCTGCCTTTATTTTTAAATTTTACATTAATAAGCTTTTGAGGAAATTTAATAAAGCCAGAATTTAATGCACTTAAGCTCATGTTAGCACGTAGCATAGCCGCTATCACCTGCAAACCGGCTACAATGCCGTCGCCAGTAGATGAATAGTTAAGATTAAGTACGTGGCCAGAATTCTCGCCTCCAATAGACCATCCTTTCTTTTTCAACAGCTCCATTACGTAGCGATCCCCTACATCGGCACGCTCAAACGGGATCCCTAGTTTTTCAAACGCCACTTCCATGCCTAAATTAGACATTTTAGTGCCTACCACGCCTCCGCCTAAGTTACCTAAACGTAATGCGTCACGCGCAATAATGAAAATTATCTGGTCACCGTCAATTACGTCACAGTGTTCATCCACTAACATTATACGGTCGCCATCACCGTCAAGTGCAAACCCTAAGTCGGCTTTATGCTTTTTAACCGCCTCTATACAGGCTCGTAAGGAGGTTGCGCCCACTTTGTGGTTAATATTCAAACCATCTGGTGCAGTACCTATTTCTATCACGGTAGCACCTAATTCGCGCAGCACGTCTGGTGCAATATGATAGGTGGCACCATGCGCACAATCTACGACAACTTTTAGACCGGAAAGTGAAAGTTCAGATGGGAACGTACCTTTACAGTATTCTATATAGCGTCCTGCTGCGTCATTTATTCGACTTGCTTTGCCTAAACGGTCAGACTCTACACAGGTCATCTTTTCTTTCATTTGCGCCTCAATGGCTAGTTCAATGTCGTCGTCTAATTTATGCCCTGTCGACGAAAAGAACTTAATACCGTTATCGTAATAAGGATTATGCGAGGCTGAAATCACAATGCCTGCCTCGGAGCGAAATGTTTTGGTTAAATAGGCGATTGCAGGCGTGGGCATAGGACCAAGTAGGCCAATATTAATGCCAGCAGCTGACAAACCTGCCTCTAATGCAGACTCTAGCATGTAGCCACTTATACGCGTGTCTTTGCCAATTAGCACCTTGTTGGTGCCGCGACCGGCTAATATTTTACCCGCGGCCCATCCTAATTTGGTCACAAATTCAGGATTGATGATGCTGTCGCCTACTCTTCCTCTAATACCGTCAGTTCCAAAAAATTCTCTTTTTGCCATAAATAATCCTTATCCTATTTTACGCTAGTAGTTTTACCGACAATTTTCATTGCGTCTACAGTTTGTTCAACGTCGTGTACACGCAATATACTGGCGCCTAACATAGCGGCAATAGTATGCGCCGCAATGTCGCCCGACAAACGATTATCGACATCCTTGTTGAGGAGATTGCCAATCATTGATTTACGCGACATACCGGCTACTACTGGCAAATCAAACTGGGTAAATTGCATCAGTGATTTCAATAATTGATAGTTGTTGTCTAGTGACTTGCCAAATCCAAAACCAGGATCTAACAAAATTTGATTGTAGTGGAAACCAGCCGAGGTAAGACGCTCAATTTGAAACCTAAAAAAATCGCTAACTTCAGCCACCACGCATCCATATTGAGGTGCACATTGCATCGTCGCCGGTGTGCCCTTCATGTGCATTACGCAGGTAGGAACATTTAGTTCTTTAGCAAATTTGGCAGCCGTTTCAAGCGCATTTGGTAGTTTCAAAGCACGCACATCGTTAATTAACCTAGCACCTGCACTAACTGCTTCTTGCATTACTATCGCCTTGCTTGTGTCAACTGACACAATGACATCAAGTTCATTATTTATTGCTTCAATGACTGGAATTACACGGTTAAGCTCTTCTTCTAAGCTTACGGCTGTGGCGCCTGGGCGAGTGGACTCGCCACCTACATCTATAAACGTGGCGCCATGCTTAAGCATAAGCGATGCCTGCTTCAAGGCCTTGTTTAGGCTTATAAATCTGCCACCGTCGGAGAATGAATCTGGCGTTACATTCAGTATCCCCATTACTTTGGGGCTGTTAAAGATAACTTCACGATCTTTAAACAACATTGCAGAACGTTCCTGTGCAGACTTATAAAATAGCACGAGATTATACCCGATCGTAATCAAAAAATAATGTTAAATAAAACTTTCCATTACAAAATGGCTCTCTAAACGAAAAACACCGGCATAAGCCGGTGTTGTTTAACTTTGAAAACTACTCCCTACATTTGCTTAAGTAGCTTTGCTTGCTTCACTATCATCTGCCGGCTTGTCGTCTTTCCCGACATCAACTGAAGAACCACCGGTTGGCGTGTTGGAATCAGACTTATCATTGTTATCCCAATCTGCTGGTTGGCGTACTTCTCTGCGAGCCATTAAGTCGTCAATTTGCTTGGCGTCTATTGTCTCATACTTCATTAACGCATCTTTCATGGTGTGCAGTACATCTATGTTGTCGCGTAATATTTGCTCCGCACGCTTGTAGTTACGGTCTAAAACGTCTTTGATTTCAGCGTCGATGACCTTGGCAGTTTCGTCAGACATGTTGTTTGACTTACCCGGCATGTACATTTCATTTTCATCATCAGCAAACAACTGCGGGCCTAGTTTAGTCGACAGTCCCCACTGCGTTACCATTTTCTTAGCAATTTCGGTAGCGCGTTCTATGTCGTTTGATGCTCCCGTGGTAACCATTTCTTCACCGTAGATAATTTCTTCGGCCAAACGGCCGCCGTATAAGCTAGAAATCATACATTCCAAGTGGCGTTTGGAGTAACTAAGACGGTCTTGTTCCGGCAAGTACATTGTTACCCCCAACGCTCTACCGCGAGGAATAATGGACACTTTGTAAACAGGATCATGTTCAGGTACTACGCGACCGACTATTGCGTGTCCAGCCTCGTGGTAAGCAGTCATGGTCTTTTCATCTTCCGTCATTACCATACTCTTACGCTCTGAGCCCATCATTATTTTGTCTTTTGCTTTGTCAAACTCTTCCTGCGAGACTACTTTCTTGTTAGTTCTGGCCGCAAACAAGGCTGCTTCATTCACGAGGTTGGCTAAATCAGCACCAGAAAACCCTGGTGTACCACGCGCGATTACTGAAGCTTGTACGTTGTCAGACAAAGGAACTTTACGCATGTGAACTTTCAATATTTGTTCACGACCTCTTATGTCAGGCAGACCAACCGTTACTTGACGATCAAAACGACCAGGGCGAAGTAATGCTGGGTCTAAGACGTCAGGGCGGTTAGTAGCCGCAATAACGATTATGCCTTCGTGCCCTTCAAAACCATCCATCTCGACTAGCATTTGATTAAGAGTCTGCTCGCGTTCGTCGTTTCCGCCGCCCATTCCTGCGCCACGTTTACGCCCTACCGCGTCTATTTCATCTATGAAAATAATACACGGAGATGACTTTTTCGCTTGCTCAAACATATCTCTGACCCGAGAGGCACCTACACCGACGAACATTTCAACAAAATCAGACCCTGATATAGTGAAAAATGGTACTTTTGCTTCACCTGCGATAGCTTTAGCGAGGAGAGTTTTACCTGTTCCTGGAGGCCCTATCATTAGCACCCCTTTTGGAATTTTCCCGCCTAACTTTTGAAACTTGGTCGGGTCGCGCAAAAAGTCAACTAACTCAGACACGTCTTCTTTAGCTTCGTCGCAACCAGCAACATCAGCAAAAGATGTTTTAATTTGGTCTTCGCCCAGCAACCTTGCTTTACTCTTACCAAAAGACATTGCACCTCGACCGCCACCACCGCCTTGCATTTGGCGCATGAAGAATATCCAAACACCAATAAGCAATAACATTGGAAACCAATTAATGAAAATTCGGCCTAACAATGATGCTTCTTCTGGTTCTTTACCAAAAGCACGAATATCTTTTTCCAGCAATTGATCTAGTAATTTGTCATCGCGGATAGGCATATAAGTGGTGAAGTTCTCGTTGTTGCGAAGTGTACCAGTGATTTTTTGACCATCCACCAGTACTTCAACGACGTTTCCGTCTTCAACGTCTTTTAAAAACGAAATATAGTCTTTTTGTGGCTTAGGCGTTGTTTGGCCATTAAAGCCCTGAAACACCATCATTAACACAACTGCAATGACCAACCATAATATGAGATTTTTTGCCATGTCGCTCAACGCTATGACCCTCTAAATAAAAATAAAAGAATTAATTTGAAAGCTTTTGCTATCAACCTTAAACACAGTACTATACTTTCTAGCCTCGTGCCACTATCCAACCATACGCCTTGTTTACGCAACTTGTGCCGAACTTGTTCAATAGGACATAGAAAACTTTTTATTTCTATTGATTGCTTGTCCACATTTTTTGACGTTTCTAAATATTGTCCAGTAATAAGCGCTAGTTCAAATATAAGTTGAAGCTGCGCAAACTAAACCCAAAGGATAATATTTTTTCCATGATGTAACAACACCGGTCGCTTTCGTTATTAAGTGTAGGTAGAATAACCAAATTCAAGTGCAGCATCTACATTACTAAAGGCAACTTCTCAAAAATGATTCTTACTAACAAGCAAAAACAGTACTTAACAGGCTTAGCCCATCCCTTAAAAGCTGTCGTTCAATTAGGCAACAATGGTTTAACTGAGGGCGTTCTTGCAGAAATTGACTCTGCCCTTAGTCACCATGAGCTTATCAAAGTGAAAGTGGTATCTGATGGCCGCGATGAAAAAACGCTCATAATGGATGCCATTGTAGGTGAAACTAATTCTGTCAAAGTGCAAAGCATTGGAAATGTCTTAGTTATTTATAAGCCCAGTAAAGAACCTACTATAAAACTGCCCAGGAAATAATTAGTATTCATTAGATGTATAAAGGAAGCTTATGAACTTATCATCCTCTTTTGCAATTGTTACCGGTGGTTGCTCTGGCTTAGGTCACGCCACCGCTAAAGCACTAATTGAATCTGGCTGGGAAGTTTGTATTTTTGACCTAAACCAAGAAAATGGGCAAAACATCGCAGAAGATCTAAGCCAACATTCTTGTTTTTTTGAATATGTAGATGTTACCTCTAGCAGCAGTGTTGAAAGCGCCCTTGCAAAGTTTCAACAAAAAAATATCCGTTTACTAGTAAACTGTGCCGGCGTAGCACCTGCAAAACGCACGCTTAATCGTGATGGAGAAGCCATGCCACTAGCAGACTTTGCCAGCGTTATTAATATCAATCTTGTGGGCTCCTTCAATGTTGCGCGACTTGTAGCGGCGGCTATGGCAAAAAACACCAGCTTTAATGATGATGGTGGTCGTGGCCTTATTATTAACACCGCTTCTGTCGCCGGATATGAAGGCCAAATTGGGCAAACAGCGTACGCCGCCAGTAAGGCTGGTTTGATTGGTTTGAGTTTACCTCTGGCCAGAGATCTTGCGCCTGTTGGCATTCGAGTTAATACTATTGCACCGGGTATTATGGCCACACCAATGCTGCTTGCGATGCCTGACAGCGTGCAAAGCGCATTAGCCAGTAATGTACAGCATCCAAGACGTTTAGGGTTGCCTGAAGAGTTTGCCAAATTGGTTCTTCATATAGCTGATAATGGTTATATTAACGGCGAAACTATTCGTTTAGACGGCGGCCTAAGAATGCCACCCAAGTAATGCTCCCACCGAAGAAAAACACTACTCATCGGTCATGCCGTTTACCACGTTTGAAATGGCAAAGAGCCTAGAAATCGCCATGCTATGTACGGTATTTTTAGGATAGGTACCGCGGGAACTTAGCTTACCTGCCGTCTGTTTCATTGTTACGCAGATAGCTTGGTCTACATCACTCACCGCATAGATTGTGAACAAACCATTTTCAACTGCTGCTATAACCTCGTCGCTCAGCATAAGGTTAACGTGGTTCGATTTTGGAATAACAACGCCCTGCTCTCCTGTTAGGCCGCGATTTGCACATAAAGTAAAATATCCTTCAATCTTTTCATTTATGCCGCCAACCGCTTGTACCTCGCCCAACTGGTTAATAGAGCCGGTTATGGCAATACCTTGTTCAAGCCCAATATCGGTCAAAGAGGATATGAGCGCAAGCAGTTCTGCCAATGACGCGCTGTCACCATCTATATAACCATATGACTGCTCCAATGCAATGTTTGCACTTAAGGTAAGCGGAAACGTCTTAGCATACTTATTACCCAAATAACCGGTTAATAGTAATACTCCCTTAGAATGAATAGACTGTCCAAGTTCTACTTCTCTTTCAATATCTACCACACCACTTGAACCTGCGTACACCGACGCAGTTACACGTGCGGGTGTACCAAATGCAGTATCCCCAACTTCTAGTACGGTTAAGCCATTAACAGTCCCGACAGCCTTACCTGCAGTAGAAATGAGAACATGGCCTTCCTCAATGTCGAGTAAAAACGTATCGCTTACACGACCTGAGCGGTATTTTTTCGCTTTTAAGGCATATTCTATATGTGCTCTTGTTAGTATCTCATTATTAGCCAGGCGGCAAAAATAATGAGCTTCATTTAATAATTCAATTACGTCTGCAAATTTGGCGCTTAGCTTACTTTGATGCTCTCCTTGACGTAAGCTATAACGAATGCAAAAAGCTATTGCGTCATGATTAATATCGCTTAAGCCTATATTGGCCACTTGCTGCCTTAAGCGCGTTACAAAATGATTTATATTCTCTTGGGTAAGATCTATTTCATGATCAAAATCGACCAGTACTCTGACCAGTTCTGAAAATTCTGGGTCATATTCTTGTAAGGTATAATAAAGTTCGCTAGAGCCTAATAATATGAGTTTTACCTTGAGCGGTATAGGCTGCGGGATTTGAGTGATGTTGTTAACCATTGCAAGGTCTTGCTGAGGCAGTTCTAGGCGTATTTGCTCAAACTTGAGGGCAAGCTTAAGGGCCTCCCAAACGTGAGGATGATCCAATAGTTTCTCAGCATCAAGCAACAAGTATCCTGCATTAGCTCGGTGTAAAGCACCAGCAGTTATCATTTGGTAATTTGTATATATACTTCCCTGTACGCTTGTGTATTCGATTTTACCAAACAGGTTTTGATAATTTGGATTAGGCTCATAAATTAAAGGCACAATATCACAAGCCTTGTTAGCCACTAGTACGTTTGGTAGATATGTGTCTACAAATAATGCACGTTTATCAAATTCATTGCCCTTGTCGTCTTTGTCGTCACCCGACAACACTTTAATTACCGTTTCAATCAAATGCTTCTTTAACTGCTGACAATATTTCAAAATGGCTATATTACCAACATATTTTTGTTCCAAGGCTTTTAGAAGTGGACGGATGCCTTGCTCTACTGTTTCTTGCTTAAGCGCTTTTTGTTGTTCAACACTTGCACGTTGCCAAGCAGGCAATTCAAGTAAAGCTTCGCTTAAGTGTACTTCTAGACCATCTATAACATCGTAATAATGCTGACGATCGATATCGGTTTTGCTGGTAAATTCACCATCGTTTAGAGGTTTCCCGTCTATAATAGGCGAAAACGTTATGTTATTTCCGTCTTCCACTAAAGCAACACTTCGCGATAAGGCTATTTTTTCTACTTGGTCAATTGCACTGTCATATTTTTGATCAAAATGACGCGTTATTGCTCCTTTTTTACGCTGAAAACTTGGGTTTTCGAATACCGCTGGAAAGGTGGCCATTATTTCGTCTATCAACGTTTCTATATCCTTGACCAAACGCTTACTTTCCCCCGCTGCCAGCGATAAGGCCATTGGCTCACGTTCAGCCTCAAGATTGTTTAAGTAACACCAATCAAGCACTGGATATTTTGGTTTTTTTATCGCAGTAATATAGTCGTTAACAAGGGTAAAACGACCGGTAGCCTGTTCGCCCATTACGTATAGGTTGTAACCCGCAGCATCAACACCTAATCCAAACGACAGAGCGTCTTTTGCTCTTTGTTGGCCAATAAGAGAGCTGCTTTTTATATTCGCCTCTATTGCTTGCGCTATCATAGACAAGGGCACATCAACGCTTAATTGACTGGGTAAAAGAGCAAGTTTTTTACGTTCTGTAGCACTTGTTTCGGCAGGAGTTAAGACTGTCACTTTATATTTTTTATCCTAGGGAGTATGGCATACGTATTTTGTGTTTTAGACCACTTTGGCACCCTGCTAGTGTACAGGATTTTTAGCGTTGTCACATATGCAAAAATAAAACTGAGGAGCTTTGAGTGAAAATATCCATAAAATCTCTCTTTTTAGTCAGTATGTCCTTGTCGAAAGCTAGCATTACAGGCTATTCTAATAAACTTTATTTTATAATAATTACCATGCGAGAATTCTGTTTCAATGTCAAACGCTGAAGTCAATTTACCCTCATCACAACATGAATATAACCCAAAAGAGATAGAAGCGAATGCACAGCTGCACTGGCTTAATAACAAAGTATTCGAGGTTGAGGTTAAGCCCGATCAAGAAAAATTCTACTGCTTGTGCATGTTCCCCTACCCTAGCGGACGATTACATATGGGGCATGTTAGAAACTACACCATAGGCGATGTTGTAAGCCGTTTTGAGCGTATGCAGGGTAAAAATGTACTTCAGCCCATGGGATGGGATGCGTTTGGTTTGCCGGCAGAAAACGCCGCCTTGAATAATAATAGCGCACCTGCACAGTGGACATTAGACAATATTGGTTACATGAAAGAGCAGCTTCAAGCCTTAGGCTTTGGCTATGACTGGCGCCGTGAAGTCACCACGTGTAAACCTGAGTATTATAAATGGGAGCAGTGGTTTTTTACGCGCCTATTTAACAAAGGCCTTGTGTATAAAAAGAACGCTACCGTTAATTGGGACCCTGTAGACCAGACGGTACTGGCAAACGAACAGGTAGTAGACGGAAAAGGTTGGCGCTCGGGCGCGGTTGTTGAACAAAAAGAAATCCCGCAGTGGTTTATTAAGATCACCGATTACGCGGATGAACTACTTGACGACTTAGACAAACTAGATGAATGGCCAGCGCAGGTAAAAACCGCTCAACGAAACTGGATAGGCCGTTCCCAGGGCGTTGATGTTACCTTCGATTTATTCACACCAAGTGCAGGAATGAACCAGCTTGAGGTTTACACCACACGCCCTGACACCTTATATGGTGTCAGCTATCTAGCCATTGCAGCGGCGCATCCTATTGCGCAAGAGTTAAGCGAATCAAATAGCGCTATGGCAGCATTTATTGATGAGTGCAAAAACACCAAAACTACAGAAGCTGAGCTGGCTACCATGGAGAAAAAAGGCATGCCGACAGGCCTTTTTGCCATACATCCTTTAACCGGTGAGCATTTGCCCATATGGATTGCTAACTTCGTACTAATGAGCTATGGCTCGGGCGCCGTAATGTCGGTGCCGGCCCACGATCAGCGCGATTGGGAATTTGCAACTAAATACAAACTTCCGATCTTACAGGTGGTTGCTTTTAAAGAAGAGCACGCAGGAACTGATATAAATGAGTCTGCCTATACTGAGAAAAATACGCTGATTAATTCTGCTGAATATAGCGCATTAAGTTTTGAGGATGGTTTTAATGCAATTGCAGACAAACTAGGCGCGCTGGGTTACGGTAAAAAGGCAGTTAAATATCGCTTACGCGACTGGGGTGTTTCACGCCAACGCTATTGGGGTACACCTATTCCTATTGTTAACGATGAGCAAGGTAACTCTCACGCCGTTAATGTAGAAGACTTGCCTGTAATTTTGCCTACCGATGTAATTATGGATGGCGTAATATCGCCAATAAAAGCTGATCCCCAATGGGCAAAAACAACCCATAACGGCATTCCCATGACGCGCGAAACCGACACTTTTGACACCTTTATGGAGTCGTCTTGGTATTATGCTCGCTACACATCAGCGCCTAGCGACGCTATGTTAAACCCTGAAGAAGCAAACTATTGGCTGCCTGCCGACCAATACATTGGCGGTATTGAGCATGCTATTCTGCATCTATTATATTCACGTTTTTTTCATAAACTATTGCGCGACGAAGGCTTAGTTAACAGCGATGAGCCCTTTAAACGCTTACTTTGTCAAGGCATGGTGCTCGCTAATGCGTTTTTCACCAAAGATGCAAGCGGCAAAGTGACTTGGCACAAACCAGATGATCTAAGCATTGAAAAAGACGACAAAGGCAGAATTATAAGCGCGCTCGTCACTAGCAGCCACGAGTCGGTGGAGCACGCCGGCATGATAAAAATGTCAAAGTCAAAAAACAACGGTATTGATCCACAAAAAGTCATAGATTTATACGGCGCTGATACTATCCGTTTATACACCATGTTTGCGGCGCCGCCTGAGCAAGACCTAGAATGGACAGAGTCTGCGGTAGACGGCGCTAATAGATTCCTGCGCCGCTTTTATCGCTTGGCCACACAGCATGTGCAAAGCGAATTATTTACCGGCAGTGCCATTGATTATTCATATAAAAACTTATCCAAAGTGCAAAAAGCATGTCGATTTGAACTGCACAGTGCCATCCTAAAAGTGAGCGATGATGTTTTACGTCGTCAAACCTTCAATACTGCCATTGCCAAAATGATGGAACTGCTTAACTACCTGCAAAAATTTGAAGTGAATGATGCAATTGACCATGCAATAATGCACGAAGCCATAGTCGCCATGATTAAAATGCTTAATCCCGTAACACCGCATATCTGCGAGAGTTTGTATACGCAAATGCAATGCCCCGGTGAATTACAAACAGCCGTATGGCCAGTATGTGATGAACGCGCTTTAGTGGAAGACGAAAAACTTATCGTAGTACAGGTAAACGGCAAGCTACGCGCCAAGCTTACTGTGGCCGCCAATATAGATAAAGCCTTACTTGAAGCACTTGCGCTTAAACATGAAAACGTGGCGCCTTTTACGCAGGGTAAACAACTACGAAAAGTCATCATTATTCCTGGCAAGTTAGTCAACATAGTAGCCAATTAAGACCATGGTGAAAAAGGATATGCGCGTGAATAAACGACTCAGCACATGGATAAAGTTAATTACTTTTAGCAGTTGTATTGCCATTGTTGCTGGCTGCGGGTTCACGTTACGCGGATCTCAAGCATTACCCGAAAACTTAACACAGGTCGGCATTATTGCACCTTTTCAATACTCTGGGCTTTCAAGAGCCTTACAGAAAAGACTGCCTGTATACCAATTGACAGGTGTCATTACTCCTAGCGCTTCAGTTGACTCGGCTATGCTTGGTAAAACCGTGGTAATTCAACTTCAGCCAGAACAATTTGAGCGGCGTTTGTTGTCAGTATTTAGTTCTGGTCAAGTTGCTGAATATGATCTGGTGTACTCTGTCAAATATACGGTGACTTTTCCCAACAAACTACCTATTGATAATACGCTAACAGTGTCACGCGAATACCAAGACGATCCTGATCAAATACTGGCTAAATCGCGTGAGCTTAATCTAGTGCTTAGTGAACTACGTGTAGAGTCAGCCGACCGCATCATTCGCTTGCTGTCTAGTCAATATAACCGCTCAATAGTAAGCACAAACAAGCAAGTTGTAAAAAAGCCAACGACGCCCTTAATTAGAAAAAGAGAAGATTAAGTGCAAATCCAAACATACGATTTACAACGTCACCTAGACGCAGACCCTATTCCCCCCTTCATACTGGTGTTTGGCGACGAACCACAGCAAAAATTGGATATTATCGATGCGGTGCGGGCTAAAGCAAAACAATCAGGGTTTGACGAACGCGTGAGCTTTACTTTAGACAGCGATTTTGAATGGGCACATCTAATAGACGCAATACAAAGTATGTCATTATTTGCTGATAAACAGTACATAGAGCTTACCTTATTATCGTCAAAACCCGGTGCCGTTGCAGCTAAGCAATTTCTCGAAATAACTAAGGTAATCTCACCCGACGTGATGCTATTGATACATGGCCCAAAAGCGGGTAAAGATGTTCAAAAAACAAAGTGGTTTAGCGCGTTAGCTAACCAAGGTTGGTTTTTACACGTTTATGATTTAGCCCACAGTCAGTTACAAAAGTGGCTGTCAGCGCGCGCGAATAAGCTGAATTTATATATTTCACAGGACGCATTAAGTATGGTAGCTGACTTATGCGAAGGTAACCTGATGGCAGGTCGTCAGGAGCTTGAAAAATTAGGCCTACAGTTTCCTCCCCAGCACGTTATAGAGACCAATGATATTGCCAACACAATGACCCAGCAGTCACGCTATTCTACATTTCAGTTTACCGATGAAGTGTTGCGTGGGGACATGCAAAAAGCAGTGAAAATGCTAATTTGTCTAGAAGATGAAGGCATTGAGCCGGTTATTATTTTATGGAGCATCGTTAATGAAGCGCAAACCATTACTAAGCTTTTAAACATGCAGTCTATGCAGGGTCATATCGATTATAAATCATTAAGAATTTGGGCCAGTAAACAAGCCTTGTATCAAGCAGCCGTAGCGCGATTAACGCCGGCGCATATGCACGCAATTAATGAACAGTTAAGTCAAGCCGACATTATGTTTAAGTCGGCTTATATTGCAAAACCCTATGTAATATTAAGCCACCTTGCACTGTTATTTATGCCCACGCATATGCCTGATTTTAGTTTAGTTAATGGATAAGAATATCAACAAACCCGCTATAAATGCGCTTTTTGGCGGCACTTTCGATCCGCCTCATTTTGGTCACTTATTGCCGTTAACAGAAATTGCTGATATTGCTGGCCTATCCACTATATCGCTCCTGCCGGCAAACGTGCCGGTATTTAAAAAAGAGGTGACCAGCGCAGAACATCGCATTGCGATGACTCAATTGTTATGTGACATAGACGCTAGATTTTCGCTTGATTTGACCGAGTTTTCTCGTGCCGAGGTTAGCTATACTATCGATACCCTCAGTTACCTTAAGGAGCAGAACCCTGCACAGCCAATTGTTTTTATCATTGGGCTAGATTCACTGCTTACACTTCATTTGTGGGAGCGTTGGCAACAGCTATTCGATTTTTGCCATATTATTGTTATGCAACGCTCACCGCTTGACGCCTCTAATTCGACGAAAGCAACCGACGGCGAAGTGTCAAGCAAAATGGCATCAAAACTGTATAACTTTTACACATCAAAGCAGGAGTTTGAGCACATTGTAGGCCCTGATATTGATAAAAACCTTAAGATATTTCTATTATCAACACTAGCTACTGCTGAAAATGGTACGCAATGTATTAATTATGATGCTTTTAAGGATATAATAGAAACTTCAGCCATAGGCAAACTATGGTTCATAAAAAACCAAATTTTACCCCTGTCGTCTACTCATATTAGGCAACATATAAAAGCCGGTAAAGACATTAGCAATATGCTGCCCACTGCTATCCTTAACTATATCAGTGTGCATAAGCTATATAATAATTAAGTAGGAATAGTATTGAATCAACAAGAGTTTACAAATTTTGTCATTGATAAAGTAGATGATATGAAAGCTAAAAATATTACGGTTATTGACGTAACGGGAAAATCAAGTGTTACTGACACTTTAGTAATTTGTTCAGGCACGTCTAAACGCCATGTATCAGCAATAGCAGAAAACGTTATCGTTGAGTGCAAACAGGCTAGGCATGCACCCTTGAGCGTAGAAGGTAAAGCCCAAGGTGAATGGGTATTAGTTGATCTGGGCGACATCGTTTTGCACGTTATGCAAGACGAAACCAGAGATTTTTATCAGTTAGAAAAACTTTGGCAGTAACTAAGTAATCGAGCTTTCATGAATATGCTTACATTAAGGCATTAAATTGGGCACATTTACATGAACGTGCAAATAATCGCTGTCGGGAACAAAATGCCCACGTGGGTGGTCGAAGGTACTAACGAGTATTTACGTCGTTTCCCATCTGAGTTTTCAGTAAGCTTTTCTGAAATACCGCCTTTTAAGCGTGGAAAAACAGTTAATATATTGAAGATTAAAGAAACAGAAGGAGAAAAATGTATTGCTGCGGTAGCTAAAGGCAATCGGATAGTCGCTTTAGAAGTACTCGGCAAGCCTTGGGATACTGCAAAGCTTGCTACACAAATCAACCATTGGAAAATGGATGGTAGGAATATAAGTTTATTGATTGGTGGTCCTGAAGGTCTATCAGATAAGTGTCGCGACATAGCTGACCAATTATGGTCACTATCGCCCTTGACTCTGCCTCATCCCTTAGTAAGAGTTATCGTTGCTGAAGCACTTTATCGAGCGTGGTCGCTGACACAAAACCATCCTTATCATCGAGAATAATAAATGGCGAAAGCAAGACAAACAATAAGAGATCATAGCGCAGAGGCAAACTTATTTGCCCGTCGTGCCTTTTTCTCTGCGATATTCGTTTTTGGCTTAATGTCCTTATTGTTGATTAATCTATACGACCTCCAAGTAAATAAACATTTGGAGTATCAAACACAGTCAAATGGTAACAGAATTAAGGTTTTGCCTGTTGCGCCCAACAGAGGTCTCATTTACGACCGCAATGGCGTTATTTTAGCGGAAAACAAATCTGTGTTTAGTCTAGAAATAATCCCCGAAGAAGTTGATAACCTCGAACAAACCCTAGCCCAACTAACTGAGCTAATGGCAATAACGCCAGACGAAATTGCACGCTTTGAAAAAGATAAACTACGTCAGCGAAGGTTCAAACCTGTTTCGATACGCAGGCAGCTTACGCATGAGGAAGTAGCACTGTTTTCGGCTAATCAGCATAGGTTCCCCGGCATTGATATTAAGGCAAGACTGTCGCGCTACTATCCTTTTAAAGATACCCTTACCCATATGCTGGGGTATGTATCGCGCATAAATAAAAGAGACTTAGCCAAACTTAAAGATCAAGGACAAGAAGCAAACTACGCAGCCACGCACGATATTGGTAAGCAAGGCGTGGAAAAATTTCATGAATCCAAATTGCATGGGCGCGTTGGGTATCAGCAGGTTGAGGTGAATAATAAAGGACGCATAATTAGAGTACTTGACTTCGAACCTCCTGAACCTGGCAAGGATATTGTGCTTAATATAGATATTAAACTGCAGCAAAAAGCACAACAAGAGATGGCAGGACGCCGTGGCTCAGTCATTATTACCGATGTAAAAACCGGCGGCGTATTGGCACTTTACTCAAGCCCCAGCTACGACCCAAATATGTTTGTGCACGGCATCAGTCAAACCGAATATTCAAAATTACTCAACTCACGTTACAGCCCTTTACTAAATAGAGCCACCCAAGGCCTTTACCCGCCTGCCTCATTAATAAAACCCCACTTGGCACTCATCGGACTTGAAGAAGGCGTCATAACGCCTGAAACTGAAATCCAAGATCGCGGCTTTTTTAAACTTAGAAATGTAGCCCACATTTGGCGAGATTGGAAAAGGCAAGGCCATGGGACGGTAGATGTGACCAAAGCGATCGAAGTATCATGTGATACTTTTTATTATGAACTTGCTTATAAACTAGGCATAGATAGCATTCATGAACGCATGGGGGAATTTGGTTTCGGCAACTTCACCGGCCTAGACCTTTATGAAGAATCCAGAGCAATATTGCCTAGCCGCGGTTGGAAACGCGCAACGTTTAATGAATCATGGTACATTGGCGACACTATATCGGTGGGTATTGGCCAAGGTTATTGGAACGCAACGCCTATCCAAATTGCGAATTCTTTGAACATATTGGTCAACCGCGGCAAACGCTTTACGCCCACTTTACTTAAAGGCTACTTAATAGACGGGAGCATTGAAAATGTTGCCATCGAGCAAAAGCCGCCGCTTGTGATCAACAATGAAGAAAATTGGGACATTGTACTAGATGCCCTATATGGCACTGTTAATCGTGAAAATGGAACCGCCCGAACAGCGTTTAGAAAAACCAGTTATGTGTCGGCAGGTAAAACAGGCACAGCGCAACTTTTTACGGTTGCACAAGACGAAGAATATGATGAAGAAAATGTGCACGAATATCTGCTTGATAATGCCATGTATATAGGGTATGCACCTTTTGATAACCCGCAAATTAGTATGGCGGTTGCAATCGAAAATGCAGGCGGCGGCAGTTCACATGCTGCCCCGTTAGCACGTAACGTAATGGATTATTACTTTGACGAATTAAGGCCTGCGCGTGAAATGGCCTTAGCGCAAAAAAATGCCGCTAAAATAAAAGTAATAGGCATATCATTAACGCCAAGTAGTCATCAGAGTAGCCCTTAGTTTCATGAAAAAAACTAATTTCACCACAAATAAGCAAAGTTTCCTTGAGCGCATTCATATTGATGGCTTTTTGCTACTTTCACTTTTATGCTTAATGTTTATAGGGCTACTGACTATATATTCATCGGGCGGACAGGACTGGGATTTAGTACAAAGACAATTGCTTCGCTTAGGCGTGGGTATCACCATTATGATAGGGCTTGCTCAACTGCCTATTCTAGTCTACCAGCGGGTGTCGATTTATTTTTATATTGTCGGCATTCTCATGCTACTGGGTGTACTTTTTTTCGGTGTCGTTGGCAAAGGAGCACAACGCTGGCTCGATTTAGGTGTACTCAGGTTTCAACCTTCAGAAATAATGAAGCTTGCTATGCCAATGATGATTGCCTGGTTTATAAGTCGCAACAGCATTCCTGCGAGTGTTAGAGACATATTTGTGGGTTTTGTTCTAGTGTTTATCCCCACTATTCTAATCGCCAAGCAACCCGACTTGGGCACATCTTTATTGGTATCTGCAAGCGGCATTTTTGTGCTATTTTTATCAGGAATGAGGTGGCGAATAATATCTTTGATTGGTTTATTAGGCGGCTTGTTTGCGCCTATTATGTGGTTTTTCTTAATGAAGGATTACCAGAAGCAGCGTGTTATTACTTTTCTAGATCCTGAGAGTGATCCACTTGGATCGGGCTATCATATTATTCAATCTAAAATTGCCATTGGTTCTGGTGGGGTTGACGGAAAGGGTTGGCTGCAAGGGACTCAGTCACAGCTAGAGTTCTTGCCAGAGCGCCACACCGATTTTATATTTTCCGTGTACAGTGAAGAGTTTGGGCTTATTGGCATAATAGGATTATTAGTAATGTACATGTGCATTATTATGAGAGGTTTATACATAGCAAACCGAGCACAAAATAATTTTAGTAAGCTCTTAGCCGGCAGTATTACATTGACATTTTTTGTCTATGTATTTGTTAATATGGGAATGGTGTCAGGTTTATTGCCTGTTGTAGGAGTGCCTTTACCGCTAATAAGCTATGGCGGAACCTCAATGGTTACCTTAATGGCTGGATTTGGTATTTTAATGGCCATAAGCACCCAAAAACGGTTATTATCGCGCTAGGCTAATGGATGTTTGAGTTGTTAACACTTTTTTGCGCCTAAATTTAAAAAAGCCTGAGTCTGCACAAACATAATGTTCAATGCATTGACGATAATAATAAAATGACATTATCTAATAGAAATAAGGTAAGAAATTTGCCACCGAACTCTCTCTATATACTTTTACTTACTTGCGTCAGCATGTTGTTACTGCTTAGCGGCTGCTCTAGTGCTCCTGAAAGTCGTTATGCGATAACACAAGATACAGCACCAAGTTTCGACTATGGTGAAATAGTTTATGATGCCATTATACCCACCTTAGAGCCACACAACACGTGGACTAGCCGTCCTTACTACGTATTTGGTGAAAAATATTACCCCATGGCAAGCGCAATTGGTTTTGAAGAAACCGGTGGTGCCTCATGGTATGGCTTAAAATTCCATGGACATAAAACCGCAAATGGCGAAATATTCGATATGTTTGCTCTAACAGCCGCGCATAAAACACTGCCACTGCCCTCTTTTGTAAGAGTGACCAATGTTAAAAATGGCAAGTCTGCTATCGTTAGAGTTAACGACAGAGGCCCTTTTCATGGCACCCGCATTATTGATTTATCGTATGGCGCCGCCAAAAAATTAGGCTACCATAAATACGGTGTAGCCGATGTAAAAATGGAAGTATTAGACGTGAATGAAGCGGGAGAAATACGAATTGGTTCGAGCCCACAGCTTTATGTGTTTGAAAATGGAGAATTACTGGCCAAACGCTCTGCTCAAAAGAAGCTATCTGAAAAAACGCTGCTTGCGCAAAATTCAGCCCCCCAACCTATACCTCAAAGCCTATTTGTACAGGTTATGGCAATGGAAAACGGTGATAAAATTAGAGAGTTTGCAAGCAGTCTGTCCAGTCTTTTGCAGGTCCCTAACGTTGTGCCTAAAATTGCAAATATATATAGATTACAATTAGGTCCTCTAGAAACTGAACAAAAGGCCCAAAATATCATCCAAGAGTTAAAGAAAATAGGTTTCGAGCAGGCTTTTACTATACAAGTGATGCCGTAAGGCCTATTTCTGGGGTCTTTTAGCGCTTGTATGTCGACATTACATGTAAAGCAGGTAAAATAAAGATTATATATGTCTGAATAGACCACGAAACGTGTTTTATTGCATTTCTAATGTGAAGGCACATCAGCCTTTAAAACATTGGAAATAACACAGACCTTTATTTCCTAAACTCCAATAGATAATCCATCGCCACTTTCAGGAAAATTATGCGCTTTACAGTTTTAGCAGGTTTATTTACCTTTTTTATGACTATGACCACTACTGCGGCAATAGTCATACCGCCTCCGCCCACAGTCGATGCGGGTGGTTTTTTGCTGCTTGATCACAACACCGGGCACATCATTGCCGAGAAAAACATAGACCAACGTTTAGCGCCTGCAAGCCTCACTAAAATAATGACGATTTATGTGGTTGGTAAAGAATTACAAGCAGGCAACATAAGCTTGACCGATATGGTCACTATTTCTGAAAAAGCATGGGCAAAGAAATTCCCAGACTCTTCGAAAATGTTTATCGAAGTAGGTACTCAAGTATCAGTAAGCGACCTGCTAATGGGCATAGTCGTGCAGTCTGGCAACGACGCCTGCGTGGCCATTGCGGAACATATAGCAGGGAGCGAATCTGCGTTCGCCAGTATGATGAACGCGCATGCTCAAAATTTAGGCATGAGTGCAACAAACTTTGTCAATAGCCATGGCCTTCACGATGCCGACCATTTCACCTCTCCACGAGATATGGCAACGCTTTCATCTGCCCTCATTAGAGAAACGCCTGAAATGTATAAAATTTATAGCGAAAGAGAATTTACTTACAACGGTATAAAGCAGTTTAATCGTAACAGCTTACTGTGGGACAGGAGCTTGAATGTAGACGGTATAAAAACAGGCCATACCTCAGACTCAGGCTACAGTTTAATTACCTCAGCAACCCAAGGTAACATGCGCTTAGTGTCCGTTGTGATGGGCACCGACAGTGAGCGTTCACGCAAAGCTGAAAATAAAAAACTATTGCGCTATGGTTTTCGTTTTTACGAATCAATAGTGCCATTTCAACCGAATCATATTTTTGCAAACCACCGTATATACATGGGCAGTAAAGAAACCGTTAATTTAGGCATTAATCAGTCCACTTCAATGACGGTACCTAGAGGTCAAGCTGATCAGCTAAGCGCCAGTTTCGAGCTTACCTCAGTGCTAGAAGCGCCTATGGAAAAAGGCACCGAGGTTGGCCTACTCAGCCTTACTCTCGACGGTGAAACAATTGCCACCTACCCATTGGTAACCTTGGAAGAAATTCAAGAAGGTACCTTTTTTAGTAAAGCAATGGATTGGATTAACTTACAGCTAGGATTAGAATAACCATGGAAACAAAATTTGATGAGTTATTAGATTTTCCCTGTATGCAAACGTTTAAAGTAATGGGCATTGCTCACGAGGAATTGCCAACACAGGTAATTTCACGACTGCAAACCTTAGCGCCGGGAGACTACGCTCCAACAATAAGGCCCAGTAGCAAAGGCACTTATCATGCACTCTCAATAGCCATAAAAGTAACTAGTAAAGAACATATGGAAACTATTTACATTGAGCTGTCTAAATTAGAATTAGTCAAGGTAGTATTATAATAATCATGAACTGTAGTAATGATAGTCAGTGTTTTTGTGGATCATAAAATGACAGCATTAATTGCTAAAGCTGGCAATGATCATAATGCTGACAAAAATAGTGTAGCAACTGAATCACTTATAGTGCGAGACATAGGTTTACAGTTATACACCCCAGTATGGCTAAGAATGCAGCACTTTACCGATTCCAGAAACGCCAATGATCTTGATGAGATTTGGCTGGGCGAACATTTCCCCGTATTTACGCAAGGTCAAGCAGGTAAACAAGAGCACATTATAAATCCAGGGGACATACCCGTAGTACCCGTTGATAGGGGCGGACAAGTCACTTATCATGGGCCTGGTCAGCTAATGATGTACATATTATTGGACATAAGAAGGCGTAAGCTAGGCGTGAGGCAGCTAGTGACTGCACTTGAACAGTGTATCGTGTTAACATTGGCCGAATTCGGTGTTGTTGCATATGCAAAAAAAGATGCACCTGGGGTATACGTTGACGAAAAAAAGATTTGTTCAGTAGGACTACGGATACGCAAAGGCTGCTCTTTTCACGGATTAGCGCTTAATGTAGATATGGACTTATCGCCATTTCAACGAATTAATCCTTGCGGATACGCCGGACTTGAAATGATAAACAGTAAAAATGTTAATGCAGTGAACACCATTCGCGAAGCCAAACATTTGGTCGTTATACATTTTTGCAAGTTATTAGACATTCACCCACTACGATAT
This sequence comes from Glaciecola punicea, assembly GCF_001756615.1. NCBI lineage: Bacteria > Pseudomonadati > Pseudomonadota > Gammaproteobacteria > Alteromonadales > Alteromonadaceae > Glaciecola > Glaciecola punicea. The sequence continues at coordinate 478,071 of NZ_LZXY01000001.1, forward strand.
AAAGAAGGTTTTGATGAGTAATATGCGCCCCCAAGCAGGTGTTAAACTTCGAGACGAAGATAAAGTTAAACATATCCCCATTACGATAATGCCAACGCAAAAAGCTGAAATGCTACGTAAGCCCTCGTGGATAAAGGTAAAGTTACCGTCAAGAACTGATCGCATCGATCATATTAAAAAGACCTTACGAAAAAACAAACTGCATTCGGTATGCGAAGAGGCAAGTTGTCCAAACCTTGCAGAATGCTTCAACAATGGCACCGCCACGTTCATGATTTTAGGTGACATTTGCACAAGACGCTGTCCCTTTTGTGATGTTGGTCACGGAAAACCACTACCGCCCAGTGCAGAAGAGCCGTTAAAACTGGCCACTACTATCGCCGAAATGGGGCTGTCGTATGTGGTCATAACATCGGTTGACCGTGATGATCTGAGAGACGGCGGAGCACAGCACTTCGTAGATTGTATAAATGCAATACGTGAACACAGCCCAAGCACCAAAATTGAAGTGCTAGTGCCAGATTTTCGTGGGCGTATGGACCGTGCATTAGAGATATTTAAGAATGGCGTACCAGACGTATTTAACCATAATTTAGAAACCATCCCGCGTCTTTACAGAGAGTGTAGACCAGGCGCAAATTATCAGTGGTCTTTGGATTTATTAAAGAAATTCAAGCAACAGCATCCGCATATTCCCACTAAATCAGGATTAATGATGGGAATGGGTGAAGAAAACGATGAAATGCAAATAGTGCTAGACGATTTACGAACGCATGATGTAAACATGCTCACTCTTGGACAGTACTTACAACCTAGTGCTCACCACTATCCGGTTAAACGTTATGTACCACCGGTTGAGTTTGATGCCTTAGGCGTTTATGCCAAGAAAATTGGGTTTACACATGCAGCATGTGGCCCGATGGTTCGCTCTAGCTATCATGCTGACAAGCAAGCAGAAGGTATAGAAGTAAGATAGGGTCTTTGTGCTCCCTAAAAAATCGGCTCGGGAAATTGCTAGTAATGCATACTCCATTGGTGAGGAAAAGCTAAACGCGCTGTCCCACGGCGCAGGTTTTTTGCTTGCTCTAGCTGGTGTTTTAGCTTTGTTTCTCAAAGCACAAAGCCCACTAGAAGTATCAGTGGTGCTCATTTATGGGATTAGCTTAGCCCTGATGTTTTTGACCTCAACGCTTTATCATAGCAGCGTTGAGGTCAATACTAAAGTGGTGCTAAGAAAACTCGACCATATGGCTATTTACCTCTTAATAGCAGGAACTTACACGCCCTTCTTAGCACTAGGCGTTGGCAGCACTTCTGCCCTAATTGGTCTAGGGGTAGTATGGTCAGTCGGATTTACGGGCATTTTTTTTAAGCTCTATTTCGGTCATAAGTTCCCCAAATTATCAATTATTACCTACGCAATAATGGGCTGGCTAGCCTTACTGCTTATTTACCCTATATACTTATCATTAAGCTGCGCCGGCTTTACATTACTGATCGTTGGCGGTTTGTGTTATAGCGCGGGCATTCCTTTGTATCTGTTAAAAAGTAGACACTACTCTCATTCACTTTGGCATTTTAGTGTAGTAGCAGGCGCTGCTTGTCACTTTGCAGCTATTTACGGTTTTGTTTTATAAGCAGCCTTCCACAATGTGGCACGCCCATGTTTAATAAGGCACTTTTTGTATTGACTGTATCCTTTTATAAAAATAAACGAGCTGACTACGCTACAAAGAATCTATGGGTAATAAGTTCTCAAACACCGGCTTTCGCTTTTCCTTAGTAGCCGCCATGGCTTCCATTACATCGGGCATTTGTAACATACCGCTTTGCCATGTAGCCATGTAATTCAAGCTATCATTCACGCTGTGGTCGCGAGTATAGTTAATCATTTCCTTACAGCCGGCAACCGCGAGTGGAGAATGGCCCGCAATTGTTTTAGCAATTTTCATCACTCCAGCCAGCAGGCTTTTCTGGTCGGCGTAAACATGGTTTACCAAGCCACAGGACTTTGCTTCTTCGCTCATCATATTTCTACCCGTGTAGGCCAATTCACGCACTAAACCCTCAGGAATTAACTTCGGTAACCTTTGAAGCGTGCCAACATCGGCGGTCATGCCTATTTCAGTTTCCTTGATACAAAAAAACGCATCTTGTGTGCAGTAGCGCATATCACACGCACTAATCATGTCTACAGCACCGCCAATCACACCGCCCTGCAGGGCCGCTAAAACTGGAATCCGTGCGTCTTCTAAGGCATTAAAAGCATTTTGTAACTGTAAAATATGTCGTCTCGATTTTTCAGCACGCCGCGCTGGTTCGCCTGCATAGCTAGCCCCCATGTTTTGAAATACGGCTAAATCCATACCTGCACTAAAATGCTTACCGGTGGACGAAATAACTATTACTCTGGCCATTGAGGCTCTGTCTATTGCGTTGACGGCTTCTGGCAATTCAGTCCAAAAAGCAGCATTCATACTATTTAGCTCCTTCGGGCGATTAAGCTGAAGGTGAGCGATTTGTTCGTTAATAGTGATCGAAAATGTCGTGTATTTTTCAAAGCTTACAGTGTTAGACATAGAGAAGTTCCAAATGTATGGTGTAAAAAGCAATAAAATGTAGTATTTTTGATGTTCAGTTACCTTTCGTTTTACTATATAGGAATGGTGCGCAGAGCACAAAAAGAGTTACGAGGGCTGGCGACAACTAAACCACTCACTGGGCACTTAATAGATGCCACATGACTTGATTACCCGTTGGGAAGGTGAAGAGTTTTTAATCATACTGCCCGACTCAGGTAGTAGCGACGCCAAGCTTAGCGCTGAACGAATACGCTCAGTATTTCTGAGCTTCAATTAGCCTTGTATTATTGGCGAAGACGTAAATATTACCACTAGCACAGGAGTATGTGAGCTTAATAAACAAGAAGGTTTAACCGGAGCCATCGCGCGCGTCGATCATGCATGTATAATAGATAAAAATCAGGTAGAAATTGAGTGTAATTTGATACTGTAGAAGTGTAATTAATGGTCGGTGTGATAGGATTCGAACCTACGACCCCTTCACCCCCAGCGAAGTGCGCTACCAAGCTGCGCCACACACCGACCGAGCGACATATTATATGGATATACACTTAAATATCTACTCTTTTATAACAAAACTTGCTTGATAGTCTAGTATTTATGCAAATTCACATATTACTCCGTTTATTCTGCGCCATTACCCCATATAGTTAGCGCCAGTTCGTCTTATAATTATGCTTAATTGAACGATAAACGCGGGGATTAAATGGATAATTAAACCCACACTAGCTTATTCGTGTCTAACACTTGCTCCCCATCAAAACGATAGGCAGCAAGACAGCCGTCTTTTTGCACCACTGACCAGTCCAAACAGGCAATATTATCTTTCATAAGTTCAGGTGTACCCTGCATCCAATAGTGACCAAAGAAAATAGGCTTGTTGCCGTGGATCATGGGCAGTGAAGACAGCGCAATAGGCTCATCTGGCAACTGCTGGGGATTAGGCACCGATGTGCAGGCACTTCGGTAGGTTGGATTCTCAGTTAAATCCCACCACTTCAACCGGACTTTTGACCGTTTTCGATTGTTCGAGTCAATAAAGAATGCACCTTTGGGTAAGTCTATTTTGGGGCCATTAAGACAATATTCTAAGGACTTATAAAACCGCAACTCAACCGCGCTAGGATCTCTCCATACCTCGTCTTTTATCACGCCATTTTCGTGTGTGTATTCTTTTAAGCGTAAAAGGTGGTCTTCATGCCAAGCCGCATGGATGCAACGGATAGAATCGTTTTCAAAGAACAGAGGTAGCGTTTTAAACCAGTCGATAGCGTCAACATACCAAGGAGATCCATGTGAAGCTTGCTCTAAAAAAGCGCGATGTTCGCTATAGTTTTTATCAGAATGCGGGCGTAAAGGTTTACCATTAGAGCCTTTTAAATGCCAGCCAATAGCATAAAACTCGTGATTGCCCATAATCACAATTGCCTTGCCGTTTTGCTGCATATTCTTCAAAATATCCACGACTTCTTTTTGCCCGGGACCGCGGTCAACTAAATCACCTAAGGATATAAGAATACGCGTTGGGTGTTGCCAAACGCCCTCGATTTCAGCGTAGCCTAACTTTTTGAGCAATACTACAAAAGGTTCACTAAAACCGTGTATATCTCCAACTAAATCATACATAAACTGACACGCTCACTATTTCAGGCAAACTAATCTTGCTAATCACACGAATACAATTATTAATCATCCGCTCCTATGCGGCTCGCCACTGCGCCGTCTTGGCCTTTATACTTTGCATCAAAACGTGCGTTGTAAGGTGTTTCAGCGTGATCAGACAGCGTTTCAAAACTCAAAGCACCAATTTTCATTTTAGGCTTAAGGGCTAGCGGTAATTTACCTGAGTTGAAAAACTCAAGCACTATGTTCCCAGACCAACCAGGATCAATTCTATGCGCGGTTACGTGCACCATTAAGCCCAAACGTGCTAAGGATGAGCGTCCATCTAGCCAACCCACCATATTACCTGGCAGCGTAATAGACTCATGCGTAACCGCAATCGCCAGTTCACCAGGATGCAAAAAAAATGACTTATCGTCAGCAATTTCAATTTCATCACTCATTACACTGTCAAGTGCGGCCTGCACAGCTTCTTTAGGTCCGCTCAAGTCTATGTATGGTGCTTGATACTCCTCAAATACCCTGAATTTATTACCCAGTCTTACATCCACCGTTACGCCACTAATACTGTTTTGTGCAGGCTCGGGCAGAATGACAATTTCACCGCTGGCAATATATTTCTTAATGTCTTTGTCGCAAAGTCGCATGCATGTATCTTCTTATTGTTAAGGGTTAAATTTAGTCTAGCTTTGTAATTTCTATACTCGACGCCATATTAGCTGCCACGGGCAATACCTCGGCCTCTTCACACAAATAGCGGGTTATATCCATTGCCGCCTGCTGGTAAATTATGGATATGTCATGGTCACTTTGTTCGTCTATGAGTGAACGGCCGGCGTCGGCATATTCGCGAATTATTGGGTTTAACGGCACTTTTGCTAGCATAGGCAGTGCATATTTATCACTGAGCTTCTGCGCGCCCTTTTCGCCAAAAATTGTTGTTCTTTTATGGCAATGCCCGCACTCAAAATAGCTCATGTTTTCAATTAAACCTAGAACAGGAATATTTAGCTTTTCGAACATAGCAATGCCTTTCGCTGCATCAGACAGAGCAAGATCTTGCGGCGTGGTCACCACTACCGCTGCTGTTAACGGCAACTGTTGGCACATCGTGAGCTGAATATCGCCGGTGCCTGGCGGCATATCTACAATCAAATAGTCGAGCATAGGCCACTTTGTTTGCGTTAATAGCTGATTAAGCGCTTTACTTGCCATTGGCCCGCGCCAAATAGACGCATGATCGCTTTTAACTAAATAGCCAATTGAATTGGACGCCAGTCCGTGCGCCATTATAGGCAACATTGTCTTATTGTCAGGGCTGTTTGGATTTTCATTTTGAGTACCCAGCATAATGGGCACCGATGGCCCATAAATATCGGCGTCTAAGATACCAACGCGTGCACCTTGCCTTTTAAGCGCTAAGGCTAAATTTACCGCGCTAGCTGATTTCCCAACACCACCTTTGCCTGACGACACCGCAATAATATTTTTAATATTAGGAAGCGGTGGCTTTTGAGCGCTAAAAATCGGCACATTATAGTATTTTGAAAACACCATATCAGGTCCAAGCTTCTGTGCTAGCGTGCTTTTAACTTCATCCCACACGGCGTCGATTACGAAGGGAAAATAAATGTCTACTTGCTTGTCATTAACCTTTACCTGAAATAATTCAGGCTTAGTAGAATGAAATATTTTGCCTAAATGTGAGATTACCGAGACCGAAATTTGACTTGATGATGTTGCTTTAGAGCGACTAAAAAATTTCAATTGACCCACTTTTAATATTAATAAGCTACCATACTATATATTAGGCACAATTATGCCTAATTCAAGGTGCAAATAATATGAGTTTCGGCTACCATTTGTGCCAATTTTATTAATAACTCCCGAGGATAGCCTACTTCATGCAATCTAATCCACGCCGCATACTGGTTACCAGTGCACTGCCATATGCAAACGGTTCTATTCATTTAGGCCATTTATTAGAGCATATACAAACCGATATTTGGGTCCGTTTTCAGCGCCTGCGAGGCCACCAGTGCTATAGCGTGTGCGCCGACGATGCCCACGGCACGCCGGTAATGTTAAAAGCCCAAGAGCTAGGCATATCTCCTGAAGAGTTAGTGACCAAAACGCGCGCTGAACATCATCAAGATTTACAAGATTTCTTGGTGGATTACGACAATTATTACATAACGCATTCAGACGAAAATAAAGAGCTTTGTGAGCTAGTGTATAATCGTTTAAATGATAGTGGTTATATTTCAAAACGCACTATAAGCCAGCTGTTTGATCCCATAAAACAAATGTTTTTGCCCGATCGTTTTGTTAAAGGCACCTGCCCTAAATGCGGCAGTGAAGACCAAAACGGCGATAGCTGCGATGCCTGTGGGGCGACCTATGACCCAACCCAGGTTAAAAACCCGCGTTCAGTGATGTCGGGGGCTTCGCCCATATTAAAAGACTCCGAGCATTACTTCTTTGACCTGCCTAAATTTGAGGCCATGCTGAAAGAATGGATTCGCTCAGGCGCGATAAAAAACGAAATGGCGAATAAGCTAGAAGAATGGTTTGAGCAAGGCTTGCAGCAGTGGGATATTAGCCGAGACGCGCCTTATTTTGGTTTCGAAATACCCAATGCGCCTGGCAAGTTCTTCTATGTGTGGGTAGACGCGCCGGTGGGCTACATGGCCAGTTTCAAAAACTATGCAGACAAACGCGGTATAAATGACAAAGAGTTTTGGCAGACCGGCAACGACACCGAGCTATATCACTTTATTGGTAAAGACATCGCCTATTTCCATTGCTTGTTTTGGCCTGCAATGCTTGAAGGCGCAGGCTTTAGAAAGCCCACAGGCGTAAACATTCATGGATTCGTGACGGTTAACGGCGCTAAGATGTCTAAGTCTAAGGGCACATTTATTAAAGGTCGCACTTTCTTAGATCATTTGCAGCCTGAATATTTACGCTATTACTACGCCAGTAAGCTTAACGACAGTGCAAGCGATATAGACTTGAACTTTAAAGATTTTGTGCAAAAGGTAAACTCTGACCTAGTTGGAAAAGTGGTAAACATTGCCTCTCGCTGTGCAGGTTTCATTACCAAAAAGTTTGCTGGCAAGTTATCGCATAGAATACAAAATGAGCAATTATTAGCTGAGTTTCAGCAGGCCCATGTGTCTATTGCGCAGGCGATTGAGTCGCTACAATACCATAAAGCAATACGCGACATTATGGCCCTAGCAGATAAAGCCAATCAATACATAGATATGCAAGCACCATGGGTAACCATTAAAGACGAAAACAAACACGATTTCACGCATGACGTGTGCTCTATGGGTATTCATTTATTCAGAATACTGATGATTTATTTAACACCTGTACTGCCGAAACTGTCGCTTGATGCGCAGGCTTTTTTGAACGACAAGTTCACCTGGGACGCCATACAGGATGTTAAGCTAGGTCACAGCATTAATAAGTTTAAGGCTATGATCCAGCGCGTTGATGCTGATAAGGTTGCGGCTATAGTAGAGGCTTCTAAAGAAAATCTGCAAGTCACTAAAGACATAAGTAAAGCACAGACTAGTGAAGAAAACGCTAACATAGTCATTGCCGATGAGCGCTTGGCTGAAATTGAGCCAATAGCCGACACTATAAGCTTCGAAGATTTTGCCAAAATTGATTTTAGAATTGCCAAGATTGTACATGCTGAAGCGGTCGAAAAAGCGGACAAATTATTACGCTTAGAGCTTGATATTGGTAACGAAACAAGGCAAGTATTTGCCGGTATAAAATCGGCATATAATGCGCAAGAGCTTATCGGTAAACACACTGTTATGGTGGCTAACTTGGCAGCGCGTAAAATGCGCTTTGGTATGTCTGAAGGTATGGTGTTGGCAGCAGGTCCTGGCGGCGAAGATATTTATTTATTAGAGCCACATGAAGGCGCAACGCCAGGCATGCGTGTAAAATAGCTCTCATAAAAATGCGCGGACATCTGAACTGGCCGCGCACATCTCGTCGTTCTTAAAACCTTTAAAAACTACCCTATGCTGGGTCCTGCGTAATAAAACTAAACCAGATATATAAGGCTAATTTGCCTTCTTAAAAGATGACTGTGAGTTTCTAGCCACAATAGGCGAAGTACTAAACTTATGCTTGACCTGCCAAACCGGTTTTATCGGCGTCAACGGCATCTCACGCTTTCTGGCTTCAATAATATACATAGACGAAAACCAAGGTAGATAACGTTTGCAGAATTTTTGCACGGGGCTTTGACTGTTAAATTGCTTTTGCATAAAAAGAGAAGAATATACAAGATTTTCTTGCTGAACAATTTCAAAATTCAGTAAGGCCAGCCAGTCTTTAATACGAGATGCGGTAAAAAAACGGCCTTGATGTAAAATGTTTTTGCGGTTAATGGGCATATATTTTAGCACACCAGCAATACTAAAAGGATTAAAACCCGCAATTACCACCCTGCCATCGACCGTAATGGCGCGGTCAATTTCCCGAATAATTTGGTGAGGGTCTTGCGCAAAATCTAGTTCAGCCAAAATCACAAATGCGTCAATACTGTTATTTTGAAACGGTAAGCTTGAGGATTTTGCATACAAACTATTGTGCTGATTAGCATGCGGCGCGCAACTGAATTGATTTTTAATAGTGCAGGTAGGTAGGCTAATTTGGCTACTTAAGCTGCCAATTTTTACCAAATAATAGCCAAAAATACGCGCTACAATAGGCTCGAGTGCTTTTTCTAATTCGTCGCGCGCAAGTTCTCCTTGGCTTAGTTGTTGCCACTGTTTTGGATAATCGGGTTGGATATCTGTGCGTGCCGAACGCATTATCATGTACTATCTCCAGTGACGTGTCGTAAATTAAGGCTGGCTTACACAAAAGCAAGGAAGTGAACGTTTTGTTGCTTTTGTGATATTATCACAAGTCTCTTTTACGTGAACGAAAACTATACCATGACTTATCAAATTTCATCTATAAAAGCGTTTACCGATAATTATATTTGGGCGCTGCACAACAATACGCATGCTTTGGTGGTTGACCCCGGTGACGCTAAGCCTGTTGTTGCTTTTTTAAAAGCGCATCAGCTTACGTTAGATTGCATTTTAATAACGCATCATCATTTTGATCATACTGGCGGCATTGCTGCATTAACAGCCGCTTTTCCAAAGGCTAAAGTATATGGCCCTAACAATCCGACCATTACAGGCATTAATTACACGCTCCAAGACAGTGACACACTCCACATAAAAGCCTTTGACATTACCTTTACTATCTTGGCGACGCCAGGACACACGCTTGACCATATTGTATACGTACACGAAGACTTCTTGTTTTGTGGCGACACCCTATTTTCAGGCGGCTGCGGTCGAATGTTTGAAGGAACTCCAGACGTGTTTCACACGTCGTTGCAAAAACTAGCCGCCTTACCTAGCCGCACAAAAGTATATTGCACTCACGAATACACCCAAGCCAATTTAGCGTTTGCGCTCAGCGTTGATGGCACCAACAGCGAATTAAACCGCTATTCAAAATGGGTAAACGCTCAACGACAACAAAATAAAATTACCTTACCTAGCACAATTGGCAAAGAACGTGAAATTAATCCGTTTCTGCGCTGTCATAGCAACGCTATCAGAAAAACAATTTTTGAAAATTATAGCGAAAATAGCGCTTTGACGACACAAATAGGCACCTTTGCTAAATTACGAGAATTAAAAGACAATTTTTAATGTAATGTAAACCCAGTCTAAGCCTGTCAGTTTTCAACCTTATTAGTGAAAAAGGAAGTTATGAAGTTTATATTGCCTGTTGGTCTTGTTATCGCGCTTAGCGCTTGCTCTGTTAACCCTCTAGTGATTGAAAAAGAATACGAGGACGTCCAAGACACTATTGGTGAAGTGAACGAACTTATTATCGACAATCTGCTGCCTTGTTCCGGTGAGCTTAATTCTTCAGATCAAAATGCAGGCCATTTACAAGACTGTGAAACCCAGTCAGACGGTGTTATAAAAGTGATTCATCTCACGCAAGAAGTTGACATAGCGCTTGAGCAGCCAGATCCGATCGATCCTAATACGCTGAATGATCTGTGGGAAAAAATTCAATATCAAATGACGTTGCCAATTCCCCAAAATCAGCCCAGATTAGACGCTCAAAAAAATTGGTATTTGCGCCATCCCGCCTATATGCAAAGAGTGTCAAAACGCGCCCGTCCCTTTCTTTACCACATTACCCAACGACTTGAACAAGAAAACATGCCCATGGAGTTGGCTCTATTGCCCATCGTTGAAAGTGCCTTTGACCCTTTTGCTTATTCGCACGGCAGAGCATCGGGCATGTGGCAATTTATTCCCAGTACAGGCAAGCGTTTTGGCATGAAACAAACGTGGTGGTATGACGGACGCCGCGATGTAATAGCATCTACTGAAGGGGCTATAAAGTACCTGCGCTACCTAAACGATATGTTTGACGGTGATTGGCTGCACGCATTAGCCGCCTACAACAGTGGTGAAGGCAGAGTAATGCGTGCCATCAAGAAAAACAAGCGCGCAGGCAAACCAACCGACTTTTGGTCGCTTGACTTACCCCGAGAAACCCGTGCTTATGTGCCTAAATTGCTTGCATTGGCCGATATTTTAAAGAGTCAGGACGAATATAATTTTAGCTGGCCCAAAATTGCTAATGCACCCGTTGTAGAAATCGTTGATGTGAGCTCACAAATAGATTTAGCGGTAGCGGCACGCATGGCTAA